>NZ_CP059201.1:0-313244 GCF_014251795.1 Blattabacterium cuenoti
ATGGATAATGAAGCTTTAATAGATTCCTTTTTAAATTTTAAATATGAAAAAAATATAGATAGAATGAGTCTGATGGCCATTTTAGAAGAATCTATTCGATGTGTTTTAAAAAAAAAATATGAATCATCGAAAAATTACGATATTATTGTCAATCCAGACCAAGGGGATTTAGAAATATGGAGAAATCGGATAGTAGTGGAAGATGGAAAAATAAAAAATATGAATAAAGAAATAGAACTTTCTGCAGCAAGAAAAATAGAACCTGATTTTGAAATAGGAGAAGAAGTAACAGAAAAGGTAGAATTACAATCTTTAGGACGAAGAGGCATTTTATCTCTAAGACAAAATTTACTCTCTAAAATTAACGAATATGATAACACAAATACTTATAAGAAATTTAAAAATAAAATAGGAGAAATTATTAATGTTGAAGTCTATCATATTTTACCGAAACAAATCATCATGAGGGATGATGAACAAAATGAAATGGTGTTACCAAAACAAGAACAAATTCCAAGTGATTTTTTCAGAAAAGGAGATCCAGTTAGAGCTTTAATTAAAAGAGTAGATTGGAAAGATAATCGACCCTTTGCTATACTCACTAGAAAAGATGAATCTTTTTTAGAAGAACTTTTTAAATTAGAAATCCCAGAGGTTTCTGATGGTTTAATTACAGTAAAAAAAGTAGCACGTATTCCAGGAGAAAAAGCAAAAGTAGCTGTGGAATCTTATGATGATCGCATAGATCCAGTTGGAGCTTGTGTCGGAATGAAAGGATCTAGAATTCATCCTATTGTGAGAGAGTTGAAAAATGAAAATATTGACGTTATCAATTATACCTCTAATATACAGCTATATATTACACGATCTTTAAGTCCTGCTAAAATCTCTATGATGGAAGTAAATGAAGAATATAAATATGTTAATGTATATGTCAAAATTGAAGAAATATCAAAGGCAATCGGAAAAGGAGGTCAAAATATAAAATTAGCTAGTCAATTAACAGGGTATAAAATTCATATATTTAGAGATTTTCCCTATGAAGATGATGTAGAATTAACAGAATTTTCTGATGAAATTGAATCAGAAGTTTTAGAAAGATTTCATAAAGTAGGTTTAAATACTGCAAAATCTGTTTTAAATTATGGAAAAAATGATTTAAAAAAACGTACTAATCTCGAAGAAAAGATTATAAATAAAGTATTTACTATATTGAGAAAAGAATTTGAAGAAGAATTCAACACAAATACATAATTTTATAATATCTTTATTTCTTTTCTTATTATATTTTGATATGACTGATAAAATCAGATTAAAAACAGTACTCACCAAATTTAATATTTCCTTACAAAGAGTAATTAGTTTTTTAAAAAAAAAAGGAATAGAAATAGAAAATAATCCTAACGCAAAAATAGAAGAACAAGTGTATAAATCTCTTGTTAGAGAATTTCAAACTTATAAGGAAATACGAGATGCGTCTGAAAAAGTTTTTTTGCAAAAAAGAATGGAAAAAGACAAAATAAAAAAGGAATTATTAAAATCAAAACATATTCAGAGTTATCAAATTATACGTGCAAAATCAGAAAACCTAATTAAATTCAAAAAAATAGGGAAAATAGATATTGATACATTAGATAAAAGATATGCGAATAAAGAAGAAAAAAAAAATAACTTATATCAAGAAAAAAAAATAGAAAATCAATTAAAAAATAACAATAAACCTGAGCATATTGATACTATTTATCAGAAATTAGATGGAGTTATGCTAACGGGAGATAGAATAGATTTATCTCAATTTGAAAAAAGAAGAACAAAATCAGAAATCAAAAAAAAACGAAAAAGAATTAAAAAAGAAATTTTTTTTGAAGATGTTTCTACAGAAAAAAAACAAAATAAAGAGAAAAAATCTTCCTTCAAAAAATTTTCTCATGTAAATGAAAGAAAGATAGATAAAAATAAATCTAAAAATAAAAGAAATACACAAAAATCGGTAATTACTGATGAACAAATAAAAAAACAAATTAAAGAAACTTTAGAAAAATTATCTTCTAAAGGAATCAAGTCAAAAGCTTCGAAAATTAGAAAAGAGAAACGTCAGTCTAAAAAGGAAAAAAAGCTTATACAAAATCAAATAGAAATAAAAAAAGAAGAAAAAGTTCTTAAGTTAGCTGAATTTACCACTGTCAATGAATTGGCTTCTATGATGAAAGTTAATGCTACTGATGTAATTGTTTCTTGCATGTCTTTGGGGATAATGGTTACTATGAATCAGAGATTAGATGCAGAAATATTAACTTTAGTTGCAGATGAATTTGGATTCAATGTCAAATTTATTGGAATGGATTTAGAAGAAGCAGTTCAAGATGATAAAGATTTAGAAGAAAATTTAAAACCTAGACCTCCTATTATCACTGTTATGGGACATGTTGACCATGGGAAAACATCTTTACTAGATTATATAAGAAATACTAATGTGATTGCAGGCGAAGCAGGTGGGATTACTCAACATATAGCAGCTTATAGCGTCGAATGTTCCAATCGTCAAAGTATTACTTTTTTAGATACACCTGGTCATGAAGCTTTTACTGCTATGCGAGCAAGAGGGGCACAAATAACAGATATAGCAATTATAGTTATAGCAGCGGATGATCAGATCATGCCGCAAACTAAAGAAGCTATTAGTCATGCTCAAGCAGCTAGTGTTCCTATTATTTTTGTTTTTAATAAAATGGATAAATCTAATGCAAATTCGGATAAAATTAGAGAACAATTAGCTCATTTAAATTTTTTAGTAAAAGAATGGGGGGGAAAGTATCCAACTCAGGAAATATCTGCAAAATTAGGAACTGGAATAGATAAACTATTGGAAATAGTTATTTTAGTTTCTAAATCATTGGATTTAAAAGCTAATCCAGATAAACCTGGAATAGGAACTGTAATTGAAGCTTCTTTGGATAAGGGAAGAGGATACATTACAACTTTACTTATACAAGGAGGAACATTAAAAGTAGGAGATTATGTTTTAGCAGGAAGTCATCATGGAAAAGTAAAAAATATTTTAGATGAACGAGGAAAATCAATTTTATCAGCAGGACCATCAAAACCTATTACCATTTTAGGGTTAAATGGAGCTCCTACAGCTGGAGATAAATTTAAGGTATTTAAAGATGAAAAAGAAGCTAAACAACTTGCTTCTAGAAGAGAACAATTGCAAAGAGAACAAAATATACGAGCTCAAAAACATCTTACATTGGATGAAATCGGAAGACGAATAGCATTAGGCGATTTTAAAGAACTCAAAATTATTATTAAAGGAGATGTGGATGGATCAGTAGAAGCTATTGCTGATGCTATTCAGAAATTATCTACAAATACTATTATGATCAATATTATTTATAAAGGTGTAGGTCAGATTACAGAATCTGATGTTTTGTTAGCAAGTGCTTCAGATGCTATTATTATAGGGTTTAATGTTCGTCCTAATATTGGAGCTAGAAATATAGCAAAAAAAGAAAATATAGAAATACGTACTTATTCAGTTATATATGACGTTACTAATGATATTCAGGAAGCAATGGATGGAATGTTATCTCCTGAAATAAGAGAAAAAATATTAGGAAATGCTGAAATTAGAGAGATTTTTAAAATTCCAAAAATAGGAATCATAGCAGGATGTATGGTCATAGAAGGAAAATTATTACGTCAAGCAAAAGTAAGACTAATTAGAGAAGGGATTGTTATTCATAATAATGGAGAATTTACTTCTCTTAAACGTTTTAAAGAAGATGCAAAAGAAGTTTCAAAAGGGTATGAATGTGGATTAGGAATAAAAAATTATTATAATCTTAAACCTGGAGATCTTATAGAAGTTTATGAAGAATTATCTGAATAAAACAAAAAATCATGTACAGAACACATAATTGTGGAGAATTAGGTTTAAAAGATATTGGTATAGAAGTAATATTGTCTGGATGGATTCAAAAAATAAGAAATTTAGGATCTTTATTATTCATAGACATTAGAGATTATTTTGGCATCACACAATTAATTATTTCTAAAAAATTAATGAAAGAAAATACCTTTCTAGGTAAAGAATTTTTAATTAAAATAAAAGGAAAAGTAGTCAAAAGATTATCTAAAAATTACAACATTCCTACAGGTGAAATAGAAATTTTAGTATCACATATAGATTTGTTAAATCCATCACTATCAACTCCATTTACTATAGAAAATGAAACAGATGGAAATGAAGAAATTAGAATGATTTATCGATATCTTGATATTAGAAGAAATATTATGAAGAAAAATTTGATGATTCGTCATAATTTAACTATGGAAATTCGTAATTTTCTTTCTGATAATGGATTTTTAGAAATAGAAACTCCTATGTTGATAAATTATACTCCAGAAGGAGCTAGAAGTTTTGTAGTTCCTTCCAGAATACATCCTAATCAATTTTATGCATTAGCACAATCTCCACAATTATTTAAACAATTATTGATGATTGGAGGAATAGACAAATATTTTCAAATCGTCAAATGTTTTAGGGATGAAGATTCTCGTTCTGATAGACAAATTGAGTTTACACAAATAGATTGTGAAATGTCTTTTGTGGAAGTATATGATGTATTAAAATTTTTTGAGTATTTCATAAAACATATATTTAAAAAAATTAGAAACATTAAATTAGATTCTTTTCCTTCTATTTCTTATTCTGATGCTATTAAAATGTATGGAACAGATACCCCTGACATTCGTTTTGATATGTCTTTTTTGGAGTTTAATAATTTAGTTAAAACCAAAAATATTAATTTTTTAAAAACACAAGAATTAGTGATAGGAATTCAAATTAAAAAATGCTATAACATTCATGATAATGATAAAATGAATTCTTTTTTAAAAACAACAAAAAACAAGAATTTTTTCTGGATAAAATACTCATATAATAAAACTTTATTTTTTTCTAAAAAAAATTTTTTAAATAAGGAGATTATAAAAATTTTTGTTCAACATTTTAAAGCTAGTCCCGGTGATTTATTATTTTTTTCTTATGGTGAAAAAAAAGAAACTCGAGAAAAACTTGGAAAAATACGACTTAAAATAGCAGATTTGTTGAATCTAAACAATTCTAAAATTTTTAAACCTTTATGGATAAAAGACTTACCACTTTTAGAATGGGAAGATAAATCCAATAAATATAAATCTGTACATCATCCTTTCACCAGTCCAAAAGAAGAAGATATTCATTTTTTGAAAAAAAATCCAAAAAATGTTCGTTCTCAATCTTATGATTTAATTATAAATGGAATAGAAATAGGAAGTGGATCGATACGTATTCATAACAAAAATATACAAAATTTAATTTTTAAACATTTAGGATTATCTCAAAAAGAAATAGAATCTAAATTTGGTTTTTTTCTAAAAGCTTTTGAATATGGAGTCCCTCCTCATGGAGGAATAGCTTTCGGATTAGACAGACTAGTGAATCTTTTAGAAGGAAATAAAAATATAAAAAATTTCATTGCTTTTCCAAAAAATAATTATGGAAAAGATATGATGACAAATGCTCCATACTTTTTAGAAAAAGAAAAATTGAAAGAATTACACTTACGTTAAATGATTCTTATATCGCAAACAAGATTGTTTGTATACAGAAATAGCCTCCTCTTGATCTTTCCAATTTCCTATTTTTACTTTTTTGTTTTCTAAGTCTTTATAAACTAAAAAAAAATGTTCTATTTCTTTTTTTGTATGTAATGCGATTTCATCAATATTATTTATAATATTATAATTAGGATCTGCAACGGGAACACAAATAATCTTTTCATCTTCTCCTTTTTCATCTATCATAAAAAAAATTCCTATAGGTTTCACTTCTATCAAACAACCTGGAATTGTAGGTTCTGTTAAAAAAACTAATACATCTAATGGATCTCCATCTAGAGAAAGAGTTTTTGGAATAAAACCATAATCCGTTGGATAACTCATAGGAGAGTACAATACTCGATCTAATCGAATTAGATTATTTTTTTTATCAAATTCATATTTATTTCTACTTCCTTTAGGAATTTCAATGAGTGCATCAAAGCTAATTTTCATAATTTTAATTTTGTGTTGTGATATTACAATTAAATTTTTCTAAATACAAAGCGACTTTTTTAACGAAACATCCACCTAAAACCCCATCTATAACACGATGATCATAGGAATGAGATAAATAAATTTTATGTCTTATTCCTATTAAATCTCCTTTTGGAGTTTCTATTATAGATAATTTTTTCTGAATGAAACCTATTGCCATAATTGCAACTTGTGGTTGATGTATAATTGGTGTACCAAAAAAATTTCCAAAACTACCTATATTACTAATAGTATAAGTCCCACCTTGAGTTTCTTCAGGTTTTAATTGATTAGATTTCGCTCTTTTTATTAAATCATTAATAATTTTTATTAATCCTACTAAATTATAAGAATCTGCATTTTTTATAACAGGAACAATTAAATTCCCATTGGGTAAAGCAGTCGCTAATCCTATATGGATATTTCTTTTTTTTATTATACTTGTTCCATTTACAGAAATATTGATCATAGGAAAATCTTTTATAGCTTTTACCACACATTCTACAAAAACTGACATTAAAGTCAATTTTTCTCCTGTATTTTTTTGAAAGGTCTCTTTTATTTTATCTCTCCATTTGACTATATTAGTCACATCCGCTTCAACAAAAGAAGTAACATGTGCAGAAATATTTTTACTTCTCATCATATGTTCTGCAGTAATTTTACGCATTCTATCCATTTCAATTATTTCTTCTTCATTTTTATCATTGTTTATATCAATAATCCTATTAGGAATATTATTTTTTTTAATACGAATATATTTTAATATATCTTTTTTAGTAATACGTCCTTTTTCTCCAGTTCCTTCTATTGTTTCCAATTCATAAAAACTGATTCCTTCCTTTTTAGCAATAGTACGGACAAGAGGAGAATAAAAACGTTTTTTGTTTTTTTCTATTGGTAAATCATCAAAAGATAAATTTTCTTCTGTTTCTAAAATAGCAATAAAACTCCCCACTTTAGCAACTTCATTAGGCGAAAATAATTTCTTTTTTAATATACCGTTTACAGGGGAAGATATTTCAGAATTGACTTTATCGGTAGCTATCTCTACCAAAAGATCTTCTTTCTTTATAGAATCTCCCTCTTCTTTTAACCAACGAATGATAGTAGCCTCAGCTATACTTTCACCCATGGCTGGAAGGGTCAAATTATACTCGGACATCTAGATTAATCGTTTTATATTTGCAGATACTAATCAGATTTCACAATCTAAAAATATAAAATTTATAACTTATAAAATCAAAAATAATAAATTCATTTTAAAAAATGAAAATTCTTTCTTTAAATCAAATTAGAAAAGCAGATCAATATTGTATTGATTCCGAATCAATATCTTCCATTCAGTTGATGGAAAGAGCCGCTAAAAATTGTTTTAATTGGATTATTCGTCATAAATATTTTCAAGTTAAAAAAATTCCATTTATAGTATTAGTAGGAAATGGAAATAATGGAGGAGATGGACTCTTTTTGTCTGAGATGTTACGTTCATATGGAGCAACAGTTTCTGTATATATAGTTAACATTTCTAATCATTTTTCAAATGAATTTTTCATAAAAAAAAATCAAATATTACAGCATAAAATAAATTATCAAAAAATTAATGAAAATGAAGAATTCCCTATTCTAAATGAAAAAAGTTATCTTATCGATGCTATTTTTGGAATAGGATTCAATCGTCCTATTAATAATAAATATTGGAAATCTTTTTTTCACTATATAAATAAAAAAAAATTTAAATCAGTTATATCAATAGATATTCCATCTGGACTTTTTATTGAAAAAGATAATGAAAATTTTGAAGAAATAATCAAGGCTACTCATACTTTAACTTTCCAAATTCCAAAATTACCTTTATTACTACCAAATTATGAAGATTATATTGGAAAATGGTATTTAATAAATATCGGATGGAAAGATGATTTCATTCAAAAAATACAAACTGATAATTTTTACATAGATAATATGTGTATTCATGCTATATATAAAAAAAAGAGAAGAAAAAAATTTTCACATAAAGGAAATTATGGTCATGGAATAATTGTAGGAGGAAGTTTTGGCATGATAGGATCTGTTATACTTTCCGCAATTGCTAGCTTTCGTACTGGAATAGGAAAATTAAGTATATATGTACCTAATTGCGGATATGAAATGATTCAAAATACACTTCCAGAAGCTATTGTAAATACAGATAAGAACAAACATTGGATTAGTAATATTGATTTAGATCTTGATAATGAGAATATCAATGCAATAGGAATAGGTATGGGAATTGGATTTCATCCTAAAACTAGGTATGCTGTAGAATCTCTTTTATTAAAATTAAAAAATAAAAAAATACCTATGGTAATTGATGCAGACGCCATAAATATATTATCTCATAAATTAGAATTATTAGATATCCTTCCAGAAGGAACAATTCTGACTCCACATCCAAAAGAATTTCAAAGATTATTATGTATATCATGGAAAAATGATTATGAAAAATTATTTTTTTTAAAAAAAATGTCTATAAAATATAAAATTTTCATAGTATTAAAAGGAGCACATTCCGTTATTTCAACACCTATCGGTCATCTATATTTTAATAGTACAGGAAATGCAGGAATGTCAACAGCTGGAAGTGGAGATGTGCTTACTGGTATGATCATGAGTTTATTATCTCAAGGTTATTCTTCAAAAGAATCATGTATAATGGGTGTTTATTTACATGGATTAGCAGGAGATATTGCATCAAAAAAATTAAGTCAAGAAGCTATCATTGCTAATGATATTGTTAATCATATAGGAAAAGCTTATCTTCAAATTAAAATTTGGAATTGATTCGTTTTCATTTTTTTTGAATGAAACAAGTAATTTCCAATATTATATATAATTGTGTATAATATAATCATGATTGTTGTAAAAAAACAAATTTTCGAAATCCAATCCCCATATTTAATATAAAAAGTTTCCTTTTTATTGAGATATATTTTTTGGTATAAAAAACCTTCTTTATCATAAGGTAAAGAGGTTACAATTTCTCCTTTTTCATTAATAAAACAAGAAATCCCTGTATTTGCAGATCGAGCTATATATTTTCGATTTTCAATTGCTCTAATACGGGCATAATACAGATGTTGTTTGTGTCCTTGTGATAAACCCCACCATCCATCATTAGTAATAATAACTATTAATTCCACATTTTGTTTTTTAAAAAAATTAGAAACATATTCTCCAAAAACAGATTCATAACAAATAATAGGAGCTATTTTAATTCCTAAATGAGGATATTGAAAAACAGAAGGAGAACTTTCTTTTCCAAGTTCCATGACAGTTCCTCCAAAATTAAGTAATATATTTCCTAATATAGGTGAAAAAATTTTTTTATAAGGAAAAGTTTCTACTGCTGGAACCAATTTAGATTTATGATGAAGTTCGATATTTTGATTAGCTCCTATTTTAATTACTGAATTAAAAATATCTATCCATTGTATACTTTTTGTTTTCTTTGAAAAAATAGGAATGGAAGTTTTACTTCTATTTTTATGATAGAAAGTGAGTAATTCTACTCCTGTTATAAATACTGTATTTGGAGATTTACTTTTTAAATAATTCTGAAATTCAGAAATAATTTTATTTTGATTTATATTTTTTATTGGTATTTTATTTCCTTTCCCTGGAAAGGTAGTTTCAGGAGCTATAATAATCATAGATTCTTTAGATATTTTTTTATCTATTAATCTTTTTAATTTTGAAATTAATTCATCTGTAGAAATAGAATATTTCTTACGGTATGGATCAATATTAGGCTGCAGAATTAATATATTTGCAGGACGGTCATAATCTTCTTTATATTTTATATATATAAAATTTGATATAAAAATCATGACAAAAATTATTCCTATATTAAAAAATATTTTTTTGTATAAGGATATAATATTCTTATCCTTTTCATATTGTAAAATGGATTCCGTAAATCCAATATTCACTATCCATATCCATATGGATCCTCCTAAAATTCCAGTATATTCATACCATTGAATCCATTCCGTACGATTAGCAAAACCGTTTCCTAAATTTAGCCATGGCCAAGATAGTTCCCACTCAAAATGCATTTTTTCGAATGAAATCCACAAGCAAACTAAAAATACATACCCTATTCTTTTTTCTTTGACATGTTTCTTAATCCATGAATAAAAAGAAAAAATAATTGACATAAATAAAGCATTAAGTAACACAGGACTTAAATAAGCTTCTATAGCGAAACTACCATTAGTTCTTTTTGCATAAGACAACCAATATGTAGAAATGGCATTCCATGTTAAAAAAGTGATAAAAGAAAATAATAAAATTTTAAAAAAAGAATGATTCGAATAATTTTCTATATACAATAGAGGAACAAAAGCGATAAATAAATACATGGGAGAACCTTCAGTAGGCCATCCAAATCCTAGAAACATTCCAGATAATACACTATATATAAAAAACTCAATTTTTCTTATTTTTTATAAAATTATAATATGGAGCTGGCGGGATTCGAACCCGCGTCCAAACAAGTAGTATAAAAGATTTCTACATATTTATCCAAAAAATATTTTTCATTTTCATTCAAGTTTTGGATCTTGAAAAAAAATTTAAGATTCAAAATATAATTTCAGAAAACTTAAGAATCATCTATTTTCTTATCCTTAATTTTTAGTACCTCTAAATCAGCAATTATAAGGAAAAAATTACTGAGAGATATTTTGCTTCTGCATTTTTTGCAGACTCAGCTATAATGATTTATCATTAAGCAGCAAAAGCGTATTCTTTTTCGCCATTTGTATATTTTGTAACGCTTGATTTTCGTGTAATACCTTACGTGACACGATATGCTTTCCTTTATTACTTAGTCTTGCTGTCAAATCCAAAATCAGCCCCTCATAACAATTAATTTTTATTTTCTATTTTCTTTAGAACAAAATTAAATCAAACTAGTTTGATCTGATGCATCTATTCTAACAAAGATAAATAATAAAACAGTAAAAGACCAAAAAGAAGATCCTCCATAACTAAAAAAAGGTAAAACAATTCCTATTGTAGGAAAAAGACCCATAACCATACCTAAATTAATAATCAGATGAATAAAAAGAATACTACCAACTGAATATCCAAAAATTCTTCCAAATACATCTTTTTGTCTCTCAGATAAAAAATAAATACGACTAATAAATAATAAATAAAATATTATCAAAATAATACTTCCTACGAACCCCCATTCTTCTCCTACTGTACAAAAAATATAATCAGTATGTTGTTCAGGAACAAATTTTCCTTTTGTTACAGTTCCTTTTTGATATCCTTTTCCAAAAAATTTTCCAGAACCAATAGCCGTTTTAGAATATAATAAATTATATCCTACATTATCTCTATATTTTCTATCAAATTCATTTTTAAATAAAATATTGATTCTATCTTTATGATGTTGTTTTAAAAATTTTTGAAAGAGAAATGGAGATAAAATAGAACAAACTGAAAAACTAACAAATAAAAATATATAAAAGAATAAATCAATCAATGATATTTTTTTCTTAAAAAAAAAGAGAAGAATAAAAATTATGAATAAAAATAAAACTATAATCCAAGGAGACAAATTTAATGAAACAACAAATAAAAAAATAAAAAATAAAAAATAAAATATAAAAGATATAGATAATCCTTCTCTATACAGAGTCAGAAGAAAAGAAGAAAAAACTATAGAAGAACCAGGATCAGGTTGTAAAAATATTAAAAAAGCAGGTAACACTAATATAATAGATATATATAGAAGTGTTTTTTTATTATTCTCTATATTATTCTCTTGACTCATAATATGAGCTATGATTAAAGATGTTGATATTTTAGCCAATTCAGATGGTTGGAAACTAATAGGTCCAAAAACATACCAAGATTTTGATCCATTTATATTTTTTCCGAAAAAAAATACTCCAATCAGAAGAAATAACGTAAATATGAATAAAAATGGAGTTATATGTTTATAATGAATAGGTTGAAATAAAAAAATAAAAAATATGAAAATAAAGCTCAATAAAATCCATATTAATTGTTTTTCTGCTTTCTCTGGAGAAACAGAATATAAATTGATGCATCCAAAAAAAATTATAATGATATAAAAAATTACAACGATCCAATCTATATTTTTAAGCAATATTTTATTTCTTTTTGTCAATATAATTTTTTATGTAAAAGTCATTTAATTTTTTCATTCTTGCTATAGAATTATATGTTTTTTGAAGTCCTGAAGTCATGATTTTTTTTTCAAGATTTTTTCTATTCACATGATTTTTAATATATTTTTCCGCAACAAGACTAGCGATAGGGCCAGCCCAACGAGAACCAAATCCTCCATTTTCTATCACAACAGAAATAGCAATTTTAGGATCCTCTACTGGAGCGAATAATATAAAAATTGAATGATCTGGTAAAGAAATCATTTTGTGATTGACTTGAATAAAATTTTGAGCTGTTCCTGTTTTTCCGGCCATTCTAATATCAGATGATTTAAAATTTCTACCTGTTCCAATCATGAAAACTTTTTCCATTCCATTAATAATTAAATCAAAATGTTTTCTTTTAACTTTGGTTTGTTTAGCTGTAGTATAATTTGGATTAGATATAGTTTGATGATTAATTCGTTTTACTATATGTGGAGTATAAAAAAATCCACGATTCGCTATAGCACAAACCATATTAGCTAACTGTATAGGAGTTACATTAATTTCACCTTGTCCAATACTATTAGAAATAATTGTTATGGCATTCCATTTTTTTTTCCCATATTTTTTATTATAATAATCACCAGATGGAATAATCCCTTTTTCTCCCGTCGCTAAATCGTTATATAAGTAATTTCCAAAACCAAAACTTTTAACAATATCACTCCATTCATTAACTCCTTTTGTCAAATTTTTAGGATATTTTTCAATAACACGTTTATAAACTTGTGCGAAATAATTATTGCAAGAAACAGCAACAGCTGTTTCTATTCCTATAGGTAATCCATGAATTCCAGAATGACAATGGATTCTTTTTTTTCCATATTTAAATCCCTTATAACATATAAAAGTAGTATTAGTGTTTACTACTCCCATTTGAAGTCCTGCTAATTCAGTAATTAATTTAAATGGAGAAGCTGGAGGATAACGAGCTTGTGTTGTTCTATCAAATAAAGGATTATCTATTGTATTTTTTATCAATTTTTTAAATTCTTTAGATCGATTGATTCCTACAAATAAATTAGGATTATTAATCGGACTAGATACCAATGATAAAATTTCTCCATTTTTAGGATTTATGGCTACAATTCCTCCCTTTTTTTGATACATTAATTGTTCTGCATAATTTTGTAAATTCAAATCTATAGTTAAAGAAATATCATCTCCACTTATAGCTTTAATATTATTTTTACTATTATTATAACTTCCTATAATACATCCTTTTCTATCTCTTAACCAATATTTTATTCCTTTTTTTCCTCTTAAAATTTTTTCATAAGATTTTTCTACTCCAGCCCAACCAATAAAATCTCCCATTTGATAATAACTAGATTCTTTTTTTATATCTTTTTGAGTCACTTCCCCTATATATCCTAAAATATTAGCTGAACTTTCTATTTTATAATCTCTTAAAGAACGTTTTGTCCAATCAAAACCTTTGTATTTATAAAGTTTTTCTTGTATAGTAGCGAATTTTTCTTTTGAAATAAAAGGTAAAAAAACAGAAGGTAAATATTTAGAATAGGCTTTTGCTTTATCTAAATTTTTAAAGAAAATATTTTTATCAATTCCTACAAGATTACAAAATTCTATAATATCAAAATGTTCATCTATAAGAATAGGAATAACTATTAATTCATAAATAGATTTATTGAAAACCAATAAATTTTCATTTCTATCGAAAATAGATCCTCTTTCAGGAATAATGATTTCTTGTTTAATAGAGGTATTAAAAGCATTCAGAATATACTTTTCTGTATAGATTTGTATATAAAACAGTCTGATTATCAAAATCAGACCCACAGAACTTAATAAAATATAAAATTTATATAATTTTTTCAATGTTTAATTTTTCTGAAAAAAAAATATATAATGCATAAAATAGTTGTAAAAATACTGCTAAATATTGTTCTAAATAAAATAATTTGGTTGAAATTAGTTTCCTTCAATATTTTTAATATTAATAAAGAAAAATGATGTGTAATGACTAATGAAAATATATAAAGTGTTTTCCTAATAAAAGACAATTCATGAATTGAAAAATTATTCTTATTTACAAAATTTTTTCCATCAAAAAATTGTAAAAATTTCAGTCTTAAAAAAGCAGATAAAGTAGAAGAAAAAGCATGAATCCCTCCAGTATTCATACAATGATCAAAGATCCATCCTATCAAAAACGATAAAAACAAAAATATAAATTGATTTGAATTATATGGATATACTAATATAAAAAGAATATATATATAAGAATGAATGCCTGAAACCAAACAATTTATTATTGACATTTGAATTAAAAAAAGAATCAAAATGTAAAATATAAAAATCATAAAGTCTTTAATGAAATTCATTATTTATTTTCAACTTTATAAAGTTGAACGTCATCCCATTCTTTTTTAAACAAACTTTTTACAACATAAGCATTTTCTATTGTTGAAAAATTGGCCATGAGTTTTACTTTTATAACATAATTGGCATGTTCTTCATCTAGTTTATAAGAATGGACTTTTCCAATTGTAATTCCTTCAGGAAAGGTAGCTGATTTTCCATCCGTTTCTACAATATCTCCTTTATGTATACTAGAATATCTTGGAATATCATATAAAACGACATATTCATGATCCAGTCCATCCCAACTTAAAGTTCCAAAATATTTATTTCTTTTTAATCTTGCATTAACTTTAATTTTTGGATTTAAAATAGAAATTGCAATACTAAAATGTGGTGAAGTTTTTATAATAATTCCTGCAATTCCATTGGGTAATATAATTCCCATATCTGGTTTGATTTTATCTATACTGCCTTTATTAATCGTGATATAGTTAGCTTGTTCATGAATACTATTATTTATGATTTGTACTGGAGTAAAAGTATATTGTTGTAAATAATGAACATCGTTTATTTGAATATCCTTAGATATTTTCTTTATTTTAGAAGATATTTGATTATTATGTAATCTTTTATTTTCATTTAAAAGTTTCTGATTTTCAATTTTTAGTGAAAAATAACTACGTAAGTTATAAATGTTTTCATAAATTTTTCCAATCATGAAATTTGAAGAACCAGCATAAATATATTGATGAAATTTTGAATCTGAAAAAGAAAGGAAAATAGCAGTGGATTCCAATAATAAAAAAAAGATCAGTAAACGCCATTTAAAAAAAAAACTAAAAAATTCACGCATAAAATTCAACCCTATTTCATTAGAAATGTAAACTTATCAATGTTTTTTAACGCAACACCTGTTCCTTTTACTACTGCTCTCAAAGGATCCTCCACTAAAGAAACAGTAAGACCTGTTTTATTTGAAATTCTTTTATCTAAACCTCTTAAAAGAGAACCTCCTCCTGCCATATATATTCCCGTTTTATAAATATCTGCGGCAAGTTCTGGTGGAGTTCGAGAAAGAGTTTCCATAACTGCATCTTCAATTCGTAATATTGATTTATCTAAAGCTGGTATTGTTTCTTTATAAGAAATGTTCATTTCTTTAGGTTTTCCTGTGGGCAAATCTCTCCCTTGTACATGAATATCTTCTGGAGGATTTTCTATGGATTCCATAGCAGCTCCTATGTCTATTTTTATTTTTTCGGCAGTTCGTTCTCCAATATACAGATTGTATTTAGAACGTAAAAAATAGGCTATATCATTAGTAAATACATCTCCAGCTATTTTGATAGATTTCTGACAGACTATTCCACCTAAAGCTATAACCCCGCATTCTGTAGTTCCGCCTCCTATATCTATAATCAGATTTCCTTCTGGTTTTGTGACAGAGATACCTGAACCAATAGCCGCCGCCATAGGTTCTTCAATTAAATAAACTTCTTTAGCATTTAGATGTTGTGCAGAATCTTTAACTGCTCTTTTTTCTACTTCCGTTATTCCTGATGGAATGCAAATAACCATTGTTAAAGATGGAGTAAAAAATTTGTTATTTACTCCTGGAACTTTTTTAATAAATTCTTTAATCATTAATTCTGCTACTTGATAATCTGCAATTACCCCATCTTTTAATGGTTTATATATTTTTATATTTTCATGTGTTTTCCCTTGCATTTGTTTAGCTTCTTCCCCTACTGCTAACACTTTTTTAGTCCTTACATCTATAGCTATTATTGAAGGTAAATCAACTATAACTTTATTATTATGCATAATCAATGTATTTGCTGTTCCTAAATCTATAGCTATTTCTTGAGTAAAAAGATTCTTCATAAAATCTACTACTAATCCCATTAAATTAATTAATAATATTATATAAAAATACAGTTTTTCAGTATATTAAATATGTTATAATAATTTTTTCTTTTGAAAGAACATGATGTATTCTTGTTACAAGGAAGTAACAAAGAAAATAAAAAAATATATTTAGATAAATCTTTAATTTTAATATCTAAAAAAATCGGTGAAGTTATTAAAACTTCATCGATTTTCGAAAGTGAGGCATGGAATATGAAAAATTCTCCTGTTTTTTATAACAGAGTTTTGCATATCAAAACAAATTATTCTCCTATTGATATTTTAAAAAAAATTTTAAAAATAGAATTTATAATAGGGAGAAAAAAAAATTTTTTCGAAAAAAAAAAAAAAGAATATCAAAACAGAGAAATAGATATAGATATTTTGTTTTATGATGATATCATTATACATAGTTCCATTTTGACAATTCCACATCCATTGTTACATTTAAGAAGATTTGTTTTAGAACCTATGTGTGAAATTGATCAGAATAAAAATCATCCAATATTTCATCTAACTATATTAGAAATGTTAGGATTATGCATAGATAAATTACATGTAAAAAAAATTTTGTAATGAATTTTACGAAATAAAAAATCAAAAACTTGCAAAAAATTAGAATTTTTTTTTATATCATATTACTTATTTCTTATACTTCTACTTCCATTTTTTACGGAAATGAAAAAAAAGAAAACGATAAAAAAAACGATTTATCTTTTTTAAAAGATATTATAAAATACAGATCAAATATACAAGAACATGATATTAAAGAAGGAAAATCATATTTAGAAGGACAAGCTTCAATAGAATATAAAAATTCAAAAATTGAAGCTGATTATATCGAATTTAATTGGAAAAATGGTGATTTATATGCAAAATCAAACGAAAAATCGGTTTTTTTAAGAACCGAAAATCGAGAATTTTTTTTTAGTAAAATTCATTTTAATTTAAATAATGAAATAGGAGAAGCAAAAGATTTATATGTAAAAGAAAAAAATCATATTATAATTGCTCATGATATAATTAAAAGAAAAAATGATTTTTTGATGAAAAAAATTACATACATATCAGATCCTTTTTTTTTAAAAAAAAAAGATGATTTTCCTGATTTTTATTTAAAAACAAATTATTTGAAATATTCTTTTTTAAAAAAATCCATTTTTTCTGGACCAATTTTATTCTATTGGTATGGAGTACCAATGCCTATTTTTTTACCTTTTTTATATATACCTTCGAAATCAAAACAACCATCTTATGGTATTATATATCCAAAATTCGGTATTCAAAATAAAAGAATATACATGGAAGATTTTGGTTTATTTTTTCCGATTTCTAATTTTTTAAATTTTAGCATCACAACATCAATATATAATATTGAAAAATGGAAAATTCAAACAAGCATAAAATATAAATTCAAACATGTTGATCATGGATTGATTAATTATAATTTTTATAATCAAAAAGAAAAAGATTTTCTATTTCAGTGGGAACATAATTCAGATTTCAAATCTGATTCCGAAATAAATTTTCATGCAAATGTTAATTATGATAATCTTTTTCATAAAGATGCAATTTTTTCTTATATCAACATAAGAAAAAAATTTTCTAACTATTTATGGTTTATCGATTTTTATATGATTCAAAATCATGAAAAAAAGGAAATTCAATTTATTATTCCAGAATTCATTTTGCATACATATAATATATTGTTAAATAAAAAATACTTTGTAAATCGAATAAATTTTGAAAATAGATTTGATTTTCAAAATTTGACAAATTTTTGTAAAACTAAGGATTTTTATCCTAAATTGAATCATGATATGAGTGTCACTGCTTATTTTCCTTTTTTTGACCCTTATTTAAGAATTTCCTCTAAAATTTTATATGAGGATTTTTACATGTGGAATTTTCCATATTTTGATTTTTCTAGTTTTCAAAAAATAAATTTATCAACAAATGTAGTATCGATTCCATTCCATAAAATTTGGAAAATAAAAAATACTATGTTATTAAAACATCAAATAAAACCGATTTTATTTTTTCATATGATATACTATCCTCCTATTTTTTATAACGTAAAAAATCATTTTGAAAAAAGAATAAATTTTATTTTAAATAATGATTGGATAATAAAAAATTCATGGAATCATTATAAAAAAGTAGAAATTTTAAAAGAAATCAATACCTCATTTATGATTAACGATAGTTTAATTAAATGGGAAAATTTCCATATCATGGGTAATATAGATCTGATAAAAAATTTTAAAGCAAAATATAAATCAGGAATAAATTTTGAAAAAAATAAGACAACATATTTTGATTTTTATCTTTCTTCTAAGCATGAAATCAATTTGATTCCTGTAAAAGATAAATTTCAAAAAAAGGGAAAAAATCGTTATGATTACTTTTTTTTTGATCAAAAAAATTATGCAAAATATCCAATTCCAATCAATTTAAAAATTGATTTTCATCTTAATTACAAAAAAAATTTGTTCAAAAAACAACAATTATTTAATACTTTTTTAAATTTGAATGGATCTGTAAATATCACAAAATATTGGAAAATCAATTTTAATACAGATTATGATGTATTAAAAAATAAAATAATATTAGCAAATATTATTTTTAATAGAGATTTGAGAAGTTTCGAAATGAGTTTGAATTGGATCAAAAATCGTTCATGGTCTTTTTTTATAGGATTAAAAGATCCTAATTTTAGAAATATTATACAATATAATGAGAAAAACTAATTAATCATGATAACAAAAAAATTTTCAATAGAGAAAATTCCATCTTATGGACCGTATAATACATGTGTGATTGCTGGAGACTTTTTATTCATTTCAGGTCAAATAGCAAAAAATATGGATACTCAAAAAATGGATATAGAAATGGAAACAAAAAAAGTAATGGAAAATATCGAAATAATTCTTTCAAAGAATAAAATAGGATTTCAAAATGTTATAAAGACTTCCGTTTTTATAAAGGAGATGAGTTTTTTGCCTAAAATCAATAATGTGTATCAAAAATTTTTTCATGGAAATTATCCAGCTAGAGAAACTATACAAGTTTCCGGTCTTCCTAATAATGCAAATATTGAAATATCTTTAATAGCATGTAAAAATTAATTATTCATATTATAAATTGTGAAATATGTATTTATAATTTTTTTTATTTTTGAAACGTTTTCATTTTCATTTTCTAATGAAAGAAAAACACCTGTAAAAATACAAATCATTCATTCTGACATTATACAAAATTATGACCATAATTCAAATTTTTTTTTAATAGGAAATGTTCATTTAAAATATAAAAAATACCATCTTTTTTGTGATAAAATTACATATAACAAAAAAAATAATAAGTTTCATGGATATGGAAATGTAAGATTAGAATCTGAAAAAAATAAAATAATATCTAAAAATATAGTAGGAGATTTTTTTAATTTTCAATTATCAGGAAATGTAATTTTATATCAAGGAAAAATAAAATTAAAATCAAAAATAATAAATTATAATTTTGATAAAAAATTACTTCAAGCTGTTGATAATGTTGTTTTGTTTTTTGATAAAATCAAATTAACTACTAATTTATTAGAATATAATTTCCGATTACATTGTATTTCCTACAAAAAAAAAAGTATGATTCATTATGGAGATTATATTATATGCAGTAAAGAAGGTTTTTTTTATATTAAAAAAAATAAGATAGAATTAAAGCATAAAATTAAATTAATTAGCAAAAATTATACTGCATATGCAAACACATTAGAATATTTACTTAATAAAAATCAAATCAATTTTAATAATACGGTTGTCATAATGCAGAATACAAATTTTAATAATTTTCTTTATGCTAAAAAAGCACTATTTTTGTTTCAAAAAAAAATATTTTTATTTGAAAAATATGTAAGTATTCATTATAATGATCAAATTATAAAAGGAAAATACTTATTTTTTGATCAGAAAAAAAAATATGGATTTATAAGAAATATTCTTCTAGAAGATTTCAAGAAAAAATATTTTTTAATAAGTGGATATGGAAAATTTGATTTTCATTCTGGTTTTTTAATTTTAAAAGAAAATCCAATAATCATCAAAAAACTGAATAATAATTCAGTTTTTATTTATTCAAGTATTTTAAAAATAAATATTCATAAAAATTATACATATTCCATTCAATCTTTTTCTATGAAAATCTTTTTTGAATCTATTAATATCAAAGGAAAGTGTGATTTTTTCAATTATGAATCATCAAATGATTATATAAAATTAAATGGAAATCCTATATTTTTTTTTGGTAAAAATAAACAAATTACTGGAAAAAATATCTGTGTTCATTTAAAAAATGATTTTATTAAATATATCAAAATTGTTAAAAATGCTTTTTATATAGAAAAAATAAATTCAAAAGAATTTAATCAAATAGAAGGAGATATGATGACTATATTTTTTGATACAACAAATGTTTTGGAAAAAATAATGTTTCAAGGAAACATCCATGGTATTATTTTTATCAAATACGACAAAGAAATAAAAATGATTAATAGATTACGTTGTGATATTTTATCTATTTATTTAGATAAATTAAAAAAAATAAGAAAAATTTCTTGTGCCAAAGAAACATGTTCAGAATTAATTCCAATCAACAAAGAAACTCCTAACAAGATTTTTTATCTTCCTAAATTTTCTTGGAAAGAAAAATATAAACCAAAAAATGATAAAAAATCCTTTGTTGATCAAGAAATAGATAAATATAGAAAAGAAAACTTTTTAGAAAAAAAAGAAATTAAAGCTATGATAAGATAAAAGTAGAATCAAATTCTTATGAAAGAATTAAAAAAAGATTTTTTTCGATATCAAACTCAAATTAATCCATATCCCATGAGTATTATAGTAGATCGTGCTGAAGGTAGTTATATTTATGGAAAAGATGGTAAAAAATATTTAGATTTTGTATCAGGTATTTCCGTCAACATATTAGGACATGGAAACAAAAAAATCAAAGAATCTATAAAAAAACAAGTGGATAAATACTTACATGTTATGGTTTATGGAGAATTTATACAAGATCCTTGTGTAAGGCTTTGTAAAAAAATATCAGAAAATATTCCATATCCACTTAGTACTACTTATTTAGTTAATTCTGGAACAGAAGCTGTAGAGGGAGCTTTGAAATTAGCAAAATGTTATACAAGAAAAGAAGAAATAATATCTTGTAAATGGTCTTATCATGGAAGTACTCATGGTTCTATAAGTATCATGGGATATGAAGATT
Organism: Blattabacterium cuenoti; assembly: GCF_014251795.1. NCBI lineage: Bacteria > Pseudomonadati > Bacteroidota > Flavobacteriia > Flavobacteriales > Blattabacteriaceae > Blattabacterium > Blattabacterium cuenoti. Next base: position 21,870 of record NZ_CP059201.1, read on the forward strand.
ATAAAAGACCTTTCAGACCTTTATTACCATTAGTTAAATTTATTACGTTTAATGATATAGAAGAATTAATTAATACTATTACGGAAAAAACGGCTTGTGTTATTTTGGAAACTATTCAATGTTCTTCTGGTGTTATCTTACCTAATTGTTCTTTTTTAAAAGAGGTAAAAAAACAGTGCAATAAAAAAAATGCTTTAATGATTCTTGATGAAATCCAAACTGGATTTGGAAGAACAGGAAAACTTTTTGCATTTGAACATTATGATATTATTCCTGATATATTAGTAATGGGAAAAGGAATGGGAGGAGGCATGCCTATTAGTGGATTTGTATCATCTCAAGAAATAATGAAAACTTTTATTCCTTTAGGACATTTAACCACTTTTGGAGGAAATGCTGTTTCCGCTTCTGCTTCTTTAGCTACTTTAGATCAATTAATCAATTCCAATATAATGGAACAAGTATTAGTAAAAGAAAAGTGTATTAGAAAATATTTAGTTCATAATGAAATTCAAAATATTCATGGAAAAGGTCTTTTTTTATCTTTTGAATTAAAAAATAAAGATATAGTAGAAAAAGTTTTACAAAATTGTATAAAACAAGGATTAATATTATTTCCTTTTTTATTTCATAGAAATTTTTTACGCATATCCCCTCCATTAACTATAACAAAAGAAGAAATCCAAAAAGGATGTTCTATTATTATTGAAAGTTTAAATAGACTTTAAAAAAATAATGTAATTGAGATTTTTTATTGAATTAGCTTACAATGGTAAGTATTTTTTTGGATGGCAAATTCAAAGAAAAGTAATCACAGTAGAAGAAAAACTAGAATATTGTTTATCAAAATTATTAAAAACGTCTATAAATGTTATAGGGGCTAGTAGAACGGATACAGGTGTCCATGCTAAACAAATGTTTGCTCATTTTGATTATGAAAAAATAATTAAAAATGATTTTGTAAACCGGTTAAATATTTTCTTACCTAAATCTATTAAAGTATTCAATATTTTTCCAGTCAAAAAAAATATTCATGCAAGATTTGATGCTATTAAACGAACATACAAATATTATTTGACGCGTGAAAAAAATATCTTCTATGAAGATTTTTCTTGGTACTGTTTCTATCCACTAAATATTAAAAAAATGAATACAGCTTCAAAAAAACTCTTAAAATATAAAGATTTTAGTTCTTTTTGTAAAAAAAAAAGAACTAATGAAAAAGAAAATAATATATGTGAAATTTATCACGCTTCTTGGTCTGAAAAAAAAAATGTTTTATGTTTTACTATTGAAGCTAATCGATTTTTAAGATCGATGGTTAGAGCTATTGTTGGTTCACTTGTTGATGTGGGAAGAAATAAAATTAATATAGATGAATTTGTAAAAATTATAGAATTAAAAAATTCTAATTTTTGCAAATTGATAGTTCCTGCATGTGGTTTATTTTTAACAAAAATTCTCTATCCAGAAGATATTTTTTTATGAAAGAAAATTTGAATAAAAAAAAATACTCCTTAATACAACTTGTTATAATTAGTTTAGATTATAAACTGATATTAATATCAACAATTATAACTTCCATATTAATTTCCTTCATTTCAGCTTATCGTCCTAAATTAATACAAAAAGCTATAGATATTCATATTCTTTATAAAGATTTTTTAGGATTGAAAAATCTATTAATATTAATAGTTTTCCTTCTTTTTTTAGAAAGTATATTTCATTTTATTCTATTGTATTTATCTAATATATTAGCACAAAATGTAATAAAAAAAATCAGAATTCTTTTATTTGAAAAATTATTACATTTTAATAATTCTTTTTTTAATAAAACTCCAATAGGAAAATTAGTATCCTATTCTGTGTCAGATATAGAAACTATAACAGTCATATTTAATGATGGAATTTTGTTAGTTTTTGGAGATTTTTTGAGAATTATTATGATTATCATTATGATGTATACAGTTCATAAAAAACTCTTTTTTATAGTTTTTTTAACTATTCCTTTGATGTATATTGTCACTCGTTTTTTTCAAAAAACATTGAAAAAAACGTTTTATGAAGAACGTGTTCAAACTTCACGTTTAAATAGTTTTTTACAAGAAAATATTATAGGAATGTCTATCATTCAACTTTTTCATAAAGAAAAAAAAGAATATTTAAAATTCAAATCTATTAATAGTAAGTTAATGAATGCTCATTTTAAAACTATTTTTTATTTTTCTATTTTTTTTCCCATAGTAGAAATCATTTCCGCAGTCACAATAAGTATTATTATATTTTATGGAGGATTTCATGCAATTGAAGTAGAAAATGTTAAACCTGGTCAAATTATTGCTTTTATTTTCTTTATTTATCTCCTTTTTCGTCCTATGCGGCAAATGGCTGATAGATTTAACATTATACAGAGAGGAATAGTTGGAATAGAGCGTATATTTTCCATACTAAATTCTGAAGAATTTGTTATTAATAAAGGAAATTTACGTTTAAAAAAATTAAGGGGACATATTGTATTTAATAATGTTTATTTTTCTTATATAAACAATGAAATGGTATTGAATGGAGTTTCTTTTGAAATTAGACCAGGAGAAAAAGTTGCAATAGTAGGATCAACAGGGTCTGGAAAATCTACGATCACTCATTTGATTTCTAGGTTATACGAAATAAAAAAAGGAAGTATTTGGATTGATGGACATTCTATTCAAGATGTAGAATTAAAAAGTTTAAGATCTCATATCAGAGTAGTTACACAAGATACTTTTTTATTTAATGATTCTATTATCAATAATATTACTTTAGGAGATCCATCTATTAGCATGAATCAAATAGAAAATATGGCAAGAAAAATAGGAATACATAATTTTATTACATCTTTACCTAATGGATATAAATTCATAGTCAAAGAAAGAGGAAGTTTATTATCTCTTGGAGAAAAACAATTAATTTCTTTCTTACGAGTTCAAATGCATCCTTATTCTATCCTGATATTAGATGAAGCAACTACCTCATTAAATAATGAATTGGAAAAAATGGTTTATCATGCTACAGATCTTTTAACAAAGCATAAAACTTCAATTATCATCACTCATCGTCTTTCCACATTAGAAAATTCCGATAAAATATTAGCTATTGATAAAGGATATATTGTGGAAAAAGGAACACATCAAGAATTAATTCAATTGAATGGATATTATGCTGGATTATACCAAAAATCTTTTCAAAAAAAAATTAACAATTGATTTTCATATAATAAGTTTTTTTTAATATTTCATTTGACCAATTTTGTATTTTATCTTTTTTCTTTACATTTTTTACAAATTTTTTTAATAAATTATAATTTTCTTCCAAAGAAATAGGTTTAGGAGGTTTTTCATCTAAAAGTTGACAAATTATAAATATTTCTTTTCCATTTATAGTTTCTTTATAAAGATTAGTAATTTTTCCTTTTTTTATAAAAAGTAATGCTTTTTTCATATTTTCTGAAAGTTGGTTTTCATCAAACCAAATTTGATGTTTGATAATAACATCTCCTATTTTATTTTTTTTTAAAAAATCTAAAGTTTGAGTTTGATTTAGATTAATTCTTTGATTAACAATTTTTTTTCTAAATAATTCTGCAAACGATTTTATTTTATTTATTTCATATTTAGGTTTAATTAAAATATGTCTAAAATCAGCCTTATTTTTTATTTTTTTTTCCAATTTTATAATATGAAGTCCTAAATCTGTTTCAAAAGGTTCAGATATTTCACCTTCTTTTAAGTAAGAAATTAAATCTGAAAATTTTTTTGAAAGATGATCGATTTGTATTCCTTTGACAAGTCCCCCCTTGAATGCTGAATCATCGTCTTCAGAAAATAAAATAGCTTTTATAGCAAAATCAGCATCAGAATGTATTTCTTTTTTGATTTGATTTAAAAAATCAATTGTTTTTCTTTTATGAATTTCACTTAATTTAGGATAAAAAATTACGTAAGAAATACATACTTTTCTGGATGTATAAGGTGCATGTTTTTTCATAAAATATTTTATCTCTTTTGGAGAAACATCTATATCATCCGTTATTTTATTATAGTATTTTTCTATATACTGTTGGTTTTTTATTTTTTCATTTAACTCTTTTAAAAAATTTTTATTTTCAAGTTGTATTAAAAATTCTTCTTGATTTATATATTTTTTTCTAGCTTTTGATAAAAATTCTTGAATTTTCATTTGTAATTCTTGATCAGTAATTTGTATACTCTTATCTTTTTTTGCATAAAAAAGTATTAACTTTTGAATTATAATATCATTTAAAACATTATTGTGACAAAATGATTTGTTTTTATCAATACTTTGAATTTCAGAATCTAAAATGATATCATTTCCAATTATTGCAGAAATTCCACTTAATTTATCTAAACCATTTAATTTATCTAAACCATAAGAAAATGAAGAAATACAAAAAAACATTATAAAAAAATAAATCAAGTTTTTCATCTCATTTTTTTTAATTATTATTGATAATATGACTATGACTTTAAATATTAAAAACATATATAAAAAATATAAAAATAAATATATAATAAAAAATGTTTCAATTCAATTAAATCAAGGAGAAATCGTGGGATTGTTAGGCCCTAATGGAGCAGGTAAAACAACTTCTTTTTATATGATTGTCGGTTTAATTAAACCAGATAAAGGAAAAATATACCTTGAAAATCAAGATATTACATTTTATCCAATGTATAAACGTTCTAAAAAAGGAATAGGGTACTTATCTCAAGAACCATCTATATTTAGAAAATTATCTGTAGAAGATAATATTTTATGCATATTAGAAATGCAAAAAATTTCAAATCAAAAAAGAAAAATAATAGTAGAAAAACTTATTGAAGAATTAGGATTACAAAAAATCAGAAATAATCGTGGAGATCTTATTTCTGGAGGAGAGCGAAGACGTACAGAAATTGCTAGGTGTTTAGCTATAAATCCTAAATTTATTCTTTTAGATGAACCTTTTTCTGGAATAGATCCAATTGCTATAGAAGAATTACAAAAAATAATTTTATCTCTCAAAAGGAAAAATATAGGGATCTTAATTACAGATCATAATGTACAGGAAATTTTTACAATAACAGATCGTATTTATTTAATGTTTGATGGAACAATAATCAAGTGTGGATATACAACAGAAATTATGCAAGATTCTGTAATAAAAAAAATTTATTTGGGAAATCGAATTATCAATTGTCAAATCAAAAATGAATCATCGATTTAATGGACCAGAAGTAGGATTATTTCTAAATGGGGAAATTCCTCCTTTTTTAGAGTTAAAAAAGGAATTTTATTTTTATAAAAAAATATTTGCCGTAGATGGAGCTTATTATTATTTAAAGACATTCGGAATTTCAGTAGACTATGTTATTGGGGATTTAGATTCTATAGAAAATAATATTTATTTAAAAACCCATTTATTGAAAACTCCTGATCAAAGATTCACTGATTTTGATAAAGCTTTAAATATTATTTATAAAAAAGGATTTTTTAACATAAATGTATGGGGAGGAAGTGGAATGGAACAAGATCATTTTTTGGGAAATCTATCTGCAGCTTTAAAATATAAAAATAAATTATCTATTATATTTCATGATAAATATCATTTTTATTTTTTTTCTGAAAAAAAAACTTCTTTTTATCAAAAAAAAAATAAAAAAATATCTCTTTTCCCATTTCCAAAAGTAGAAGAATTATCTACTTATGGTCTCAAATATTCTATAAAAAAAGGATTTTTAAAAATAGGAAAAAATATAGGAATTAGAAATGAAGCTCTTAGTAATGAAATAAAAATAGATTACAAAGAAGGTGAATTATTAATCTTTATAGAAAAATAATAGAGAAATATGTTACTTACAATTTTTTGATCATATTTTTCACATAGTTTGCAGATTTTTTCAAAATCTGATTTTCTTCTTGATTTAATTGCAATTCTACGATTTTTTCTATTCCATTTTTTCCTAGAATCACAGGAACTCCTAAACATATATCTTTAAATCCATATTCTCCTTTTAAAAAAGCAGAACATGAAAAGATACGCTTAGAGTCTTTTAAAATACCTTCTACCATTTGCACTACAGAAGCACTAGGGGCCATCCAAGCAGATGTTCCTAATAGATTAACGATTTCTTCTCCTCCCTTTTTTGTTTTTTCTATAATTACATCATTTTCTTCTTCTGACAAAAATTCTTTTATAGGAATTCCTGATACAGATGTATATCTGTATAAAGGAACCATTGTGTCCCCATGTCCTCCTAATAATAAAGATTGTATATCAATAGGTGATATGTTTAGTTTTTTAGATAAAAAAAAACGATATCTAGCAGTATCTAATATTCCAGCCATTCCAATTATACGAGAGGAATCAATTTTTGCCGTTATATAACTCACATATGTCATAATATCTAATGGATTTGATACAACGATCAATTTAGTTTTTGGAGAAAAAAAAATAGATTCTTTTATTACAGAACGAATAATTTCTGCATTGATCTTAACAAGATCATCTCTACTCATGCCAGGTTTTCTTGTAATTCCACAAGTAACAATAATAATTTCCGAATTTTTCGATTTTAAATAGTCATTTGTAATTCCAATCACTTTGGTATTTGAATTAATCACAGAAAGCATTTGAGATATATCCAAGCTTTTTCCTTCTGAAATTTTTTCTTTAATGTCTAACAAAACAATTTCTTCTACTATATTTTTTTGAGCTAATAAACTTGCACAAGAAGCTCCCACATTTCCTGCACCAACAATGGTTATTTTCATTTTATTTTTTTATTTAGATAAATTTGTAATTTTTAAATATAAATACAATTTTTATTTTAGTATGAAAGAGGATAACATTCAAAGAGAAAAATTTTCTTCTCGACATATAGGATCATCCTGTAATGAAATTAATAAAATGTTGAAAGAATTACAATATTTTTCTATGAAAGATTTTGTGAATAAAACCATTCCAAAAAAAATACGTTTAAAAAGAAAATTAAATATTCCAAATTCCATTTCCGAATATCAATATTTAAATCATATTTATAGAATAAGTAAAAAAAACAAAATTTATCGTTCTTATATAGGGTTAGGATATAAAAATACTATCACTCCAAGTGTTATTCAAAGGAATATTTTAGAAAACCCTAATTGGTATACTCCTTATACTCCATATCAATCAGAAATATCTCAAGGTCGTTTAGAAGCTTTAATTAATTTTCAAACTATGATTTCAGATTTAACAGGAATGAAAATAAGTAATGCTTCTATGTTAGATGAATCAACAGCTGCAGCTGATGCTATGTTTATGATTTACCAAGAAAAAATTAAAAAGAAACAAATAGATAACAATCACTATTTTTTTATTTCTAATGAAATTCTGCCACAAACTTTTTATGTTCTAAAAACAAGATGTTTTGGATTAGGGATTCATTTCATATATGATTCTCATCACAATTTAAAAACAAAATACAATAATAAAAAAATATTTGGATTAATAATATCTTATCCTTCTAGTTTAGGAGAAATATATGATTATACTGAAACAATTGAATATGCCAAATATCATAAAATATCGGTAATAGTATCGACAGATATTTTATCTTTATCCCTATTGAAACCTCCTGGAGAATGGGGTGCTGATGTTGTTATAGGATCCAGTCAATCTTTTGGTGTTCCTATGGGTTATGGTGGGCCTCATGCTGCTTTCTTTTCTACTCATGAACAATATAAACGTTTCCTTCCTGGTAGAATTATTGGAATATCTGTAGATCGAGAAAATCAGAAAGCTTTTCGTATGGCTTTACAAACAAGAGAACAACATATCAAAAGAGAAAAAGCTACTTCTAACATTTGTACATCACAAGTCCTACCCGCTATAATGGCTTCTATGTATGCTTTATATCATGGAAAGAATGGATTAATAAAAATAGCAAAACGTATTCATAAATATGCTAAAGAATTAGAATTTTTATTGATTAATAATATCAATTCTATTTTTCAAGTAAATACTTGCTATTTTGATACTATTAGAATTAAAATAGAAAATGTAAACAAAATAAAAAAAATAGCGGAACGTAGAAAAACTAATTTTAGATATATAAATAAAAATTATCTAACTATTACTTTAGATGAAACATCTTCTAAAAAAGATATAAACCATATTTTATCAATTTTTTCTGAAGTAGAAAGTAGTGTCAAAAATAAAAAAATAAAGTATCATACGGATATTGATAAATATAAATTCCCTGTTTCTTTAAAAAGAACTTCTAATTTTTTCAAAAATAAAATTTTTTCTAAATTTTATTCAGAAAATGAGTTGATACGTTATATAAAAAGACTAGAGAAAAAAGACATTTCTTTAACTCATTCTATGATTCCTCTAGGATCATGTACTATGAAATTAAATGCTTCCACAGAATTATTGTCTTTAAGTCAGCATGAATGGAAAAATATGCATCCTTTTGCTCCTTATCAACAAGCAATGGGGTATCATTTCATTATTAAAAATTTAAAGAAATATTTGAAAGAAATTACTGGATTCTCTGGTATTTCATTACAGCCTAATTCAGGAGCTCAAGGAGAATATGCTGGTCTTATGGTCATAAAACATTATCATTATTCATTACAAGAATATAAAAGAAATATAGCATTAATTCCTTCTTCTTCCCATGGAACAAATCCTGCTTCAGCAAATATAGCTGGAATGAAAGTGATATTAGTATCTACAAAAAATGATGGATCTATTGATAAAAATGATTTATTAAAAAAAGTAAAAGAAAATGTAGATTCATTATCTGTATTAATGATCACTTATCCTTCTACTTATGGTATATATGAAAGTAATATTCAGGATATTATAGATATTATTCATGAAAATGGAGGACAAGTTTATATGGATGGAGCAAATATGAATGCTCAAGTTGGATTGATTAAACCAGCAGATTTAGGAGTAGATATTTGTCATCTGAATCTTCATAAAACTTTTGCTATTCCACATGGAGGAGGTGGTCCTGGTATGGGGCCTATTTGTGTAGCTTCACATTTAAAACCTTTCTTACCAAATCATCCTTTTCAACAAAAAAAAAATAGTAAAGAAAAAATATTAACTATATCTTCTTCTCCATATGGTTCTTCTCTAATTTTAACAATTTCTTATGCTTATATTCGTTTGTTAGGACCGGATGGTCTCAGAAAGTGTACAGAAATATCTGTGTTAAATGCTAATTATATAAAAGAAAAATTAAAAAAATTTTATAACATATTATATGTGGGGGAAAATAATACTGTCGCACATGAATTAATTATAGATTGTAGAATTTTTAAATATGTGGATATAGATGTTATGGATATCGCAAAACGAATGATGGATTATGGATATCATGCTCCTACTATATCTTTTCCTGTTGAAGGATGTATGATGATAGAACCTACTGAAAGTGAATCTAAAGAAGAATTAGATCGTTTTATTGAAACTCTTATCAAGATAAGACAAGAAATTAAAGAAATTGAGGATAAGAAATTTTCCAAAAAAAATAATGTATTTAAAAATGCTCCACATAGTATCAGTATTTTGACTAAAAATGAATGGAATTATCCTTATAGTAGAGAAAAAGCAGCTTATCCTTTAGATTGGATTAAAAATAGAAAATTTTGGCCTCCAGTCAGTCGTATTGATGATGGATATGGAGATAGAAATTTAATATGCACATGTATATAAAAGGTTCAATTAAATATAAATAATCAAAATGTTTCGAATTTTGAATATGGAGTAACATGAATAGAGTCAAATAAATTTCTTTCATATTTAAGTAATCCTGTAATAGCAATCATGGCTCCATTGTCAGTAGCATATTCTTTTTTAGGAATAAAAATTTCACATTTTTTATTTTTTTTTGCAAACGACATAAATGTTCGTGTAATTTCATAATTAGCAGAGACCCCTCCAGCCAAAGCAATTCTATAAATACCAGTTTTTAAAATAGCTTTTTGTATTTTTTCTAAAAGGATCTCAGCTATAATTTTCTGGACAGAAGCACAAATATCAGATAAATTTTTTTTTATGAAAAATGCATTTTTTTTTAATTCTTTTCTTATAAATTGTAATACATCACTTTTGAATCCACTAAAACTAAAATCTAATCCACCTACTACAGGTTTTGAAAAAACAAATTTTTTATTATTTCCATTTTTAGAAAAAAATTCTATTACAGGACCACCTGGATAATAAAATCCCAATATTCTAGCAATTTTATCTAAAGTTTCTCCTACAGAATCATCTAAAGTAGATCCTAATACTTCCATTTTAAAAAAATCATTTACTTTTATAATTTGAGTATGTCCTCCACTAATAATTAAACCTAAAAATGGAAATTCTGGATAAGAATTATTAATATTTTTTTGTATGAAATGAGATAATATGTGAGCTTGTATATGATTAACAGTTAATAGAGGAATTCCGAGCCCCATAGAAAATGATTTTGCAAAAGAAGTTCCAACTAATAAGGAGCCTATTAGTCCTGGTCCTAAAGTAAAGGAAACTGCATCAATTTGATCTTGATTAATTTCTGCTGAATAAATAGCTTGTTTAACTGCTTTTGTAATATTCATATCATGTAATCTTGAAGCTAATTCAGGAACAACTCCTCCATATTTCTTGTGAATTTTTTGATGAATAATAATATTAGATAACACTTCTCTATTTCTCACAATAGAAACGCCTGTATCATCACATGAAGACTCAATCCCAATAATTATTGGTTTTTTTTTCATAAAAAAATAACAATATCTTTGAAAATGAATTATGTTTTTAAAATTTCAAAAAATAAGAATCCTTATTTTTTTTTTAGGATTATTTTTTCTTTCTATTTATAATAAACAAAAAATAGAAGAAAAAGTATCCACATTTATTTTGAATACTTTTTTTAAAAAAGTCAGAAATCACTTTCATGAAAGAATTATTATAAAACATGCTTCTATTAATTTCTTAAAAAAAGAACTTGTTTTTTATGATGTCAAAATTTTGGATCACCATTCTTTTTCTTTTATTCATTTTTCTAAATGTAAAATACATATTCATAACTTACTTTATTTTATTTTTATAAATTCACAATATTTAATCATAAAAAATATTGTCGTTGACAATCCTTCTTTTTTTATAAAAAAATATTTACGAGAAAAAGAAAATAACATTCTTTTTTTTATAAAAAATTTTCTGATCCATAAAAAATTCAGTCAGAACTACTTTATGACCTGTTCTAAATTAATAATCAATAAATCTAATATAAAATACAAAAATTATAATAATTATAATCAAGAATTTCAATCTTCCTTTTCCAGCTATATAAGAAATATTCGTATTGATAATTATCAAATTAAAGCTTCCATTTCATCTCTTCAATCAAAAGGATTATTTAGAAAAAAAAATGTTTTTATAAAAAACCTATTTTGTAATTTAATATATTATTCCACTTCCAAAAGACTGGAAGTTAATAATTTTTTATTAAAAACACCTAATAGTTATTTAAAAGGATATATAACTTTATTTCAAGATAAAAAAAATAAAATACCAAAAATAGACATGCGGTGTAAAATTTTTGAAGGATCAAAATTAGGTTCAGATTTAGGTATTTTTTTTTATAAAAAATGGAATTTTGACTATAAAATATTCGTTCGATGTTTTATTTATGGTCAATTTTACCATAAAAAAAAAGTATTATTCTTTTACAACGTTTTGATAAAAGATTCATACAAAAACAAATTATATTCAAGTCAAATTCATGCTATTTATATAAATCAAAAATTGAAAAAAATAGATTTTTTAAAAGTTTATATCCAATTCAATCTTTCCTAAACATATTAGGAGGAAAATTTTATATTAATTATAAATCAAAAATTCAATTCAAATAAAGTAAAGTAAGAGGAAGAATTACAGGAAAAAAATACAAATTTATTGATAAATTTTGCAGATTTTATCTGCTTATACTTCTTATTTTATTTTTATAGATCCATGCTGATGATTTTTTTTCACATCCAAAACTACTATACTCATTCAATGGGATTGATAAATGCAAAAAAATTTACTTTTTTTTAAAAGAAAATCAAATATTAGGATGAGGAAAGTTTATTGTAAAAAAAACCATGTTATAAAAATTTTTTTATCATAACAAAAATGTAAATTATTCTGCTTATTATAAAAATCATTGTTTATATAGTTTTTTTTTACTCCGACTCCAATCAAAAAAGAAAAAAATGTAAGTGAAATTATGAAATTTTTTCTATTATAGAAACATCGAATTTAAACTGAAAAACAAGAATCTATTTCTTCAAAATAAAGTTTTGTATCTTGGTATTTTTAATACCTTTATTCGAAAAATATAATAAAAATATAAAACAATGATCCTAAGATATAATACAGACGAAATTGACAATACTATTGTCAAAAAATTAAATATAAATGCTAGAACCCCCTATACCGAAATTAGCAAACAAATTAGTAAAGAAATCAAGCCATTATCTGTTGGAACAGTTCATGTTAGAGTAAAAAAATTAGAAGATGCAGGAATCATAAAGGGAAGTACTTTAATTATAGGATATGAGTCATTAGGTTTTCATCTGATAGCTTTTGTAGGGATTTTATCAGATTCTCGTGAATCTAAATTAGTAAAAGAAGAATTAAAAAAAATTCCAAATATAGTCCAGTTATATATCACTTCAGGAAAATATAATCTTTTTTGTAGAATTATAGCTAAAGATCCTTCAGATGCAAGAGACGTTATTTCTAAAATAGGAGAAATCAAAGGAGTACTTAGAACAGAATCTACTATTTGTTTAGAAGAAAGTATAAATGATGAAAATCGATTATTGTCCAACATATTACAAAAAAATAAAACATCTTATAAAAAAACAATATAATAATATAAAAACTATTAATTATTATTATATATCATTTCAATGTGAAATATCTTCTTTTTCTTTAAAGAAAAAAATTCATCCTTACGAAAAAATTGCATATACTCCAATTTTTTTAGGTGATGGCTAATTACTTCAAGTTTTATAATAAAAACATTGCATATAAAATTTTAGTTATAACTATTGCAATCTTATTATTGACATTTTTATTCCCAAAAAAAGAAATTTTTAAATATGAATTTTTAGAAGGAAAAATTTGGTCTCATGGAGATTTATTCTCCCCATTTAATTTTTTTGTTCCAAAAAGTAGTCAGGATATAGATTTGGAAATTCAAAATATAAAAAATAATCAAGAAATATTTTGTATTAAAAATAATAAAGTAGCAAAAAATCTAAAAAAAAATCTAAAAAAAAATTTCTTCATAAAAAAAAATAGACACTATTACAAAATAATTTATAGAATAATCAATACAATATACAAACATGGATATATAAAAGATTATAAGAATTTGAAAAAAAAAGATTATACAATTTTTTTAAAAAAAGATAAAAAATGGACACAAATTTTATCCAAAAAAATTTTTACTCATACTAAAGTGAACAATGTTATTGACAAAAATTTTAGGATAAAAAATTATCGTTCAAAAATTATAAAAAGAATTTTAAAAAAAAATATTACTCCAAATTTATTTTACAGTCAATATTATACTGATTTTTTTTTGAAAAAAAAAATGCAATCTATAAAGAAAAACCAATATTTTTTTATAAAAGGAGATAATATTATTAATAATAATGAGATTATAAATAAAAAAAAATTTCAAATTTTATCTTCTTTCAAAAAAGAATATGAAAAAAAAATATGGAACAAAAAAAAATACTATTGTCTTATTACAGGATATTTTTTAATAATAAGCATGATATTTGTTATATTCATATTATATATTTTTTATTTTGAAAATAAAATATTTCAAAATAATAGAGAAGTAAATTTTTTAATTATAAATATATTATTCATATCGTTAATAACAATTACAATTTTAAAATATCATTCTAAAATATTATACATAATTCCTTTTTGTATCCTACCTATAAGTATACGTGCCTTTTTCAATTTTAACTTGAGTATTTTTATTCATTTAATAACAATTTTATTGTTATCCTTAATTACACCAAATCGTTTTGAATTTATTTTCCTTCAAATTACTGCAGGTTTTTTAGTTCTTTTTACAAAAAAAAACATTTATAAAATGGAAAATTTATTTTTTGCTTCTGCAAAAATAATGATTACTTATATTATTACCTTTAGTTTGCTTACTTTAATACGTGAAGGATCTTTAGAAAAGATTTCTTTCTATACTTTTTACTTATTTTTTTTTAGTGGAATATTAATTTTATTTGTTCATCCATTAATATTTCTTTTTGAAAAATTATTAAATTTAACTTCAGATATTTCTTTGTTAGAATTATCCGATACGAATACTCCTGTATTAAGATTATTATCTAAAAAAGCTCCAGGAACTTTACAGCATGTTTTAACAGTAGCAAATCTTGCAGAAGAAGCAGCTGTAGCAATTGAAGCTAATTCTTTATTAGTAAAAATAGGAGCAATTTATCATGATATAGGAAAAATTGAAAATGCTAAATTTTTTACAGAAAATCAACACAATATTATTGATCCTCATCAAAAATTAAGTCCAAAAGAAAGTGCAAAAATTATTTTAGAACATGTATCAATAGGAGTAGAACTTGCAAAAAAATATCATTTACCTGATCCTGTTACTGACTTTATACGGACTCATCATGGAAATAGTATTGTTCATTATTTTTATGAAAAACAAAAAAAAATATATCCAAATCTAAAAGTAGATAGAAAGAAATTTCAATATTCTGGTCCAAAACCATTTTCAAAAGAAACTGCTATTGTTATGATAGCTGATTCTGTAGAAGCGGCTTCAAAAAGTATAAAAAATCCATCTAATGCAGATCTGGAAAATATAGTAGAAAATATCATAAAAAAACAAAAAATAGATAATCAATTTTCTAACGCAGACATTACTTTCAAAGAAATAGAAAAAGTCAAAAAAGTTTTAAAGAAAAAATTAAAAAATATTTATCATACCAGAATAGAATATCCGAATTCATAATTATTTGTTTATTTAATAGATCTCCTTTAGATTTGTATCTTTTTGAAGATTGGAGAATTGCCGGAGTGGTTAACGGAACAGTTTGCTAAACTGTCGGTATGTAAATACCGCGTGGGTTCGAATCCCACATTCTCCGCAAAAAAAAAGAAAACGGGGTATAGCGTAGTTTGGTTATCGCGCCTGGTTTGGGACCAGGAGATCGTAGGTTCAAATCCTGCTACCCCGATATTTATCTTTATTGAAGATCACGTGGCTCAAAAGGATAGAGCAACTGCCTTCTAAGCAGTAGGTTACAGGTTCGAATCCTGTCGTGATCATTTTTTTCTTTCTAGGACTTCATCTATCATTCCATATTCTTTAGCTTCTGTGGAAGTCATCCAATAATCTCGGTCTGAATCTTTTTCTATTTTTTCAATAGGATGTCCTGAATGATTCGATATAATTTCATAAAGCTCTTTTTTTAATTTTAATATTTCACGAACTGTTATTTCAATATCTGAAGCCTGACCTTGTGTTCCTCCTATGGGTTGATGAATCATAATTCTAGAATGTTTTAATGCAGATCTTTTATTTTTTACTCCTGAACAAAGCAATATAGCAGCCATAGATGCAGCTATTCCAGTACAAATAGTAGCAACATCAGGTTCCACTATTTGCATAGTATCGTATATACCTAATCCAGCATAAACATCTCCTCCTGGAGAATTGATATATATTTGTATATCCTTAGCAGGATCTACAGATTGTAAAAATAATAACTGAGCTTGTACTATATTTGCGACCTGATCTTCTATTGCCGTTCCTAAAAAAATAACTCGATCCATCATTAAACGAGAAAAAACATCCATTTGAGCTACATTTAATTTTCTCTCCTCAACAATATAAGGAGTCATAAATTTAATATATTCATCAATTGTCAAGCTATTAATTTTTTTATGCTTTATAGCATATAACATAAATTCTTTTGATTGATTATGATAATCCATTTTTTTGATTTAAAAATTTATCAAATTTACTTTCTTCCATCTAAAAATTTTACAAAAAAAAGTTGATTCATGCATAAAAAAAATGTAGAAATTAGAAATTTTAATATAAAAAGTATTGATCTCATATAAAAAATTAGTAACACAAACAATTATATACTCTATAGGATTTCTATTTCCTAGAATTATTAATTATGCTTTTTTAAAATTTTTTACTCTCTCCTTTAAAAAAGAAGAATTTTCTCTTTACACAGATATGTATGCCCTATCTTTTATGATTATAGGGTTTCTTTCTTTCGGATTAGAAAATACTTATTTTAGATTTTTGTATAAAAAAAATTACAGTAAAGAAACTGTTTTTTCAACGGGTTTTATAATACAATTGATCATAAGTTCTTTCTTCTTAATAACATCCATATTTCTAACAAAATATATATCTTCCATCACTGGATATCAAAATCATTCAGAATATTTTTTAATGTTTTTTTTTATTATATTTTTTGACACAATTTGTATCATTCCCATGGCTTGGCTTCGTGTAAATGATAAACCCATCCAATATTCTGCAATAAATATAATAAATATATTAATACAATCATTTATAATAATGTATCTATTTTTTTGTCATAACAATACTTACGATAAAAAAACTTTTTTTTTTATATGGGTTAATTCTTTTACAGATAAAATAGGTTATGTATTTTTTGCAAATATGATTTCTTCTTTGAGTAATTTATTTTTAATATTTCCTATTCTTTTTCAGAAATTTACTATTAAAAAATTTAATAAAAATCTTGCGATTAATATGTTAAATTATGGTATTCCCATTATGTTAGGAACTGTAGCTTTTTCTATTAATGAGAATTTGGATAAAATTTTGATTAAAAGATTGATTTCTGATGAAATTAATGGATCTTATTCCGCTTGTTATAAAATAGCCACTTTTATGAATCTATATATTAGAATTTTTAAATTAGGAATTGAGCCTTTCTTTTTTAAGAAATCTAAAGATACCGATGCAATATATTATTATGAAGAAATCACCTATGTATTTATTTTATTTGGATTAATTTTTTATGTATTAATATGTGGAAATATTAACATATTTATGAAATTTTTGATTGATGAGAAATATCATATGGCGATTTCTATTATTCCCGTAATAATGATGGGAAATCTATTTTTAGGAATTTATACTAATTTATCTATATTTTATAAAATTTTAGATAAACCTATTATTGGAACTTATATATCTTTGGTCGGTGTATTAATTACTTTTTTATTTAATGCCGTTTTTATTTTCATTTTTAATAATCTTTTTATAATTCCTGCTTGGGGTACTTTTATATCTTATGGAACTATGTTGATAGTTCTATATTTTTGGGGTAAGAAAAATTTTTTCAAATTTTGTGGTAAAAAAATAAAAAACATAATAATTCATTTTTTATTTTCACTTTTTATTGTTTTTTTAATAAAAAAACAACTTCGATTAAGTTTTTTATTACAATTTTTATATTTAATAATTATTTTTGTTTTTGAAAAAAAAAGATTGATTAATTTAATAAAATAAATTTTGTATCAAAAAATCTGTCAATCGACTTTAATTGCTAATATAAAAAAATCTATTTTCATTAATTCTTTGGAAAGAAAATTGATATCAACAGGTGTTTTTGTTAAAATTTCAAAATCTATCAGATATTCTTTTTTTGTTAGAAAAAAATTTCTACAATCTATTTGTATAATTCATCTCACAAAAAATAAAAAACATTCTTTATATAAATATAAAGAAGTTGAAATAAAAATAATTGTAATTAATATTTTTTTTCAAAACATAATAATTGAACCTTATCAAGCATTAATAATATTAGATATAGTTAAAAATGTTAAAATAAAATGGAAAAAATGTTCAATTTTAAATCAAAGTATAAGAGGTAATAATAGTTTTGGAAGTACTGGAATATAAAAGAATAGATATGAAAATTATAATTCCCATGGCTGGAAAAGGATCACGACTTCTTCCACATACTTTAAATACTCCTAAACCATTAATGTCTATTGCGGGAAAAACAATTTTAAAAAGACTGTTGGATAGTTTATCTAAAATCATTCAAGTTTTTTCCATACAAGAAATTATTTTTATTATAGGAAATTTTGGTCGAGAGGTAGAAAAAAAATTAATCAATTTATCTCATGATTTAAATGTGAATCCCATTCTATATTATCAAATTATTCCACTTGGAACTGCTGATGCGTTGTTAAAAGCTAAAAAATCTTTAACAGGGGAACCGATTATTGTTGCTTTTTCTGATTCTTTATTCTATCACAATTCTTTTGATCAAGAAATAACTCATCAAGTAGACAATATTATATGGACAAAAAAAGTTAAAAATCCTCATTTATTTGGAATTGTAAAATGTGATTCATCAGGAATAATTACTCATTTTATAGAAAAACCTAATAATTATATATCAAATCTCGCAATTGTAGGTCTTTACTATTTTAAAAATAGTTTTCTTTTAAAAAAAGAATTACAAATTCTATTAGATTATGATATAAAAAATAAGGAAGAATATCAATTGACATCTGCTCTAGAAAATATGAGAAAAAAAGGAAATAAATTCGTGAATCAACAAGTTCAAGAATGGATGGATTTTGGAAATCAAGAAAGAACTATATCTTCAAATTCAAGAATATTATCTATTGAAGCAAAAAATTCAGAATTAGTTCATGAAAAAGTTATTATAAAAAATAGTTTGATTCTTAAACCTTGTTCAATAGGAAAAAATACTACTATTGAAAATAGTATTATAGGTCCTTATGTTTCAATAGGAAAATATTCAAAAATAAAAAATAGCAACATAAAAAAATCTTTAATTCAAGATTATACAGTAATTCAATATGCAAATTTAGGTCACTCAATTATAGGAAATCATTCTATTTACATAGGAGAAAAATATAAGAAAGTCAGTTTGAGTGACTATTCTAGTTACAGATAAATTAAAGATTCATAATTTTTTATATATATTTGAAAAAAAAATTCCATGTACATGGATTTTATTTCTTGTTTTTCTATGCTACTTGGTACTTTTGGTACCACAGAAATTGTGGTTATTGTCATTCTTGCTCTCTTATTATTTGGAGGGAAAAAAATTCCAGAATTGATGAGAGGGTTAGGTATTGGATTAAAAGAATTCAAAAAAGCCTCTGAAGCTTCTGAATCTGAAGAAGAAAAAAAAGATTCAGAACCTGAGAAAAAATAATACTTGAAATTTTTCTTTCTGCATTTTTCGTTTATTTATTAGTATTTTTTTTCTAAAATTTTAGAAACTAATCAATATTGTAATGGGAACGAAAACGACAAGGAATATTATGTTTTTTGTATTTATATTAAAAAGCTTGGTAATTCAATCTGCATCAAAACCATTTTTAGAACAAAAAAATGTAATCAATTTTCATAAAAAAATTTATAGTCAAAAATTAGATTTAAATAATATACATACGGAGAAATTATGGGATAAAATGTTAGAAATAAAAAGAAAATCTTTTCATGAACATGAAAAGAAATTATTTCATAATCATCATCATAGAAAAAATATTCTTATTACCAATATAAGTTCTGAAGAACTAAGAATGAAACTCAATTTTCTAAATCAAAAATCTCAAATTAAAATATTAAGATACAATACTATTGTACATGCCTCTGTAGAGAGTTTTCTTCGTATGGAAAAATATATAGGAAAAATCATTTCATTATCAGAGTTTTATTTTCCTATGTTTGAAGAAAAATTTGATAAATATCGTCTTCCGAAAGAATTAAAATATTTAGCTATTATAGAATCAAATCTAAATCCTATTGTAACTTCTAAAGCAGGAGCTAAAGGGATTTGGCAATTTATGCCTGGAACTGGAAAAATATACAATCTTCATATTAATAAGATTTACGATGAAAGAAATGATCCTATAAAATCTACAGAAGCAGCTTGCCGATATTTAAAATTTTTATATAAAAAAATAGGAAATTGGGAATTAGTTCTAGCTGCTTATAATGCAGGACCCGGAACAGTGGATAAAATATTACAACGTCACAGTCACAATAAAAAGAATTTCTGGGAATTATGGGAATTTTTTCCTAAAGAAACCCAAAATTATATTCCTAAATTTATTGCTATCAATTATATCATGAATTTTTACAGAGAACATAATATTCCATTCTATACTCACAAATATAAATATAAAGAAACTATGTTAATTCCTGTAAAAGAAAAAATTTCTTTAAAATTTTTAGCTTATAATCTAAATATTTCTTATCAAGATTTAATTTTCCTTAATCCAAAATATCTTGTAGACCGAATCCCTTCCGGTAACAAATTAAGAATTCCTAAAAATAAAATTTTTCTTTTTAAAAAAAAAAGAAGGTTTTTTTAGGAGAAAAAAAAAATTAATTTTCAAAATTATGAACGAAAAAATTGAACAAAAAAGAAAATCCTTACAACTTGTATTGGAAAAGATGGATAAAATATATGGAAAAGGAACTGTCATGAAAATGGGAGATTCTAATATGGAAAATTTAGAAATTATTTCTTCTGGATCTTTAAGTTTAGATATTGCTTTAGGAATCAAAGGATTTCCAAAAGGTCGTATTGTAGAAATATTTGGACCAGAATCTTCTGGAAAAACAACTCTAGCTTTACATGCTATAACTCAAACTCAAAAAAGTGGAGGTTTTGCTAGTTTTATTGATGCAGAACATGCTTTTGATCCTATTTATGCGAAAAAAATAGGAGTAGACGTAAAAGAATTAATAATATCTCAACCAGATAATGGAGAACAAGCTCTTGAAATTGTTGATAACTTAATTAGATCTGGTGTAATGGATATAATAGTAGTTGATTCTGTAGCAGCTTTAACACCTAAAAGTGAAATAGAAGGAGAAATGGGGGATTCTAAAATAGGATTACAAGCAAGATTAATGTCTCAAGCTTTGAGAAAGCTAACTTCTAGTATAGGAAAATCTAAAAGCATACTTATATTTATCAATCAATTAAGAGAAAAAATAGGAGTTTATGGAAATCCAGAAGTGACTACCGGAGGTAATGCTTTAAAATTCTATTCATCAATACGATTGGATATACGAAAAGGAAATCATATAAAAAATGGAGAAAAAATATTAGGAAATAGAACAAAAGTCAAAGTTGTAAAGAATAAGTTATCTCCACCTTTTAAAATAGCTGAATTTGATATTATGTATGGAGAAGGAATTTCAAAAATTGGAGAAATTTTAGATATAGGAGTAGATTTAGGAATTATTAAAAAGAATGCATCTTGGTTTAGTTATGAAGATATCAAATTAGGACAAGGAAGAGATTCTGTAAAAGAATTTTTAAAAGAAAAACAAAATATTATAAATAAAATACAAGAAAATATATATAAAAATATTATATGAGAATTACTTTTTTAGGGACCGGAACATCTCAGGGAATTCCTCTTATTGGGTCTAAACATCCAGTATGTTTATCTAAAAATTTAAAAGATAAAAGACTTAGAAGTTCTATTTTAATTGAAAAAAATGGAAATAATTTTTTAATAGATTGTGGACCAGATTTTCGTTATCAAATGTTAAGAAATAATTATGAAAAATTAAATGCAATTTTTATGACACATGAACATCATGATCATATAGGAGGATTAGATGATATAAGACCCATTCATTTTAAAATGAATAAACCTATTCCTATTTATGGATTACGTAGAGTTATAGAAAATTTAAAAAAAAGATTCTTTTATCTTTTTCATAAAGATAAAAAATCAAACATTTGTAGAATTTCCGTTCATGAATTAGATGATTATAAAAAAGAATTTTTTGTAGAGAATTCTAAAATTTTTCCTTTATTTATATGGCATGGATATCTTCCTATTTTAGGATTTCGTGTAGAAAATTTTGCGTATATAACAGATGCTAGTTCTATTCCTATTTATACAATACAAAAATTAAAAGGACTAACTATTTTAGTTTTAAATATATTAAGAAAGGGGAGAAAGGGGACAGACAATTCTTTTTCTATCATGCTTTATGAAACTTTAAAGATTATTCAAAAAATTTGTCCTAAAAAAGCTTATTTGACTCATATTAGTCATACATTTGGATTTCATGAAGAAATTGAAAAACAATTACCCAAGAATGTATATTTAGCCTATGATAATTTAATTATATATATATGAATCAATTAAATATAAATCTCAAACATTATAAGTAAATGCAAGTAAAAAAAATTTTTTTTTCTCCAAAAATCACTGCTTTTTTATTCTTGTTATTTGCTTTATCTATGGCTGTAGCTACTTTTATAGAAAAAAAATATTCTACAGATGTAGCAAATATATTTATTTATGAATCTGTTTGGTTTGAAACTATTATGTTTTTTATTATAATAAATTTAATTGGAAATGTCTGGAAATATAAATTATGGAATTATCAAAAATTACCTTTGTTTATTTTTCATTTATCATTTATATTAATTTTTCTAGGAGGAATTTTTTCTAGATACTTCAGTTTTGAAGGAACGATGTCTATAAGAGAGGGTGAAATTAATGAAAAAATTCTTTCTAAAAAGAATTACATCAAATTAAAAATAAGTAAAGATTCTTATACTAGATTTTATCATGATCCTTATATTTTATCTTCTTTTCATAATGAATATGAAGGAAAATTTAATTTTCAAGAAAATCCTTTAAAAGTAAAAGTTGTGGATTATATTCCATGTGCGAAAATAATTCTATCAAAAGAACAACCAGAAGAAAAAATTATAAAAATAGTTTCAAATAATCAAAAAGGAAGAACCGAATATTTTCTAAAAAATAAAGAAATAATTAATGTAAATGGTGTTTTATTTTCTTTTAATAAAGAAATCCCTTTTGGGATTAGTATTTTCGAAATAAAAAATAAACTTTATGTTAAATCATCTTTTTCAGGAAAGATCATTGACATGGTCAATCAAAAAATCGGATTTTTATTAAAAAATAATTTTAACATACTGAAATTAAGAAATTTATATCAAGTTGATATTAATAAAAATCATGAAATAATGCAATGGGTTATTCCTGATGGAATAGTAAAAGGAAAATTAAAATACGTACAATCATGTAATCGTGAAAAAGATAAAGAAAATAATGAATTAAATGCTATTACTGTCAAAATTTTTTTCAAAAATCAATATAAATTGATCACATTTTTAGGAGGAAAAAATGCGACAAATATGAGTTCTCCTCTGTTTTTCAATAATCATTATAAAATATCCATCGGATATGGATCTATTTTTTGTAATCTTCCTTTTTTTTTAAAATTAAAAAAATTTAAAATCAAAAATTATCCAGGTTCCGAATTTCCATCTCATTTTATGAGTTATGTAACATTAATTGATAATAATAAGAAAAATGATTATTTAATTTATATGAATAATGTTTTGAATTATAAAGGATTTAGATTTTTTCAATTTGGATATGATCCTGATAAAAGAGGTACTCATTTTTATGTTAATAATGATTATTTAGGAACATATTTTTCTTATATAGGTTATATTATTATGAGTATAGGAATGTTTCTTACTGTATTTTGGAAAGGAACTAGATTTAGTTTTCTTAAAAAGAAGTTGAAATCTTTATCTTATAAAAGATATTCGATATTATTTTTTTTATTATTCTCATTCAGTATTCATCATTTTGGATTTTCTCAAACTTCCAAAATTCCCCATGAAAAAAAAATTCTTTTAGAAAATGTTTCTGATGTGATTCATATTCCTAAAAGACATAGTGAAAAATTTGGACGTTTATTAGTACAAGATTATAAAGGAAGGATCAAGCCTATTAATACGATTGCTATTGAATTACTTAGAAAAATACATAAAAAAGATTCTATACAAAATTTAAATGCTAATCAATGGTTCATATCTATACATCAAGATAATATTTTTTGGACAAAAATTCCTTTTATTAAAGTTGATAAAAAAGGGGGATATCAATTTTTAAATAAAGTAAAAGCAAATAAACATTTTTATGTTTCTCTTATAGATCTCTATTTGATCGATTCGAAAACTTCAAAACTAAAATATCTTTTTCAAGAAGATTATGAACGAGCTTTCTCTAAAAATCCTATTCAAAGAAATGAATATGACAAAGCTGTTATTAATCTGAGTGAACGTGTAGGAATAATACATGAAATTTTTCAAGGAAAATATATACGTATTTTTCCTATTCCTCATGATACAAATCACACTTGGTCTAGTTGGATCATTTCAAATTCAAATAAACTGAATCCTTTAGGTTTATCTATGTTTAATAATTATCTTAAATCTTTGTTATTTTCTCAAAATGAGAAAAATTGGAATATTGCAGATAACGAAATTGAAAAAATACGATTATATCAAATTAAACATGCTAAATCTATTTTACCTTCAGAAAATAAAATATCTACAGAAATTATTTATAACAAATTAAATCTATTTTATAGATTATCTTTTTTATATGCTTTATTTGGAGCAATTATTATTATTAATTCTTTTTTGATGATTTTTTTAGAAAAAAAATACATGTATTTCTTTTCTAAAATATTTATTTTTATTTTATTTTTTCTATTTATTATAAATTTATTAGGATTAATTTCTAGATGGTATATTTCCGGACATGCCCCATGGACTAATGGATATGAATCATCAATTTTTATTAGCTGGTGTTTAATTGGTATAGGATTTTTATTCTGTAAAAATCAATTTGTTACAGGAATCACATCTTTAATTTCTTCTTTCTTACTCATGATTGCACATCATGGAAACGCTATGGATCCAGAAATAACTAATCTAGCTCCTGTTTTAAAATCTCATTGGTTGATAATACATGTAGCAACAATAACATCCAGTTATGGTTTTTTTTTAACAGGAGCTTTATTAGGAATTTTAGTATTAATTTTTTTTATATTAAAAATGTGTTTTTATAATTATAGTGAAATGATTCATATTCATATTGAAAAATTAACTATTGTTAATGAAATATGTTTGACTATAGGACTTTTTTTGTTAACCATAGGAACCTTTTTAGGTTCTGTTTGGGCTAATAATAGTTGGGGGCGTTATTGGAGTTGGGATCCTAAAGAAACTTGGGCTTTAATTAGCATTATGATTTATGCTTTTGTATTACATATTCGTCTAATTCCACATTTAAGAAGTATATACACTTTTAATTTATTCAGTATATTATCAGTTAGTTCCATTCTAATGACTTTTTTTGGTGTAAATTACTATTTATCTGGACTGCATTCTTATGCGAAAGGAGATCCTACTTCTATACCTGATTGGGTATATTATAGTTTTATAATTTTATTAATTATCGCAACTTTATCTTATTATTCATTCAAATTTCATAAAAATATAAACAAACAGTGAATTTTCATTCTGATTTTTTGAGAAAATATTTGAATAAAAAAAAAAGTACCCTCTTTAGAGATGCATTTGGAAATTGGCATTTTATAAAACGTTTTTTAATTTTTACTTTTGGATGTATTTCTTACAATCGTTATAATGGATTTAATCAGTTACATTTAGAAGGGACTGAATATATCAGAAAATTACCTGATAAGAAAGTTCTTTTTGTATCTAATCATCAAACTTATTTTGCAGATGTTTTCGCTATGTTTCATGTATTTTGCAGCATAAAAAATGGTTTTATTAATAGTATTAAAAATCCGATTTATCTTTTAAATCCTAAAGTAAATTTATATTATGTAGCAGCCAAAGAAACAATGGATCATAATTTTTTGACTAAATTATTTACTTATTCAGGAGGGATTACAGTAAAAAGAACTTGGAGAGAAGGAAATAAAAAAATTAATCGTTCCGTAGATGTATCTGAAATCACTCGTATGGGTATAGCTATAAATGATGGTTGGTTAATCACTTTTCCACAAGGAACTACTCAAGCCTTTGCTCCCGGACGAAGAGGAATTGTTCATGTAATCAGAAAGTATAATCCTATTGTTGTTCCCATTGTAATAGATGGATTTCATAAAGCTTATGATAAAAAAGGAATTCGAATTAAAAGAAAAGGAGTTTTGCAAAAAATGAAATTCAAAAAACCTATTCAATTAGATTTGAAAAAAGAGACAACAGATACTATAATGGAAAAAATTATGGATGCTATTGAACAATCTCCTAAATATAGAAAGAATAATAATCATTATCATGAGATATAAATTAATAAAAGATACATTTCTCAGTTTTTTTGAAAAAAAAAAACATAAAATTATTCCTTCTTTTCCCATTTATTCTGAAAAAGATCCTACCCTTCTTTTTGTTAATGCTGGAATGAATCCTTTTAAAGATTATTTTTTAGGTCATTTAAAACCTGAATATAAAAGAATAGCAAATATTCAAAAATGTCTTAGAATTGCTGGAAAACATAATGATTTGGAAAATGTTGGATATGATAATTATCATCATACAATGTTCGAGATGTTAGGAAATTGGTCTTTTGGAGATTATTCAAGAAAAGAAACTATAGAATGGGCATGGGAATTATTGATTCAAATATATAATATTCCAAATAAAAATATTTATGTATCTGTTTTTGTTGGAGATAAAAAAGATAAATTATCTATGGATAAAGAAACTTTTAAATATTGGAAAGCTTTAGTTCATGAAAATAATATTCTTTTTTTTGGAAAAAAAGAAAATTTTTGGGAAATGGGATCAACAGGACCTTGTGGTCCTTCTTCAGAAATTCATGTAGATTTTCGAAACGAAAAAGAAAAAAAACTATTACCTGGAAGGTTCCTGATTAACAAAAAACATCCTCAAGTTATAGAAATTTGGAATCTTGTTTTTATAGAATTTACGCGTAAATCAGATGGAACATTAGAGAAACTCTATACGAAACATGTAGATACAGGAATGGGATTAGAAAGATTGTGTATGATTTTACAAGAAAAAATATCTAGTTATGAAACTGATATTTTTTATCCTATTATTCAGGATATAGAATATTATTTAGGAAATATTTATAATCAAAAAAATTTCTATCAAAAAGTATCTATACAAATTATAGCAGATCATTTGAGAGCTATTGTTTTTTCTATTTCTGATGGATTATTGCCATCAAATAACGGAGCAGGTTATGTAATAAGAAGAATACTCAGAAGAGCTATTATTTTTGCAACACGTTTTTTATCCAAAAAGGAACCTTTTATTTATAAATTTGTAGATTCTTTAGTAAAAGGAATGAAAAATTCTTTCCCAGAATTAGAAAAGAAAAAGATATATATACAAGAGATTATTAAAGAAGAGGAATTATCATTTTTTAATGTAATTGAAAAAGGAAGTAAGAAAATTCAATATATAATTTCTGAACATAAAGAAAAAAATAAAAAAATTATTGATGGAAAAAAAATTTTTCAGTTATATGATAGTTATGGATTTCCAGTAGAATTATCTAAAATTTTTGTTGAAAAAAATAATTTATTTATTGATGAAAAATCATTTCAAAATAAGTTGTTAGAACAACAAGAAAGATCAAAAAAAGAAAAAAATTCAGTTATAAAAAAAGATTGGATAGAAGTACATAATCATTTCGATAAAGATCCAATTTTCGTAGGATATAATTCTATGGAATGCGATGTTTTTATATCTAAATATAGAAAAATAGAGAATAAATTAAAAAAAACTCATTATTATGAATTGGTTTTTTCTAAAACCCCTTTTTATCCTGAAGGTGGAGGACAAGTGGGAGATATAGGCATTATAGAAAATAAAATTGAAAGAATTGATATTTTTGACACTAAAATAGAAAATTCTATTATTATACATTGTGTTCTAAAATTACCTTCAGATATTTTTTCTTCTTTTAAAGCCATAGTAAATAAAAATATAAGATCAAAAATTGAAAAAAATCATACTGCTACTCATTTATTACACTTTTCTTTGAAAAAAATTTTAGGAAGTCATGTTCAACAAAAAGGTTCTTATATAGGATATGAATATTTAAGATTTGACTTTTCTCATTATAAAAAAATAACCATACAGGAATTGCAAAAGATAGAAAATTTAGTTCAAGAATTAATTTTCTCTGATTTTTTATTAAAAGAAAAAATATATCATTCTTTACAAGAAGCTAGAAAAAATACTCATTTTGATAAAATGAATGAAATGTTTGAAAATAAATATAAAAAGGAAGTTCGAGTTATTACATTTGGAGAATGTTCTGAATTATGTATTGGAACACATGTTAAACATACTGGATTAATTCAGGTTTTTGAAATATTATCAGAATATTCTATATCGCATGGAATACGTAGAATTAAGGCTATAACTTCAAAAAAAGCAATTCAATATTTAAAATATATTCGTGATCAATTTCAATCTTTAAAAAAGATAATGAAATATCCAGAATCTCCGATAAAAAGTTTTTCACTTTTAAAAAGTCATAATGAAAAATTAAAACAAGAAATATCAAAAATTTCTTTACAAAAAATTAATCTGTTAAAAAAAGAATACGTTTTAAAAACTATAGAAATAGCATCTATAAAATATATATGCGAAATTGATATAGATCCTCATAAAAGAAAGGAAATAAATATTATGAAGAAAATAGTTTTAGATTTAAAACATGAAATTCATAACTTATTTATGATTGTAGGATTTTTGACAAATGAAAAAGTAATTGTTTTTATATCTATTTCTGAATCTATTATTAGAAATCATAATATTCATGCTCATAAAATCATATGTACAATGGCTTCTTATATACATGGAAAACATTGGGGAAATTCTTCTTTTGCTACAGCTATGGGGGTAAAAAAAAATGGATTAAATTTAGTTTTAAAAGAAGCATTAGCATATAAAAGTTTTTTAAAAAAAAATAAACTTTAGATAGATATTTAAAATGTTTAAATTTGAAATAAAAAGATAGTGTATGAATGATAGATATTCTTTTCTAAATACCTTCCATTTTAAACATATAGAATTCCTATACAAAAAATACAAAGAAGATCCTAATTCAATAGAATCAAGTTGGAGTGCTTTTTTTCATGGATTTGATTTTGGAAAAGAAAACTATAAAATAAAAAATGAAATTAATAAAAAAGAATTTTTAGTATATAATTTAATTCACAATTATAGAAAAAGAGGTCATTTTTTCACGAATACAAATCCTATAAAAAAGAAAAAAAAACATTTTCCTTCTTTAGATTTAAAAAATTTTGGATTATCTGAAAAAGAATTAGATATATATTTTGAAATTGGAAAGATAATAGGATTAGGAAAAACTTCATTAAAAAATATAATTAATCGTTTAGAAAAAATTTATTGTGGATCGATAGGAATCGAATATATGTACATTTCTAATCCAGAAAAAATTCAATGGATTGAAAAATGGTTTTATGAAGAAAAAATCGAATTTTCTACAGAAGAGAAAAAATTTTTTTTGAAAAAATTAAATGAGGCTATTGCATTTGAAAATTTTATTCACAATAGGTTTGTAGGACAAAAAAGATTTTCTATAGAAGGAAATGAATCTGCATTACCTGCATTGGAAGAAATGATAGCATATGCATCTGAAAAATATCTAACTGAAGATTTTATAATTGGAATGTCACATAGAGGTCGTATTAACATCCTTTCTAATTTCTTTAAAAAAAATTATTCTCAAATATTTATCGAGTTCCAAGGAAAAAAATATAAAGAAAAAAATTTTTCTGGCGATGTGAAATATCATTTAGGATTTTCTAAAAAAAGAAAAACTAGAAAAGGAAAATATGTTAAAATGAATTTAGTTCCTAATCCTTCTCATTTGGAATCTGTTGATGCCATTGTAGAAGGAATCACACGTGCTAAAATAGATATTGTTTATAATAGAAACGTTAATTCTGAAAAAATTATTCCTATTCTGATTCATGGAGACGCAGCATTGTCCGGTCAAGGAATTGTGTATGAAGTGCTTCAGTTATCTAAATTAAAAGGATATAAAACAGGAGGAACAATTCATATTGTAATAAATAACCAAATAGGATTTACCACGAATTACACTGAAGGTCGTTCTAGTATATATTGTACTGATGTAGCTAAAACTATTATGGCCCCAGTATTACATGTTAATGCAGATGATGTAGAATCTGTTGTACGCGCAATCTATTTTGCGGTAGATTTTAGAATGCATTATCATGAAGATGTATTCATAGATCTATTGGGATATAGAAAATATGGACATAATGAAGGAGACGAACCTAGATTTACTCAACCTTCTTTATATAAAACTATATCGAAACATCCTAATTCCTACAATTTATACAGAAAAAAATTAGAAAAAGAAAAAATTATTAATAATAATGATGTAAAAAATATGGAAAAAGAATATGAAAATATTCTTGATACGAAATATCGTGAATCAAATAATATTAAGTGGAACGTATTAAATTCTTTTTTAGAAGAAGAATGGAAAGATTTTCCTATAATCAAAGAAAAAGTTTTGGAAGAAATAGATACGCGATTTTCTTTTGAAAAAATTATAAGAATATCTAATCAAATTTTTTCTCTTCCTAAGAATAAAAAATTTTTTAAAAAAACAGAATTTATTTTTCAAAAGAGATTAGATATGATTAAAAAGGAATTGGTGGACTGGAGTATGGCAGAATTACTGTCTTATGGAACGCTTTTATATGAAGGAATTCATATTCGTTTATCAGGAGAAGATGTAGCAAGAGGTACATTTTCTCAACGTCATGCTGTAATAAAAACAGAAGAAGAAGAAGAAATTATTCTTCTTAATCAAATCTGTACAAAACAAGGGAAAATTCAAATTTTTAATTCTCCTCTTTCAGAATATGGAGTTTTGGGTTTTGATTATGGATATGCTATGTATTCCCCTCATGTTTTAACTTTATGGGAAGCTCAATTCGGAGATTTTGTTAATGGAGGACAAATTATAATAGATCAATATATTTCTTCTGGAGAAGAAAAATGGAAAATTAGAAATGGAATTGTCTTACTATTGCCTCATGGATATGAAGGACAAGGACCAGAACATTCTTCTGCACGTATTGAACGATATTTACAACTTTGTGCTAATAATAATTTGTTCGTAGTTAATTGCAGTACTCCAAGTAATTTTTATCATCTAATTAGAAGACAAATGAAATTAAAATATAGAAAGCCTCTTATAATTTTTACTCCTAAAAGTTTACTTAGAAATCCTAAATGTTTATCTACAATAAAAGATCTTTCTACAGGTTTATTTCAGGAAATATTAGATGATCCTTATGTAAAAGATGTAAAAAGAATTACAAAATTAATTTTTTGTTCTGGTAAAATATATTATGATTTGTTAAATCAAAAAGAATCTATTAAAGATGAAAAAACTGCATTAATTCGCATAGAACAAATTTATCCATTGAAAACAGAAAAAATACAAAGAATTATAGAAAAATATAAGAATCAAAAAAAAATTTTTTGGGTACAAGAAGAACCAGAAAATATGGGATTATGGAGTTTTATTTTGAGAAAATTAGGAAAAGTCATCTCATTTAATTTAATATCTCCATCTGAAAGTTCTAGTCCATCTACAGGATCTTATCTGGATTTTTTAATGATCCAAAAAAAAATTTTAAAAAAAGCTTTTTTTTGAAAAATTATAATTATTTAAAATGATAACAAAGATCAAAGTTCCGTCTCCAGGAGAATCAATTACAGAAGTTGAAATTTCTGCATGGCTTGTAAAAAATGGAGATTATGTTAATAAAGGTCAAATAATAGCAGAAATAGATTCAGATAAAGCTACTTTGGAAATTTCTGCAAAAGAAAGTGGAAAAATAACTTTAATGGTGGAAAAAGGTGAAAAAATCAAAATTGGAGATGTTTTATGTTTAATCGATTCTTCTCAAGAAAAAAAAGAAATAAAAGAAAAAATCGATCATGAACATCATATTGAAAAGATACCTTCTCCAGCTTCAAAAAAAATTTTGAAAGAAAAAAATATTTCTATCGAATCTATTCAAGGGACTGGAAAACATGGGAGAATTACAAAAAAAGATTGCATTTTACATTTAGAGGAAAAAAAAACTCCTTTTATTTCTAATGTGAATAGGTCTGTTACAACAACAATGTATAGATCAAAAAAAATAACACCTCTTTCTTCTTTAAGAAGAAAAATTTCAGAAAGATTAGTTTATGTAAAAAATCAAACTGCTTCTCTTACTACATTTAATGAAGTAAATATGCTAGAAATTCTTATGATCAGAAAAAAATACAAAGATATTTTTAAGAAGAAACATGGAGTTAACTTAGGTTTTATGTCTTTTTTTACTCTTTCCTGTGTAAGAGCTCTTAAGCTTTATCCAGATATTAATGCTATGATCAATGGAGAAGAAAAAATTAATTTTGAATATTATGATATTAGTATTGCTATATCTGGTCCTAAAGGATTAATGGTGCCTGTAATTAGAAATGCTGAACATTTATCATTTCGTGGAATAGAACAAGAAATATATAAATTATCCACACGAGTTCATAATGGAACAATATCTATAGATGATATGACAGGTGGAACTTTTACT
Source organism: Blattabacterium cuenoti (assembly GCF_014251795.1). Lineage (NCBI taxonomy): Bacteria > Pseudomonadati > Bacteroidota > Flavobacteriia > Flavobacteriales > Blattabacteriaceae > Blattabacterium > Blattabacterium cuenoti. The sequence continues at coordinate 54,521 of NZ_CP059201.1, forward strand.
ATTACTAATGGAGGTGTTTTTGGTTCAATGTTATCCACTCCGATTATAAACCCACCACAAAGCGCAATATTAGGAATGCATAAAATTATGGAAAGACCTGTTGTTGTTAATGGATCTATTGAAATACAGCCAATGATGTATTTGGCTTTATCTTATGATCATAGAATAATTGATGGAAAAGAATCTGTAGGTTTTTTAGTTTCTGTAAAAGAAGCAATAGAAGATCCTATCAAATTCTTTATGGAAGGAAATGAAGAAAATATTTCTAAAATATTAGAATTGTAAGGTAAAATTGAATATGAGGAAAATTGTTATTATTTTTTTCTCCTTTATTCTTTTATTAGAAGGGCTGAATAACCAAGAACCTAATTTTAATAAAGAAAAATTAAAAAAAAAAGAAAAAGAAAATGAATCTGATTCTATAAAATCACCTATTCCTATTAATGTTATTTTTATGTTACCTTTATTTTTTAGTTATACAGATATAAACAATAAGAGACTTAGCGATCAAGCTTTATCCTTTTATTCTGGAGCTAAAATTGCTGTTGATTTTTTGAACCCACAGCAAAAAATCAATATGAAAATATTTGATACAAAAAATGAAAAGAAAAGAATCATAAATTTTATACATTCATATAATTTATCTAAAATTCATGCGATTATAGGCCCTTTTTTTCGTTCTTCTTTAGAAGAACTTGCTATAAATAATAAAAAAATACCCATTATTTCTCCTTTTATATCTTCTGATTCTTTAAATTCTTATCCTAATATTGTTCAAGCAGAAGTAAAAGATATTCATTTAGCAGAACCTATTTTGGAAGAAATAAAGATTGGTTATAAAAAGAAAAAAATAAAAACTCTGTATATTTTCGGAGAAGATCCATCAAAAAAAATAATAAGCTTTATACAAAAAAAATTATTACAATGGAATCTTAATTTCCAAGTTTTTCATTTTAAGAATGATTTTTCTCATACTTTTATAAAAAAAACACCTTTTTTTGTCATTTTTTTAGGAGAAAATTTTTCTTTAGGAAAAAAATTTATTGATTTTATTAAAAAATTTACAAATAAAAAAATTATTCCTTTTGGCATCGGTTATAATAACGTTTATTATAAAAATATTTCCTTATTGAAGGAATATAAATTTTTATTTACAACAAAATATCATTTTAACAATGATGATGAAAATAAAAGAAAAATGTTCTTTTTACTTAAGAAAAAACTTGGGTCTCATTTAAATAAATATCAATTACTAGGATTTGATTTATCTTATGATATATTGTGTAGACTTATTGAGAATAAGAATTTGTTGAAAATTATAGATAAAAAAAATTTTTCAGGATTAATAAGTAAATATCAGTACGAAAAAATCTCTGATCAAGAAGGATATATTAATAAAGGATTATGGATTATTCGTTTGCATTAAAATTCCTTTCTAATGTAAGGATTAGTTCTGTTTACATTTCCTATTTTTTTCATTTGTATTTTTATAATTTGAATTTGATCATGCAATAAACCGGAAATATCCATTTTTTTTGCTTCTGATAATAAAAACTCAGCTCTTTTCTTATTTCCCTTTGATAAAGATGCTATTGCCAAATTCAATTTGGCAATAGCTATGTTTTGCTTGAATTTGAGTCCTAAATCTAAAGCTTTTTGCATATAATTTTCTGATTGAAAAATATTATTTTCTGAATACAAAATTCCATTTAAAAAATAATAATAAGCCATTTGATTTTTAGTTAATTGCAATTTAGGATTCTTGACGCATCTTAAATATTTTTTGAATCCTTTCATATCTTTTTTTTGTATTTTAAAAAAAGCTAATAATAAAAACTCATTTTTAAAAATGAAAAAAATAGGAAAAAAACTTAATAAAAGAGAAATATATCCACATAAATAATTCCTGTGAAAAAATGAAAAAATAGATACAAAAAAAATAAATAAAAATAATATCATTTTTGAATATTTACTCATGGTTCAAATTTTCATATGTTTTTCTTCAATCCAGTTAATTAAATCTTGATAGTTTAAATCATTCAAAGTATGTCCACATTCATATTCTTTGTAATATAAAGAAAGTATTTTTTTATGTTTTAAAAATTTCAGGCCTTTTTTTACCCAATTAATAGGAATTATAGGATCATATTTTCCATGAGATATAAAGAAGTCCAAATCTGTATAATGATCTATTTTTTCTGGTAAAAGATTATTTTCTAAATATCCACTTAAAGCAATTACTTTTTTTATTTTATCAGAATTTTTCAAAGCAATGGCATAGCTTAAAATAGCTCCTTGGCTGAACCCACATATCCATACTGGATTTTTTTTAAGTTGATATTCTTTTATGGCTTCATCTATAAAAAATGATATTTTTTCGATGGTATTTTTGGCTTGTATTAAATTAATAAATTTTTTTTTATCATCGAAATCTATATCATACCAAGAATACTTGTCTTCTCCAAGACAATGAAAGCCTTGAATACTAATTATAAAGAAATCCTCAGGAAGATCTTTTTCAAAAGAAAAAAGATCCTTTTCATTACTTCCATATCCATGAATCATTAAGAATAATGTATTCTCCTGTTTATTTTTACTTGTGTTTACGGATTTTTTTATTATATGTTTAATAGAAAGTTGTTTTTTTAAAAGCATAAAATATTTTTATCTATTCATTTTTTGCACTTTTCCATTTTCTATTTTGATTTTTTCATCAGCCATATTTGCTAATTGCAAATTGTGAGTAACAATTAAAAAAGTTTGTTTAAATTTATAATTAAGTAAAGAAAAAAAATTATGTAATTTATCCGCATTTTTTTCATCTAAATTTCCGGAAGGCTCATCTGCAAAAATAATTTTTGGATCATTAATCAAAGCTCTTGCTACAGATAATCTCTGTTTTTGTCCTCCAGACAATTCGTCTATTTTTGAATTTTCATATTTATATATATTTAATTTTTTTAATAAATTCTTAGCTTTTTTTTTCACATATTCTTTATTTTTGTTATTTATAAAACCTGGTAAACAAATATTTTCTAGTGCAGTGAATTCTGGAAAAAGTTGAGGAGTTTGAAATATAAAACCTATTTTTTGATTTCTTAAAATAGAAAGTTCTCCATCTGTCATAGACAACACATCCTTTTCATTAATCTTTAAAATCGTTTTTATTTTTTTCTTGGTAGTCGGTTTTTCTAAAGTTCCTAAAATATGCAACAAAGTACTTTTACCTGCTCCAGATTCACCTAAAATACAAACCATACTACCTTTTTTTACCATTATGTTCACCCCTTTTAAAATTTCGTCTTTTCCAAAATTTTTGTAAATATTTTTAGCCTGAATCATTTTTTCGTAAATTTATAAAATTCTCATAAAATCAAAAACTAAAATCAAAAATAAACGAATTTTAGTTAAGAATTGATTTTTAAAATTATTTTCAATGAATTTATATGAATACCAAGGTCGAGAAATATTGAATCTTTTCTCTATTCAAGTTCCTTATGGAATGCTTGCTACTTCTCCAGAAGAGGCTGTAAATGTTGCTAAAATGATTTTTAAAAAAACTAAAAAAAAATCTTTAGTTATTAAAGCTCAAATTCATGCTGGAGGAAGAGGAAAGGCTGGAGGTATTCAAATAGCAAAAAATTTGAATGAAGTATACGAAAAATCGAAAAAAATTTTAGGAAAATATTTAATAACTCCACAAACTTCTAAAGAAGGAAAATTAGTTAAAAAAATATTGTTATCTGAAGATGTTTATTTTTCAGAATTAAGTCTTCCTGCAGAATATTATTTATCCATCTTATTAAATCGAGAGATAGAAAAAAATATAATTCTTTATTCTAAAGAAGGAGGAATCAATATAGAAGATTTTTCCAAAAAAAATCCAGATAAAATCTATACAGAAACAATAGATCCGATATTAGGACTTCAATTGTTTCAAATAAGAAAAATAGGATTTAATTTAGGAATGCACAATAATAGTTCTTTGAAAAATTTTTGTATTTTTTTATCCTCACTTTACAAAGCTTATATATCTCATGATGCTTTATTACTGGAAATAAATCCTTTAATAAAAACATATGATAATAAAATTATACCAGTTGATATCAAAATAATTTTGGATAATAATGCTTTGTTTCGTCATAAAAAATACAATTCAATGCATGATCGAAATGATATGAATACGATTGAAAAAGAAGCTTATGAAGCTAAATTAAATTTTCTAAAATTAGAAGGAAATGTTGGATGTATGGTGAATGGGGCTGGATTAGCAATGGCTACTATGGATATGATTAAATCTTGTGGAGGTATACCAGCTAATTTTCTAGATATAGGAGGTTCTGCTGATACAGAACGTGTGGAAAAAGCTTTTCGTTTAATATTAAAGGATAAATCTGTAAAAACAATATTAATCAATATATTTGGAGGAATTGTACGTTGTGATACGGTAGCTGAGGGAATCATAAATTATTGTTCTAAAATTAAACAGGATATTGAAATCCCTGTGGTTGTTCGTTTGCAAGGAACAAATGAAGAAATTGCGAAACAATTGATTAAAAAAAGTTCGTTGCCTATTTATTCAACTGATTCTTTAAGAGAAGCCGCTGAAAAAATTCAAGAAATTCTGCTGCATTTGAGATAAGATTTGTTTTATGGATAAAATTTTTTCTTTGCTTTCTGAAAAATATAAACCTATAAAGTGGAACGAAATAATAGGGCAAAAAGATACAATTTTTATCTTAAAAAAAGCAATCAAAGAAAATCGTTTATCTCAAATTTTGTTTTTTCTTGGCCCAAAAGGTGTAGGAAAAAATACATGTGCACAAATTTTATCAAATGAATTAAATTCTTTTTCAGAATTTGAAGATGATTCTTCGAACAGATTTGAGATTAATGGATTTTTTTCATTAGAATATATTTATAAAATTACTAATAAATTTCGTTTTACTCCTAAAATTGGGAAATATTATGTGCTCATAATTCACAATATACATATATTCTTAAAATATTTTTTTGAGTTTTTTATCAAATTTACAAAAAATAAATACCCACACATATTATTTATTTTTTGTGGTTCTGAAGAAAAAGAAATTCCTAAATTGATTTTATCACGTTGTCAAGTTTATGAATTTCAAAGTATTTGTACAAAAGAAATCTTTTTCCATTTAAAAATGATTGCAGAAAAAGAAAATATAGAAATAGAAAATGAAACATTATTTATTTTATCCAAACATGCTAGAGGATCTATCAGTCAAGCTCTTTATTTATTTGATAAATTAATTATACATAATGAAAAAAAAATATCAAAAGAACTTCTTATCAAAAAGTTAAGAATTATTGATATTCAATATTATTTTAAAATAGTTGATTATCTTTTAGAAAAAAAGATACACAAAATATTTATTTTTTTAAATAAAATTTTAAAAGAAAAAATTAATTATTGTGACCTAATAATAGGTTTAACTAAACATTTCAGAAATTTATTTCTATCTAAAAATCATGAAACAATTTCTATCTTAAAATTTAAAAAAGATATAATCTATTCTTATATTGCACAATCAAAAAAAATATCTATCATTTTTTTGATGAATGCTTTAAGCATTTGTCTTCGTTTGAAAAACGAATGTGAAAAATTCAATAAAAATCATAAATTAATAATCGAAATTTACCTAATAAGATTGGCTTATTTACTTGATATTTATAAAAATAAAAATTTTATTTCTACTAAAGTGGAAGAAAAAAAAAAATGAAAAATTTTTCAATTATCAGGATCATGAAAAAATTCAATTTTTACATAAAAGTTGGATAAAATTTGTGCATAAATTTTCTAAAAATTTAAATCCTGTTGATTTATATTTTTTTAAAAATGAAATCAAATTTAGTATAGAAAAAAATAAAATTTTTTTTGTTATTCCATATGAATTAAAAAATCGTGATTTTTTAATAATTCAAACAAATTTTGTAAAATATTTTAAAAAAAAATTATATATAAAACTTGAAATAGTGAAAAGAAATTCAAATACAATAAAAAAATATAATCTTTTATATAAAAAAAATAAATTAATAGAAACATTAATAGAACGATTGAACTTGAAAAATTCTTGTTCTGAAATAACAAAAAATATTTTTAATGATTTTAATTTATGATTTATAATTATTCGTCAAACAATAGAAAAAAATTTTTTTTCTCTTCTACTTATTCCGATGAAGATATTGAAAATGATAGTTCTACTTCTTCTTATGGATCTGGAGGAAGTGGAACAGGTTCTAGTTATTATGGAGGGGGAGGGGGCACTCAAAAAAGTAGAACTCCTATTTTAGATAACTTTGGAAGAGATTTAAATTCTATAGCTATGGAAGGAAAATTAGATCCAGTAGTAGGTAGAGATAAGGAGGTTGAACGTGTATCTCAAATATTGAGTAGAAGAAAAAAAAATAATCCTCTTCTTATAGGAGAACCTGGTGTAGGAAAATCAGCTATTGCGGAGGGATTAGCATTACGTATTGTACAAAAAAAAGTCTCTAGAGTATTATACAATAAAAGAGTAATTGTATTAGATTTAGCAAGTTTAGTTGCTGGAACTAAATATAGAGGACAGTTTGAAGAAAGAATAAAAGCCATTATAAATGAATCAGAAAAAAATTCAGGTTTAATTTTATTTATAGATGAAATTCATACCATGATTGGAGCAGGAGGTACTACAGGTTCATTAGATGCTTCTAACATATTTAAACCAGCTTTAGCAAAAGGTGATATTCAATGTATTGGAGCAACAACGCTCAACGAATATAGACAGTATATAGAAAAAGATGGAGCTTTGGAAAGAAGATTTCAAAAAATTATAGTACAACCTTCTTCTGAAAAAGAAACTATAGAAATTTTAAAAAAAATAAAAGGAAAATATGAAAGTCATCATAACGTTATTTATACAGAAGAAGCGATAAAAGCTTGTGTATATCTTAGTGTTCGATATATTGTAGATCGTTTCTTACCGGATAAAGCAATAGATGCATTAGATGAATCAGGATCCCGTGTTCATATTAAAAACATAAAAGTTCCACAAGAAATCGTCATCTTAGAAAAAGAATTAGAAAGTATTCGAAAAGAGAAATCTAAAGTTGTAAAAAGTCAAAAATATGAAGAAGCGGCACGTTTACGTGATACAGAAAAACGTATAGAGAAAAAATTAATTAAAGCTCAAAAAGAATGGGAAGAATCTTCAAAGAAAAATAAAGAAATTGTATCTGAAGAAAATGTTGAAGAAGTAGTCTCTATGATGAGTGGAGTTCCAGTCAATAAAATAGCTCAAGCTGAAATGAAAAAATTGAGCAAAATGATAGATAGATTAAAAGAAAAAATAGTAGGACAAGATGAAGCTATAGAAAAAATCGTCAAAGCAGTTCAAAGAAATAAAACTGGTTTAAAAGATCCTAATTCACCTATAGGTTCTTTCATCTTTTTAGGACAAACAGGAGTAGGAAAAACTTATTTGGCAAAAATTTTTGCTCAGGAATTATTCGATTCAGAAGAATCATTAATTCGTATAGATATGAGTGAATACATGGAAAAATTTTCTGTATCTAGATTGATAGGTGCACCTCCAGGTTATGTTGGCTATGAAGAAGGAGGACAGTTAACGGAAATTATACGTCGTAAACCTTATTCCGTAATATTATTAGATGAAATAGAAAAAGCTCATCATGAAGTATTTAATATTTTACTACAAATGTTAGATTATGGATGTGTAACAGATAGTGTTGGAAGAAAAATAAATTTTAAAAATACCGTAATTATTTGTACTTCAAATACGGGAACACAACGATTAAAAGAATTTGGTCAAGGAATAGGTTTTCACACTAAAGCAAGAAAATTAAATAATTACATTAAAAATGTATTAGAACAATCTTTGAAACGAACCTTTTCTCCTGAATTTTTAAATAGAATAGATGACATTATTATTTTTAATTCTTTAACAAAAGAAGATATATCGAAAATCACTTGTATTGAATTAAAAAAAATAGTTTTTCATATGAAGAATTTAGGGTATGAATTGGTATTATTTCCTGAAGTTATAGATTTTATTAAAGAGAAAGGATTTGATCAAGAACATGGAGCACGTCCTTTAAAAAGAGTAATAGAAAGATTTATAAAAAATCCTATATCAGAATATATAATTCATGAAAAATTGAAAAAAAAAGATAAAATTTCATTAAAAATGAATAAAAATAATGATGATGTTGAAGCATTTATTTCCGAATAAGTAAATGAATCTTATTTCAAATAAAATAAAAATTATTGAAAAAATATTAAATTTTTTATATCCTAATGCGAACAGCTCTCTGTATTATATTAACGAATATACTTTGCTTATATCCATAATATTAACATCTCAAAGTAAAGAAGAAAGAGTCAATAAAATAACGAAAATTTTATTTAAAAAAATAAAAACACCTATAGATGTAGTTCACTTTTCCATTGAAAAAATAAAAAATTTTATAAAAAACATTGGACTTTATAATATCAAATCTAAGAATATTTATAATTTATCCCTTTTATTAATAAAAAAATATAACGGAATAATTCCGAAAACTATTTCGGAATTAGAATCTTTACCAGGAGTAGGACATAAAACCGCATCTGTTTTTTTATCTCATGTATCTAATGAATTTGTATTTCCAGTAGATACTCATATTCATCGAATGATGTTTCGTTGGAAAATAAGTAATGGAAAAAATGTAAAACAAACAGAAAAAGATGCAAAACGTGCTTTTAAAAAAAAGAATTGGAAAAAATTACATTTTCAAATTATTTCTTATGCTAAAGAATATTCTCCTTCTAAAAAATGGGATCCAAAAAAAGATATTATATATCAAGAATTATTCAATAATAATTTGTTATAATTAAAAAGGTAAATCATCAAAATCATCAGAAGATAAAGAGGAAGAAGAAATAGGGTTTTTATTTGAAGTTTCTGGAGTTTTTGTTAAATTAGAATAATGTTCTATTTTCCAACCTTGAATAGAATTAAAATATCTGATTTTTCCTTCAGAATTTGTCCATTCTCTACCTCTAATATTGATAAAAATTTTTATTTTATCTTTTGGTTTTATATTCTCTAATAAATCTACTTTAGATTGAACAAATTCAATCAATATATTTTGAGAATAAGGCTCTTCAGTTGTTAAAACTATTTCTCTTTTTTGAAATCCGCTATCAAATTTTTGAATATCAAAAAGTTTTTTAACTATTCCTATGATTTCCATGAAATTTAAAATTTATTTTTTTTTATTATTGTTCTTTTTTTTAAGACTTTCTCCAATTTGATTAGAAACACTAAAAGAAGTGATCATATTATTTAACATTTCGCTAGCCAATCCTGGGGAATTAGGTAATAAAATTAAATTAGTATTCCCACTTTCTCCCATAGATTGAATAGTATCATAATGTTGTGTTACCACAATTAAAGCAGATGCCTCTTGTGAATTAATTCCTACATTATTTAAAACTTCAACAGATTCTAAAATACCTCTTGCTATTTCTCTACGTTGATCTGCTGTTCCTTTTCCTTGTAATTTTTTACTTTCAGCTTCTGCTTTTGCTTTAGCTACAATCTTAATTCTTTCAGCTTCTGCTTGATATTCAGCTGCAACTTTTTCTCTTTCAGCTGTATTGATACGATTCATAGCTTGCTTAACTTGTTCATCTGGATCAAGATCTGTAACCAATGCTTTAATTATTGAATATCCATAATCTAACATAGATCCTTCCAATTCTCCTTTAACAGCAAGAGCTATATGATCTTTTCGTTCGAAAACATCATCTAAACGCATTTTTGGAACTTCTGCTCTAACTACATCAAATATATAAGAATTGATCTGAGCATGAGAATTATCTAATTTATAAAAAGCTTCATATACTTTATCTTTAATGACTTGAAATTGAACTGATACTTTTACTTTAACAAAAACATTATCTTTTGTTTTTGTATCTACTAATACATCTAGTTGTTGAATTTTTAATGTAAGCTTCCCTATTATATTATCTATATAAGGAAACTTAAAATTTAATCCAGCATAACGAATACTATGAAATTTTCCCATTCTTTCAATAATAGCTGCCGTTTCTTGATTCACTATAAAAATAAAACTAGAAAGAAAAGATAAAATTAAAAGAACCAATATTCCATAAAATAAAAAACTTAAAATATCCATATAAAAAAATTTATAATAATCCTAATTCTAAACGAGCTTCTTCACTCATAAATTCTTTACACCAAGGTGGATCAAACGTTAAAATTACATCTACTTCTTTTACTTCTTGTATAGATTGGACTTTTTCTTTTACTTCCAATGGTAAACTTTCTGCTACAGGACAATTAGGTGTAGTTAAAGTCATTATGATTTTAACTTTATTTTTTCCAAAAACTTTCACATCGTAAATCAGACCTAATTCATAAATATCTACTGAAATTTCTGGATCATATATACTTTTTAATACAGAAATAATACGTTCTTCCAACGAAGAAGAATAATCTTGATTCATTTTTCTTTCTTTATTAAAGAACCAAATTGATCAAAATAACGGATAGGATATCCTAACTTTTTTATTTTAGGTACCACATCACTAGCTTTTCCAACAATTATTATTCTACCATTTTTTGTGAAAAAAAATTTTCTGCATGATTCATAAATATCATTTATAGTAACTGATTCGATTTTATTTAAATAATTTTTATAAAATCCATTTGGAAGATTGTTTTTTAATTCACATATGAAAAGATCACTAATTCGATTAGGATCTTCAAAATCGAGTATAAACTGCCCACTGATTTCTTTTTTCTTAATATTTAATTCTTCTAAAGAAATTTTATTTTCCGTTATTTTCACAATTTCTTTTATAATGTCTTTTATAACTTTTTCTGTTACTTCATTTCTGACCTGAGTATAAACTGAGAAGTACCCAATATTTTTATCAGATTTCAAAATAGAATAAGCTCCATATGTATAAGCTTTTTTTTCTCTAAGATTTAAAAACAAACGACTTTGAGGCCCTCCTCCTAAGATACCATTTGCTAATATGGAAGAAAAATATTCAGGATCACTTTTTTTAAAACAAACTGGTCCTCCAAAACAAATAGTAGATTGAGTTAAAGAAGGAATATCCACTATATCTATTTCTATTTTAGATGGAATCACATATTCTTTTACAATAGGATCATCTATCTCATATTTTTTTTCCCACTTAGAAAAATAAAGATCACACAACTTTTCTGCTTCTTTTTGAGATATATCTCCTATGAAAGAAAGATAGGATTTATTTGGTATATAATATTTATCATACAATTTTTTCAAATCATAAAGAGTAATATTTTTAATTGTATCACGAGTTTCGTATTCTCCATAAGGATGATTTTTACCAAAATATAAAACATTGCGTACTCGTTGTAAAATAGCATTTGAATCTTTTTCAGAAAGATCAATATCTGTAATTCTTTGTTTAATTATTTTATCTAATTCTTTAGAATTATCAAATTTGCTATTCATTAAAATATCGCTCATTATAGATACAGATTTATCCAAATATTTTTTCATCGTGAAGATAGATATTTCTGAGAAAGAAGTATATAAACTACATCCCATGTAATCAATCATATCGTCTAATTTTTCTTTAGAATAATTTTTCGTTCCGGAACGAATCATTTGACCAAAAACTTTTTTTGTTCCAGCCTTATTTTTCTCTAAAAAAGGTTTACAATCTAATTCTAAACCAATTCTAACCAAAGGAAGTTTATGATTTTCTACTACTAAAACTTTTAATCCATTTTTCATTTGAAAAAATTTAGGTTTTTCAATATTGATTGTGGTTTTTCTTTTTAGAGATTTAGGCGGTATATTCCTATTAAATGTATAAGCGAACATAATTATTGTATGAAATAAAATTATTACAGTAAAGACTATTTTTGTTAAAAACTTATTAAAGTTATTTTTTATCGTTTTCTGGAATATCATATAAACGAACTCTATTATTTTTATTTAAATATTTATTAGCAACTCTTTTTATATCTTCTATCGTTATTTTCTTATATACTTCTAGATCAGTATTAATTAAATTAGCATGATGATAATACAAATAATAATGAGACAAATTTGCTGTTATTCCACTCATAGAATAATTATCTGAAATAAATTTTTTTTCAAAATAATTTCTTTGTTTTTCTAATTCATATGGTGTAATTCCTTCCTTTTTTAGAAGGTCTATTTCTTCATCAATTATTTTTGTTAATTCATCTAATGTGACTCCAGGATTTACTAATCCATATATAATAAAAATACCATAATCTTCCATTGTGTCTAAGAATGATCCTGCATAAGAAGCTATTTGTCTTTTGTTTACAATATTTCTCATAATTCTAGAACTTTCTCCAGAAGATAATACGTGATCAATGAATTTTAATATATAAGAATCTTTGCTTGTTAGTTTTGGTACTCTATAAGATAAAAATACTCCAGGTACTTTAGTATTTTTATCTACATAAGTAAAAAATATTTCTTTCTTGATAGGTTCTTCTTCTATCTTTTTCATTCCAAAATTCATTTTCCCTTTAGGAATAGGTGAAAAATATTGTCTAATCAATCTTCTAGCTTCATTCATATCGAAATCACCTGATATAACTAAAACAGCATTATTAGGAACATAGTAAGTTTTATAAAATTCTTTATAATCTTTTTCTGTAGCGTTATCTAAATCTTGATCAAATCCAATAATTGGATATTTATATGGATGTTTTTTAAATAATAAAGAAGGAATAATTTCAGTAATTGCTTTTACATATGGCTGATTATCTACTCGCATTTTCTTTTCTTCTTTTACTACTTCTCTTTGTATATTAATACTTTCTTCATCCACCTTAGCATGAAGCATTCTTTCTGACTCTAACCACAAAGCTAGTGGTAGACGATCAGATGGTAATATCTCATAGTAACAAGTTTCATCATGATTTGTATAAGCATTATTTTTACCTCCATTGGAAGCTATATATTTAAAATATTCTCCTTTTTTCACATTTTTTGATCCTTCAAACATAAGATGTTCGAAAAAATGAGCAAATCCAGATTTACCAGGTGTTTCGTTTTTACTACCTACATGGTATAAAACTGAAATAGAAACTAAAGGATGAGTCTGATCTTGATGCAAAATCACATGCAATCCATTTGATAATTTTTCTTCGAAAAATTTAATTTTATAATCAGAGTTTTTAGAACTCGAAAAATTTAATACCATAATTATTAATAAAAAAAAATAAATTCTATTCATGTAATGCAACAAAGTTAGTTAAAAATTAACAGAAGAAATTTACGAATTTTTTTTATCCAAAAAAACGGTATTTTTTTCTTTTATTCTATTTTTGTTGTATAAATAATTATGAATTCATTATAAATAATTAGATTTAGGAGTATGAGAAAAATTTTGTTTTTTATTTTCATCTTTTCTTTTTTAGGAAATGTAAAATTTCTCAAATCTGCTAATATAAAAGGAGATGTTGAAAATGGAATCCAACTTTTTAAAAAAAATTGCACAGCATGCCATTCTATAGAATTAGAAAAAAAAATGATAGGACCTCCTTTACAAGGAGTTACTGAAAAGAGAAGTCGTAAATGGTTACATCAATGGATTAAAAATAATAAATCTCTAAGAAAAAGTGGAGATCAAGAAGCTCTAGCTATTTATAAAGAATATGGAAATGTGGAAATGAATTCATTTCCACATTTATCAGATCAACAGATAGATGATATATTATTTTTCATACAAAATCCAGATTTAATAAAAAAAAAAGAAAATAAGGAAAATCATGAAATCAATAATTATGATCATGAAAATGATAAAGAAGAAAAACAATTCTTAATCAAACTAATTATTTTTTTTCTTGTCATTCTATCTTTTATTTTATTTTGGATTCTATATAAAATACAAATTTTAATTAAGTTAATAAATACAAATGAAAACGAGACTAAAATTTCTATTTTTAGTAAAAAAAATTTTATAACAAATGTTTTATATAATAAAATATTAGGAAATAAAAAAAGAAAATGGTACTTGTTTTCTTGTTTCACAGGATTTTTTTTACTATCAAGTATATATGGAATATGGGATTTTTTAATGAAAATAGATGTTAATAAAGGATATAAACCTGATCAACCTATTTATTTTTCTCACAAAATTCATTCTGAAATTAATAAAATTGATTGTCAATATTGTCATTTTTCTGCAAAATATGGGAAAGTATCTGGTATTCCTTCAGCTAATGTTTGCATGAATTGTCATATTACTATTAACGAGTATAATGGAGATTATTTGGAAAAAGGAAAAAGTAGAGATGAATATAATAGAGAAATACAAAAAATATATCATTCTGTAGGATGGAATCCAGAAACGAGAAAATACTCTAAAAAAATTCATCCTATTCAATGGATACGTATTCATAATATGCCTGATTTCGTCTATTTTGATCATTCTCAACATATTATCACAGGAGAAGAAAAAATTAAGAAATTAAGGAAAGTAGATTTAGTTTGTAATGCTTGTCATGGAGAAGTTCAAAAAATGGATACAGTAGAAATGTCTAATGATTTTACCATGGAATGGTGTATATCTTGTCATAAAGAAGTGGAAATCAATAATAAAAATCAATATTATAAAGAATATTTTAAAAAAAGAAAAAATAAAATAACTGTTGATATGATTGGAGGGACTGAATGTGCAAAATGTCATTATTGAAAATGAAAGAGATTAATAAAACTATTATGAAATCAAATAAAGAAAAAAAAACATTAGATAATTATAATCCCGTCAAATATCTTATGAAAGGAAAAACATCTAGACGGGATTTCCTTAAGTGGATAGGGTTTAGCACGGCTTCAGTAACTTTAGCAGCTTGTAAAGGTCCAGTTATCAAATCTATTCCTTATGTGGTTAAACCAGATGAAATTACTCCAGGAATCCCTAATTATTATGCATCAACTATGATTGATTCTTTTGATATAGGAAGTGTATTGGTGAAAACAAGAGAAGGTCGTCCTATAAAAATAGAACCTAATTCTTATTCTAAATATTTTAATAAAACCTCTGCTAGAATACAATCTTCTTTATTATCTCTTTATGATGAGGAAAGATTAAAGAGTCCTTTTTTAAAAGGAAAAAAAAGTTCCTGGAAAGAAATAGACAATTATATTATTCAAAATTTAAAATATTTATCTCAAACAAAAAAAAATATAGTTATTCTCTCTTGTTCTTTTCCAAGTTTTTCTACAAAAAAATTGATTCTTGATTTTAAAAAAAAATTTCCTTATACAAAATGGATCACATATGATCCTATTTCATACTCCAAAACATTAGATGCTTCAAAAGAAATATTTGGAATTCGTGGATTTCCCATTTTTCATTTAGAAAAATCAGAATTAATAGTTTCATTCGATGCTGATTTTTTAGGAGATTGGAGTCCAGAAAATATGGCTAAATCTTATGTTTCAAACAGAGTCCCTAAAAAAGGAATGATGCAACATATTCAAATAGAAAGTAATATGACGATAACTGGAGCAAATGCAGATGTTCGTATTTCTAAAAAACCTTCTGATATAAAAAAACTGTTGCTTGAAGTTTTTCAAAAAATTTTTTTTGGTAAAAATCCAAAAAATAAAATATCTGAAAAAATAGCTTCACTAATAACAAAAATGGGATCTAAAAGCGTTATTCTTGCAGATGGAGATCAAGAGTCTTATGAATTATCTTTTCTAATCAACAAAAAAATTAATAGTCTGGCTTTACAAAAAGACAAGTATATTTTTTCGAAAGAAAGTAATGATAATGAATTTAAAAATTTTTTGATAGATTTAGAAAGAGGTCATATTGGAGGTTTATTTATTCACAATGTAAATCCCATTTACAGTCTTCCATTCTCTATTTCAGAAAAAATAAAAAGAATTATAAAAAAAATACCTTTAACTGTTTCTTTTTCTATGAATAAAGATGAAACCAATGAAATAATAAATGTACTAGCTCCTATTCCTCATTGGTTAGAAAGTTGGGGCGATACTTATCCTATTTCTAACGTTTACACATTAATTCAACCTACTATTCAATGTATTTTCAATACAAGGCAATTTCAAGATTCTTTAATGATTTGGAGTGAAATGAAAGAAAAGAATTATTACGAATATTTGAAAAAAACTTGGGAGAAAAATATTATACCAAAATCTAATGTTTCTTCTTTTAATGAAGCTTTATTTTATGGAGTGGTAAAAACAAAAAAAAACAAAATTAATAATTTTCCAATAAAAAATAATCAGAATAAAATACAAGAATATGGAAAAAAAATAATTGAAAAGAAAAAAATAGAAAATAATTTTGAACTTAGATTATACACAAAAATCAGCATGGGAGACGGATATCAACATAATAATCCTTGGCTACAAGAACTTCCTGATCCAATTACGCGTACAACATGGGATAATTATTTAACGATATCATATTTTGATGCAAATAAAATGGGATTAAAAAATTGGAATTCTGTAGATGGATCCTTAAATGGAAACTGCGTTGATTTAATTAAAAATAATGAAATAATAATTAGAAACGTTCCTGTTTTAATTCAACCTGGACAAGCTATTGGCTCCGTAGGATTAGCTTTTGGTTATGGTCAAAAAAAAGGAAAAATACATAAAATAGTTAACGGAAAAAATGCATATAGAATATATGATAATTTCATTCTTATACAAAAAAATATAGAAATAAGAAAAGGAAGTAAAATTCATAAATTCTCTTGTATACAACTACATCACACAACAGTAGGAAGAGATTTAGTAAAAGAAACAGATTTAAACATATTTCTAAATAATTCTAAAGAAATTTGGAATAAAGAAGAAAAAATTGAGGGGACTCTTTCTTCAGAAGAAATTTCGATTTGGAATAAAAAAAATAATAAAGAAGAAAAAAACGGTCACCATTTTAATTTATCTATAGATTTAAATGCTTGTATTGGATGTGGAGCTTGTATTGTAGCATGTCATTCTGAAAATAACGTTCCTGTAGTTGGAAAAAATGAAATAGAAAAATCCAGAGACATGCATTGGTTACGTATAGATAGGTATTATTCTTCAAATAAAAAAAACAATGAAGAAGAAAAAGACATTTATGAAAATCCAAAGGTTGTTTTTCAACCAATCATGTGTCAGCATTGTGAACATGCACCTTGTGAAACCGTATGTCCAGTTGGAGCAACTTCTCATGGAAAACAAGGTCAAAATATGATGGTTTACAATCGGTGTATAGGAACTCGTTATTGTGCAAATAACTGTCCTTATAAAGTCAGACGATTTAATTGGTTTAATTATGCTAATAATCAAAAATTTGATTTTAATATGAATAATACTTTAGGAAAAATGGTACTCAATCCAGACGTGGTTGTGAGAAGCAGAGGTATAATGGAAAAATGTTCTTTATGCATTCAGAGAACACAATATGTGATAGGAATAGCAAAAAAAGAAAACAGAAAAGTCAAAGATGAAGAATTTGAAACGGCTTGCAGTATTTCTTGTCCAACAAAAGCTATCACTTTCGGTGATATTAATGATAATAATAGTCTGATTTTCAAAAAAATCAATAATAATAGATCTTACAAACTTTTAGATTTTATAGGAATCAGACCTAATGTATCTTATCAATTAAAAGTGAGAAATAATAAAAAAAATGAAATAGACAAACTGAAATAGTATGTTAAATCATTATGAATCACCTATAAGAAAACCCTTAATTTTAGGAAAAAAAACATTAAAAAATATCACGGATGATATATTCAATCCTATAAAAAATAAAGCTGGAAACCTATGGTGGTTCTCTTTATTTATTTCTATTTTAGCTTTTTTATGGGGATTAGGATGTATTCTATACACAATTATGACAGGTATAGGTGTATGGGGTTTAAATAGAACAATTAATTGGGCTTGGGATATTACAAATTTTGTTTGGTGGGTTGGAATTGGTCATGCTGGAACTTTAATTTCAGCTGTATTATTGCTTTTCCGTCAAAAATGGCGTTTATCTATTAATCGTTCAGCAGAAGCAATGACTATTTTTGCAGTAATCCAAGCTGGATTATTTCCCATAATTCATATGGGAAGACCATGGAATGCCCATTGGGTTTTGCCTATTCCAAATCAGTTTGGAACTCTATGGCCAAATTTTAATTCTCCATTATTGTGGGATGTTTTTGCGATAAGTACTTATTTTTCAGTGTCTACAATTTTTTGGTTCATGGGATTGATTCCAGACTTTGCAATGATACGAGACCGTATTTCAGATCCTTTTCAAAAAAAAATTTATAGTATTCTTAGTTTTGGATGGGGAGGGACATCAAAAGACTGGCAAAGATTTGAAGAAATTTCCTTAATTTTAGCAGGTTTATGTACTCCATTGGTCTTCTCTGTTCATACCATAGTTTCTTTTGATTTTTCTACTTCTGTAATTAAAGGTTGGCATAGTACAATATTTCCTCCTTATTTTGTAGCAGGAGCTATATTTTCTGGTTTTGCTATGGTACAAACTTTATTAGGCGTCGCGAGAAAAGTTCTTTCTTTAGAGAATTATATTACAAGAACTCATATAGAATACATGAATATGATTATATTATTAACAGGAGGAATTGTTTTATTAGCTTATATTTCAGAATTTATTCTTGCTTGGTACTCAGGAAATCCTTTCGAAAAATTTATTTATTTTTCTATAGAAGCATCTAAGGGTCCATTTTGGTGGGCTTTTTGGGCTTTGATTATTTGTAATATTATTATTCCTCAATTTTTATGGATTAAATCTGTGCGAAGAAGTTTTTTTTGGTCTTATGTTATCGCCATAATCATCAATATTGGAATGTGGTTTGAAAGATTTGATATTATTGTTTTGAATCTCAGCCATGATTATCTCCCTTCTTCTTGGACTGGTTTTCTCCCTTCATTTGTAGATGTAGGAATATTTGTAGGAACTATTGGATTATTTTTTATTCTGTATTTATTATATATACGTGTTTTTCCTGTTATTTCACAATCTGAATTAAAAACAATCTTGAAATCTGATAAAAAATAATGAAATGAATAATATGTATTGTATCCATGCATTATATAATAATGATAAGACGATGATCAATAGTATTAAAACTATACAGTATCATAATTATAACATACATGAAGTTTATTCTCCTTTTCCTATTCACACTTTGACTAAAGTATTAAAACTAAAAAAAACAAATTTATCTTTTTTATCTTTTATATATGGATTGTTAGGTTTTTTTATAGCTTGTGTATTAACTTGGTATACTATGATTTTTGATTGGCCTCAAAATATTGGAGGAAAACCTTCTTTTTCTTGGATTAGAAATGTTCCTTCTTTCATTCCTGTTATATTTGAATTATCAATTTTTTTTTCTGCACATTTTATGTGTATAAATTATTTAATTCAATGTAGATTATTTCCAGGACGAAAACAAAAAAATCCGGATCCAAGAACTACTGATCATATGTTTTTAATAGAGATTATGACTAAAACTAATGATAAAAAATTAGTAAATCTATTAAAAGAAAATGGAGCGACAGAGGTTTTAATAAAAAAATGTTAAATCTAATTATGTATTATTATGATTATAAATAGATATTTATATATTTTAATATTAATGTTTTTTTTGGAATCGTGTTGGTTTGATAAAACCCAACCTAATATTGTGTATATGCCTGATATGTATTACTCAGATGCGTATGAACCTTATTCAGATCCTAATTTCAATCATAATAAAGAAATCAAAAAGATTGAAATACCCTTTTTTTCAAAAGGAAAGACTTCTTCATTATTACCAGTAAAAGGAACTGTATCTAGAAATCATTCATTTTCTAATTTAATAGATGTCAAAAATAAAGGATTTAATGATTTCAAAAATATAACTCAAAATCCACTGTACATATACAACAAAGAAAAAAAAGAAATTTCAATAAAAAAAGGAGAAAAATTATATCAAATCAATTGTTCTATATGTCATGGAAAAAATGGAGATGGAAATGGAGAATTGGTAAAAAATGAAAAAATTTTTGGAATTCCTAATTATAAAGATAGAGATATTACTATTGGTAGTATTTACTATGTTGTTACCTATGGTAAAAATAACATGAACTCTTATGTTTCACAATTAAATGAAATAGATAGATGGAGAGTATCAGAATATGTTATGTTTTTAAAAAATAAGTAAGCATGTATCAATTATCAAAAATAAATAAAAAAATTTTTTTTATAATAATACTAGGTTTGATTTTTATTTTTTTAGATAATTTTTTGAAAAAAATATATATAAAAAATCATAATCCTTGTACAGTATTCTATATTGCAATTTTTTATTTTACATCTATATCTTTGGGTGCATTATTATTTTTAGGAATACAAAATATTTCTAAATCAGGTTGGTCCGTGATTCTTCATCCCGTTATGGAAGAAATATCTTCTTTTATTCCATATGGAATTTTGATGATTTTTATCGTTTTGTTATTAAATGCAATGGATATAGTCCATATATTTCATTGGATGAATTCTCATTTATCTGATCCTATTTCTTCAAAATATGATAAAATTTTTGTAAACAAAAAATTATTTTTGAATATTCCATTTTTTTTATTAAGAAGTATGATTTATGTATTAGGATGTATTTTTTTTTATTTAAGTATTAAAAAAATATCTCATAAATTATATATATCACATTCTTTAAATGATTATAAAAAATTATATTCTAAATCCGTTGCTTTTATTATATTTTTCTCTTTCATTTCTATATTCATGATATGGGATTGGATTATGTCTTTAAATCCACATTGGTTTAGCACTTTATTTAGTTGGTATGTTTTGAGCAGTTGGAT
Source organism: Blattabacterium cuenoti (assembly GCF_014251795.1). NCBI lineage: Bacteria > Pseudomonadati > Bacteroidota > Flavobacteriia > Flavobacteriales > Blattabacteriaceae > Blattabacterium > Blattabacterium cuenoti. The sequence goes on from NZ_CP059201.1 coordinate 75,461, forward strand.
TATAACAGGTATAAGTTTTATTACAATTACATCTATTTATCTTCATAAGAAAGGATATTTGACTTTTTTTAATAAAAATCATCTGCATGATTTAAGTAAATATCTATTTTCTGGTAGTTTATTATGGACTTACTTTTGGTTTTCACAATTTTTACTTTATTGGTATGGAAATATTCCAGAAGAAGTTATATATTTCATAAAAAGAGAAAAAATTTATCATTCTATTCATTTTTGGATGCTAATTCCTAATTTTATCATTCCTTTTTTTGTATTAATTAGCAGTAAAAATAAATCAAATTATAAAATCGTATTTTCAGTTTCTTTATTATTACTCATTGGCCATTACATTGATATATATAATTTAATAGCTCCAGATGTGAATAATGGATTCAATTTTTGTATACTAGAAATCATAGGTTCTTTATTAACAATAGGAGGATTTTTTATTTATATTTTATTTTTAAATTTTAAAAGAAGAAAATTTCTTTCTTCTGAAGGAAACCCTTTTTTTAAGGAAAGTAAAAATTATAAGTATCCTTATATATGATTTTTATAAATTTTATTTATAATTAATTATTATTTTTATCTTTCACGAAATTCATAATAGATTTGTTTGACCCAAAAAGAGTTAATATATCTCCTTTTTGTAAAATAGTATCTCCTGTAACTAATCCAATAACTTTTCTTGTAGGAGTTCCTTTAGATGACATAGGATTATTTATGTCTCGTATCACAGTAATTAAAGAAACAGAATATTTTTGTGTTAATTTTAAACTTTTAACAGATTTTCCGCTAAAAGAATATGGAGAAAATACTTCTGCTATAGAATGTTTATTATCTATTCTCAAATAATCTAAAGCATAATTAAAAGATATTTGTTTGGTTAGTCGAAATGCAGCATCCTGTTCTGGATGAATCACATCACTAATTCCCATAGCTTCTAATATTGTATCATGTATTTTAGATAAAGATCTACTTACAATTCTCAAATTTTTATACTTTTTAAGTATAGCTGTAGTGACTATTGAAGAGCCTTCGTTCTCTCCAATAGCTACAATTCCTAAATCTGCTTGTTGAATTGGCAAAACTTTGTAAGCTGCTTCATTATTTGCATCCATACATACGACATTAGCAATGTGATCTTTTAATAAATCTACTTTTTCCATTTTATGATCTATACCAAATACTTCATGTCCATTATCTGTTAAATTAAGAGCTAAAGATCTTCCAAAATTTCCTAACCCAACAATTATAATTTTCATATTAAAATTTAATTAATAAGAATATTTCCTTTAGGATATCTATAATAATGATAATAAAAATTTTTTCTTAATATACCAATCATGACATTCAAAACTCCTATTCTTCCTAATAACATTAAAAATATTAAAACTAATTTACTTCCGTTTGATAAATTTGAAGTAATGCCTAAAGATAATCCTGCTGTTGAAAAAGCCGAAAATACCTCAAAAGAAACAGATAAAATATCTTCTTTTGGATCTAAAAAAATTATGATTAAAATACTTGTATATGTTATTATTATAGATAACATAATAATTGAAAATGACAAACGAATAGACTCAGAAGATATTTCTCTTCTTTGTATTTCTAATCTATTTTTTCCTCTAGATAAAGAAATAATATTCATTAATGCTAATGCAAAAGTGCTTGTTTTGATTCCACCACCAGTAGAAGCTGGAGAAGCTCCTATCCACATTAAAAAAATAGTTACTAAAATAGTAACTGTCGTAAAAGTGTTCATATTCAAAACATGAAACCCTGCCGTTCTAGATGTAGCTGAAGAAAAAAATGAGACAATCCATTTTCCATGAAATGAAGAATGTTCTGAAAGAGAATAATGATATTCACTTATATAATAAAAAAAAGTTCCAAAAAAAAGTAAAAAAAAAGTAGTCAAAATTACAATCTTTGTATTTAAAGTAACTACATGTGCAGGACGTCGAAAGTTTTCATCTGTAAAAATTTTTAAGAAATATTTTTTTATGGTTAGCCATATATATGTAAAAAAATTAAATAAAATATTAAAACCTATTCCTCCCAATATGAGTAAAAAAGCAATAATCAGTTGAAAAAAATAATTAAATCTCACAGATTGGGAATACAATCCTTGACTCAAGGTAGAAAATCCACTATTGCAAAAAGCGGAGATTGAATGAAAAATCGAAAAAAATAAAAGGTTATCAGATTCCATTTCCGATTGATTCTTGATAGACAAATAAATAAAAATTGTCCCTATAAATTCTACTGTTAAGGTAAACATAACTACTTTGACAGCTAAACTAAGAACGTTACTTGTTGCTTTTGTATTTAAAAAATTACTAACAAAAATAGCTTCTTTAAAAGAGAAACCATCTCTAAAAAAATAACTAAAAAAAGAAGTTATAGTTAAAATCCCTAATCCTCCTAATTCTATTAGGATAAGTATAAAAATTTTTCCTAAATATGTAAAATCTTTAGCTGTATCTAATACGACTAATCCTGTTACACATACTGCACTAGTCGAAGTGAACAAAGCATCTATAAATGATATTGTTTTGATTGTGGATGCGGGAAGCATTAACAAAATAGATCCTAAAATAGATAAAAAAATGAAACTTGTAATCAATATAAAAGCAGGATTATGAATTTTAACATATATTATTCTCATGAAATAAGTAATACGAATCAACACATATATAATTAAACTAATAAGTGCAGGAATTTTTAAATTTTCATCTATTCTTCTACTATAGAATAAGATTTTTACAAATAAAAAAATAATAGGAAGTATTAATATTAAAAAGGATAAAAAAATCATGGATTTATAACCTTTTTCAATATTTTTATCGAAAAAGATTAAAAAATGTAAAATACTTATTATGAGTATAATAGATAGAAGGATTTCTACGTTAAAAAATAGAAAAGTTTTCCACCCTAAAGAAAGAATTATATAAATAAATATGATTGGAGTAATCATATCCAAAAAACTTCGTAATCTAATTTGGATCATGATTTTTAAAAAAAATATTTTGTAATATTTCTATTTTTCTTTACTCTTAAGATTTTTTTAGCATATTGAAATCCAATTGGATCATAATTGTGTCCGATTTTTTTTTTGATTTGATGTATTTCGTATAAACTCAGTAACATGACAGTAAAATAAACAATTTTATTTTTAATTACAGTATCATAGTGTATGATATCCACTCTATAGAGTGGATAAAAATTGATATTCTATACTCATATAGAATCTAGTTTATAAATCATAATATTTTTGAATAATTATGTGAATTAACTGTATTAAAGTAGATTAGTAGATTGATTGTATTTTTTTCTCGTTTTACACGAGTTTTTTATTTGAAATAAAATCTGAAATAAAAAGAGTAAAACATTCTTATTTTCATAAGTAAAAAGGAATAAATTTTTCGATATTATTAAATTTTTTTTTACAAAATTTTTTATAAGAAACTAGAACCATATCTATTGCAGATGGCATTTTATACAAAAATCTATTTTTTGAAAATAGAAATTTTTTTTCATATATTACAGGTATATTTCCTATAAAATATACTTTTTTATATTTTAAAAATAAATTTTGAAAAAAATCGTAATCAAATTTTCTTATTCTAATAGGATCCAATCTTTTTTTTGACTTATCAAATAATGAAGTATAAAAAAAATCAGATTTAGCATGTATCATGGGGACAAAAAAAGCATCTTTTATATTGATTTTTGATATCATTATAGTCAATGTGTCTATAGATAATAAAGGAATGTCTAAAGCTGAACATAACCCTTTCGCAGCCGACACTCCTATTCTTAAAGATGTATAAGATCCTGGGCCCTTGCTAACACAAATAGATTTTAAATCTTTAATCTGAAATCCAGAAATGTTTATAGCATATTCTATAAACGTATGTAATTTTTCTGAATGAGAATATTCTTGAAAACATTCTTCTACAGAAGTTAAACAAATTCCATTTTTAGCAATACTGACTGAACAATTTTTGGTAGAAGTTTCTAAGTTTAGAATTAAAGACATATTATTAAAAATAAAAAATAAAATGATAAAATCGGAAAAAATCATTAGATATATTGTTTATTGGTTGAAAAAATATATTCAAAAATCTCAATCTAATGGTTTTATTATTGGAATATCTGGAGGAATTGATTCCTCAGTAACGTCTTTTTTGGTAGCCATGACAAAATTTCCGACTATTATATTAGAAATGCCTATTTTGGAAAAAAAAGAAAATTATTTATCCATAAAACATGCAAAATTTTTAAAAAAAAAATTTGAAAACGTTCATTATTTAAAAAAAGATTTGTCTACTTTATTTACAAGTTTTTGTCATATAATTAATGATAATGATGTTGAAAATAAAAAGAAATATTTTTTATCACTCGCATTAGCAAATATTAAATCTCGAATTCGTATGCTTACTTTATATTATTATGCTAATGTAAAAAATTATCTTGTTGTTGGAACTGGAAATAAGGTAGAAGATTTTGGTGTAGGTTTTTTTACAAAATATGGAGATGGAGGTGTAGATTTAAATCCTATAGCAGATTTGAATAAAAGTGAAATTCGTATTTTAGCTAGAAAATTAAATATTATTGATGAAATACAAAAAGCAGAACCAACAGACGGACTATGGGAAGATCATCGATCTGATGAAGATCAATTAGGTGCTACTTATGAGGAATTAGAATGGGCTATGGAAATGATAGAAAAAAAAAATTATACGTTTTCTGAAAAGGAAAATAAAATTTTAAAACAATATCAAATTTTACACGAAAAAAATAGACACAAAATGATTTCTATTCCTAAATGCAAAATACCTGATATTATAAAAAAACTTGATAAAATTTAACTGTTTATTAAATTTGTAACTTTTTTTTTCTTAAGTTCATTCTATAATGTTCTATAAATAATGGAAGAAAAACACAAAAAAATTTTAAAGAAAAAAAAATTGACTCAAAAATCTAATTCTGTTTTAAATAACTCAACCAATACGGAAACTACTTTACATGAAAAAGTATATTTAATGAATGATGAAGACAAGATTGAAAAAATCAAACAACATTTTTTTCAAATCATGAAAATTTTAGGTTTAGATATGAATGATGATAGTTTATGTATGACCCCTCAACGGGTTGCTCAAATGTTTGTAAAAGAAATATTTAGTGGGTTAAACCCTAAAAATATGCCCCATCTTTCCATTTTCGAAAATAAATATAAATATAGACAAATGTTAATAGAAAAAAATATAACAGTTTATTCTACTTGTGAACATCATTTTCTTCCGATTGTGGGAAAAGCTCATGTAGGTTATATTTCTAATGGAAAAGTTGTAGGATTATCTAAAATTAATAGAATTGTGAATTTTTATGCAAAAAGACCACAAGTTCAAGAACGTTTAACTATACAGATAGTTCAATATCTAAAAAAAATGTTAGGGACACAAGACGTTGCCTGTGTTATAGAAGCAAAACATTTATGCGTAAATTCTCGTGGAATCAGAGATATAGATAGTCGCACTGTTACGACCGAATTAACAGGATCTTTTAAAGAAAATTCAGAAATTAGAAAAGAATTTTTACATCATATTGGAATTTCTTAAATGAAATGAAAATGGATCAAAAAAATTGTCAACGAGAAAATCGAAATCATCTCAAAATATATAATTCTTTAACAGGAAAAAAAGAATTTTTTAAACCCATTCATAAAAAATATGTTGGAATTTATGTATGTGGACCTACGGTTTATAATCACCTACATTTAGGTAATTGTAGAACTTTTATATCATTTGATATTGTTTTTCGTTATTTAAAACATTTAGGATATCAAGTTCGTTATGTCAGAAATATTACTGATGTTGGACATTTAGAAAATGAAAATAATGAGGTGAAAGATAAAATTTCTAAAAGGTCTTATATAGAAGGACTTGAACCAATGGAAATTGTTCAAAAATATACCCGTTCTTTTCACAATTTATTAAATATTCTAAATGTGCTGCCTCCAAGTATAGAACCAACAGCTACAGGTCATATTATAGAACAAATAGATATGATTCAAGAGTTAATTAAAAAAGAACTAGCATACGAAATAAATGGATCTGTATATTTTAATTTAAGAAATTACAGAAAATTTTATCCTTATGGCATTCTTAGTAGAAATAAAATTGATCAGCTTCTTCATAAAAAATTAAAATATTTATATGAAAAACATGAATTTCAGGATTTTTCTCTTTGGAAAAAAGCTCCTGACAATCATATTATGAATTGGACCTCTCCATGGGGAAAAGGATTTCCTGGTTGGCATATAGAATGTACCACTATGAGTACAAAATATTTAGGAGAAAATTTTGATATTCATGGTGGAGGAATAGATCTTAAATTTCCTCATCATGAATGCGAGTTAGCACAAGCTATAGGTATTTACAACAACACAAACTCTTTTGCACACTATTGGATGCATACTAATATGTTAACTTTAAATGGAAAGAAAATGAGTAAATCTACAGGAAATTTATTAGAGTTTCAAGATATTCTTTTCGATAAGAAAAAAACTTTCTTTCCTAGTATTTTGAGATTTTACATGCTACAATCCCATTATAGAAATGTTATGGATTTTTCCAATAAAGGACTAATGGATGCTGAAAAAGGATATGATCGTATCATGACAGCTATGAAAAAATTAAATAATATTGAACCTCATCCTAAAAAAAATAGATTTAAAGATCACAATATTTTTGACATATGTAATTGGATCAATGATTGTTATCAAGCCATTAACGATGATTTTAACATTCCTTTATTAATTACTTATTTATTTCAAGCTTCTCGTATTATTAATGATTCTCTTGACAATATTGATCATATTAATTTATTAAAAAAATATATGATTTATTTTGTTTTTGATATTTTAGGATTTCAAAAAATTAATGATCACGAAGAAAATTCAAAAAAACTAAAAATACTTGTAGAAAGATTAATCAAGTTTCGTACAGAAGAAAGAAAACAAAAAAATTGGATCATTTCAGATAAAATTAGAGAAGAACTGTCTTGCATAGGGGTTTCATTACATGATGAAAAAATTTTATAATGATTTTAAAGCCTGATCAATATCTTCTATCAGATCTTCTACATTTTCTATTCCCAGAGACAAACGAATAAGAGAATTTTGTATACCAGCATGAATTCTAACCTCTAAAGGAGTCGATTTGTGAGTCATAGTTGCAGGATGACAAATTAAACTTTTAGTCCCTCCTAAACTTTCTGCCAACTTGAATAAGTTGGTGGAGGTTACAATTTTTTTAGCTGATTCTATTGTATCTTTTTTCAGACTAAAAGAAACAATTCCTCCAAAATATCGTTGTTGCTTTCCTGCTATCAAATGATTTTTATGATGACCCAATCCAGGATAATAAATTTTATCTATTTTATTATTTTTCTTTAAAAAAGAAGCAATTTGAAAGGCATTTTCAGATTGTTTTTTTATGCGTAAGTATAATGTTTGGCATCCTCTGATTGTCAACCAACAATCAATAGGAGATAAAACACCTCCCGTTGCGTTTTGAATATATTTTAATTTTTCATATAAATCTATATCTTTTACTGTAATTAATCCAGCTAATACATCTGAATGTCCTGCTAAATATTTTGTTGCACTATGAACAACTATATCTGATCCTAATTTTAAAGGATTTTGAATAGCTGGAGAAGCAAAAGTATTATCTACAACAATTAAGATTGTTGGATTTTTTCTTTTTGATTCTTTGCTGATATATTCTATATCAGATATCTTTAATGTAGGATTAGTTGGTGATTCTAACCAAACTAATTTTGTTTTATCAGATATGTAAGAAATTGTTTTTTCTGCATCTGTTGTATCTACAAATTTAGTGTGAATACCAAATTTTTTATACAAATTTAATATACGAAACGTTCCTCCATAAATATCGTCTACAGCTACTACTTCACTTCCATTTTTTAATAATTTTAATACAGCATCCACAGATGCTAGTCCAGATGAAAATGCCAAACTAGCATGACCATATTCTAAGTCTGTTATTAAGTTTTCTAATATCTTTCTTGTAGGATTATTAGTTCTAGTGTAATCAAATCCTTTATGAATTCCAGGAGCTTTCTGTACGTATGTTGATGTTTGATATATTGGAGTAGATATTGCACCTGTAAGAGGATCAGATAAAATATTTTGAATAAGCCTTGTTTCTTCCTTCATCGTTATGTTATTTTATTATCAATATTGTATACAAATGTACTAAAAATGAAAATTCAATTTTTATAAAAAAATTTTTTTATAAAAAGGAAAAAAATATAAATTTGTTTCCTATCTTTCTATTTTAAATGTGAATGATTTCAAGAAATTCGATATTCTTTTTTTTATTTTTATTTTTTTCCTTTTTCGTTGAATCTTCTGAATCTTCTGATTTTAATCATATGAAAGAAGATAAAATGGATGTAGCTAGTACTATTTTGAATCATATCAGTGATTCTCATGAATGGCATGTCGCAGGAACTCATAAACATGGAATTGTTCTTCATTTACCAGTTATATTGTGGAATCATGGATTAGAAATTTTTTCTTCATCTCAATTTTCATGTGGAAATGTGGTGAAGGGGAAATATGGGTATTATAAGATGTTTAGAGGAACGATTTATCAAACTGATAGTGTTGGATCTTTATCTTATTCTAGTTCTAGAGGAATAGGAGTATTAAATAATGATAAACCTTGGGACTTTTCTATCACAAAAAATGTAGTATCTATTTTGATTTCTTCTTTTTTGTTGTTTTATCTTTTTATACGAATGAGACGTAGTTATCGAAACTATCAAATTAACAAATGGAGTTTAGGAATTTTTTTAGAATATTTAATTCTATTTATACGAGATGAAATCGCAATTCCTAATATTGGAAATAAAAAGTATAAAATTTTTCTTCCTTTTTTGTTAACATCCTTTTTTTTTATATTAATTAATAATTTAATGGGTATTGTTCCAGGATTTCCAAATGTAACAGGTAATATAAATATTACATTAGGATTGGCTATGATGACATTTATTGTAACCAATATAAATTCAAATATGAGTTATTGGAAACACATTTTTTGGACAAAAGATGTTCCAATAGGTATTAGATTTTTATTAGCTCCAATTGAATTTTTTGGAATTTTTATTCGTCCATTAACTTTGTGCATTCGATTATTTGCTAATATTACTGCTGGACATATAATTATTTTAAGTTTTATTTGTCTTATTTTTATTTTTAAAAATTTTTTCATAGCTGGTTTTTCCATAATTTTTGGTTTTTTTATTTCCATGTTAGAGATTATGGTAGCCTTTTTACAAGCTTTTATTTTTACAACTTTATCTGCTTTACTTATAGGAATGTCTGTCAAGAATTATGACTTTGATAATAAAACGCATTAAAAAATATTAATAATATGGATATAGATTTAACTTACTCAGGTTTAGCTGCTTTAGGATCCGGTCTTGCAGTGATAGGAGCAGGATTAGGAATTGGGAAAATTGGTAGTTCTGCAATGGATGCAATTTCTAGACAACCTGAAGCTTCAGATAAAATACAAAATGCTATGATTATAGCATCTGCATTAATCGAAGGAGCAGCATTATTTGGAATTGTTACGACATTATTAGCTGTATTTAAATAAAATGGATTTAATAACTCCTTCTATTGGTTTAATTGTTTGGCATACAATAATATTTATAATACTCATGTTCTTTCTTTCAAAATTTGCTTGGAAACCTATTATGAATTTTATTGATCAAAGAGAGAAAAAAATTAAAATGTCTATTGAAAAAGCTGATGAAATAAAAGAAGAATTAAAAAATGTAGAAAATAAAAAAAATAAAATTTTAAAAGAAACTCGCATAAAAAGAGATATGATTTTGAAAGAAGCTATTCAGATAAAAGAGAAAATACAATTAAGAGCTCAAGAGGAAGGCATAATAGAAAAGAAAAAAATTATAGAAGAAACAAATAAAAATATAAAAATAGAAAAAGAAATTGCAATTCGAGAATTCAAAAATAAAATAGGAGATATTTCTATTCAAATAGCCGAAAAAATATTAAAAAAAGAGTTGGATCAAAAAAATAAACAAGATCAATTTATAAAAGAATTAGTAGATAAACTGTATTAAATTAAGAGTTTAGTAGAATAAAATGTTTTCAAATCAAAAAATTATTCAACATTATGCTAGAATCCTTTTTGAATATTCTGTTACTAGGAAAGATCATGAAATTTTCTATCAAAAAGTAAAGAAAACATCTTTTTTATTGAAAAAGAACATAATTCTAAATCAGATTCTTTATACTTCTTTATTAAATTCTGAAAAAAAAATAAAAATATTTAAAAAGATATTTTATGTTTTTGATGTTTTGCTTTTTAAATTTATGAATTTACTCATTATAAAAAAAAGAGAATCTCTTATAGAAGAAATCTTTTTAAGATATCAGGAAATATATGAAAAAGATCAAAAAAAAATCGTAATATCTGTTATTACATCTGCTTTTCCTTTAAAAACGGATGTACAGAATCTTATTGCAAAAAAAATAATATCTAATAAAAAAAAATTTCATATCATCAATAAAATTGATAAATCTATTATTGGAGGTTTTCTATTTCGTGTAGGATATAAAGAATGGGACTTTAGTATTCGGAAACAATTATCCCGTATTAAAAAAATATTTTAAAAAAAAGCTTTTATTACATTTACATATGTCAGATTTAAAATATTCTGAAATATCATCAATTATTAAAGAGGAATTATCAAATTTTCAATTTGAATCAAAATTATCAGAATCTGGTGTGGTTGTTCAAATAGGAGATGGTGTTGTGAGGTCTTTAGGATTAAATTCAGCTTTTTATGGAGAATTGGTCGAATTCCATGATGGAACCCAAGGCATGGTTTTAAATCTTGAAGAAGATCATGTAAGTATCGTTTTACTCAATCCATCAAAAAATTTAAAAGAGGGAGATATAGTAAAAAGAACTGGAAAAATTTTTTCCATAAAAGTAGGAGAAAATATGTTGGGTCGAGTAGTTAATGTTTTAGGAAATCCTATAGATGGAAAAGGTCCTATAAAAGGAAAATTATTTGAAATGCCTTTAGAAAGAAAAGCTCCAGGCGTTATTTACAGAGAACCTGTTCAAGAACCTCTTCAAACTGGTATAAAATTTATAGATTCTATGATTCCTATAGGAAAAGGACAAAGAGAATTAATTATTGGAGACAGACAAACTGGAAAAACAACTATAGCTATTGATACGATAATTAATCAAAAAAGATTTTTTGACAAAAACAAACCTGTTTATTGTATTTATGTAGCTATTAGTCAAAAAGGTTCTACAATAGCAAGAATTCAAAAAATTTTAGAAAAGAAAGAAGCGATGCCTTATACAATTATAGTATCGTCTACTCCTTCTGATCCAGCTTCTATGCAAGTTTTTGCCCCTTTTTCTGGAACAGCAATAGGAGAATATTTTAGGGATACAGGTCGTTCTTCTTTAGTGATATATGATGATCTATCAAAACAAGCAATTTCTTATAGAGAAATATCTCTTTTATTACGAAGACCTCCTGGTCGAGAAGCTTATCCAGGAGATGTTTTTTATTTACATTCTCGTCTTTTAGAACGAGCAGCCAAAATTATAAAAGATCAAAAAATGGCTGAAAAAATGAATGATATTCCATTTTCTATTAGAAAAGAAATTAAAGGAGGAGGTTCTTTAACTGCATTACCTATTATTGAAACTCAGTCAGGGGATATATCTTCTTACATTCCTACCAATGTTATTTCTATTACAGATGGACAGATTTTTTTAGAAAAAGATTTATTCCATTCTGGAATTCGTCCTGCAATTAATGAAAGCATATCTGTTTCTCGTGTAGGAGGATCTGCACAAATTCAGTCTATGAGAAAAATATCTGGAACTCTCAAATTGGATCAAGCTCAATTCAGAGAATTGGAATCTTTTTCAAAATTTGGTTCTGAACTGGATTCATCTACTATGAATATACTAAAAAAAGGAAGAATTAATATAGAGATATTAAAACAAACTCCTCATAGACCTTATGATGTAGCAGATCAAATAGCAATTATTTATGCTGGAACTAGAAATTTGCTTCAAAAAATTCCTATTGATAAAATTTCAGATTTCGAAAAAGAATATCTTTTCTATTTGAAAGAAAAACATGAAAATGTTTTAGACTCTTTAAGAAATGGAATTTTTGACAAAAAAATATCTGATATATTAGAAACAGCAGTTTTAGAATTAAGTGATAAATACCTTTCCTAAATTTTTATTATGTCTAATCCAAAAGAAATTAAAAGAAGAATATTATCTATAGAATCAGTTATAAAAACTACAGAAGCAATGAAAATGATTTCTATAGTGAAATTACGGAAAATAAAAAATTTACTTATTCAAATTAAAATTTATTTGGATTATATAGAAACAATTCTCTTAGATCTCTTATTTATGGAAAAGTATAAAGAAAATTTATCAAACAATCAATATTTTACAAAAATAGGAAAAGAAAAAATGAAATTATTTATTGTATTTACTTCTGATCGTGGTTTATGTGGTTCTTTTAATTCTTCTATTTTTGAAAAAATTAATTTTATTTTTCATAAAAAAGGGTACAATGAGAATGAATGTGTATTTTTATCTGTTGGAAAAAAAGGATTTGATTTTTTATGTGGAAAATATAATATGTATAATCAAGATTTGATCGAAAATAATTTTTTGAATAAAAAAATACAATCTTTAACATCAGAGTTAATTTCTGATTTTATTCAAAAAAAATTTTCTGCAATTTATTTAATATATAATCATTTAAAAAAATCTTTGCTTCAAGAAACAATTATAGAAAAATTTCTTCCAATTTCTATTAAAAATCTGAAAAAAAAAACATCGAAAATTTACTCTATTTTAGAACCTGATCAAAAGAAAATATTAAATTTATTAATTCCAAAATTTTTAAATACGAAATTGTTAAAAACTTTTTTGGAATCTACTACAGCAGAACATACATCTCGAATGATATCTATGCATAAAGCTACAGAAAATGCTTATGATATTAAACATGATTTAATATTAAATTATAATAAAGAAAGACAAACTGCAATTACAAAAGAAATACTTGAAATTATTAGTGGATCAGAATCTTTAAAATGAAAGAAAATGATCTGATCAAGATTCATAATTCATATAAATAAATCAAATCATTTTGATTTTTTTTCAAAAAAAAATAATATAATTATGGAAAAAATGTTAACAGGAATTAGAAGTACAGGTTCCCCTCATTTGGGAAATATTTTAAGTGTGATTATTCCGTCTGTATCCATAGCTAATAAAAGTACAAAACATTCTTCATTCATATTTATAGCGGATTTGCATTCTATGATTCACATAGAAAATATAAAAACAATCAAAAATAATACTTATGAAATTGCAGCTGCATGGTTAGCTTTTGGATTGAATATAGATAATTGTTTATTTTATAGACAATCTGATGTTTCATTAGTAACTGAATTGGCCTGGTATTTCAATTGTTTTTATCCATATAAAAGACTTGTGTTAGCTCATGCTTTTAAAAAAGAAATGAAGGAAATAGATCATGGTAAAATAAGTGTAGGTTTATTTACTTATCCTATTTTAATGGCAGCTGATATTTTACTTTATAATGCAGAAATTATTCCAGTAGGAAAAGATCAATTACAACATATAGAAATCGCTCGTCGAATAGCGAATTATTTTAATAAAAAAATAGGAAAAAAATTATTTGTTATCCCTAATGCTTTTTTGCAAAAAAAAAATATGTTTGTTTTAGGAACAGACGGTAAAAAAATGAGTAAATCTAAAAAAAATTGTATTGATATTTTTTCTTCAGATGAAATTTTAAAAAAACAAATTATGGGTATACGTACAGATAATAAATCTGTAGAAGAAAAAAAGAATCCTGAAACTGATTATATTATGTTGTTATATAGTTTAATAGCTCCTTTGGATAAGATAGAGATTATGAAAGAAAAATATAGAAAAGGTGGATATGGATATTATGAAGCGAAAATTGCATTATACGAATATATTATTCATAAATTCTCATATGAGAGAAAAAAATTTTTTTCTCTGATGAAAAAGAAATCTTTTTTGGATCATATTTTAGCTTTAGGAGCTAAAAAAGCAAAAAATATAGCTCAAGAAAGATTAAATTGCATTAGAAAACATTTGAAATTCAATTCTATAAATTGATTTATTTAATGTCATTATGACATAATTATAATTTATGGCAAATCTTTTGCAAAAAAAAGTCCATATAATTATGTTGAAAATATTTTTATATTATGGATATCAATCAAATAAACACTGACAAACAGTCCTCCTCATCCTCATCCTCATGTGAGGAAGTAGAGTCTTCCTCTTGTCAAGAAAAAACAAAAGTGGATGATTCATTAAAAAAAGAAATCCAATTTCTTAAAGAAGAGTTAGAAAAAGAAAAAGATAAATTTTTACGTCTTTTTGCTGAATTTGAAAATTCTAAAAAACGCATACAAAAAGAAAGATTTGATATTTTTAGAAATGTTCATGAGCAAATTCTTATAGATTTAATTCCGATTTTAGATGATTTTGAACGATGTATTAAAGAATTAAGAAAATATAAAGATAAAGATGAATATCTTGTAAAAGGAATTTTTTTTATACAGGAAAAACTTATTAAAATTTTAAAAGAAAAAGGATTAAATAAAATCAAAATAAAAAAAGGTGATGATTTTAACACGGATTTTCATGATGCTGTAACGCAAATACCAGCTGTAACTGAAAATTTAAAAGGAAAAATTATAGAAATCATAGAAGCTGGATATATTTTAAAAGAAAAAGTGATACGACATGCTAAAGTTATTACCGGAAAATAATTTTTATCTTCATGATGAAAAAAGATTATTACGAAGTATTAGGAGTTTCTAAAAATGCTTCTCCAGAAGAAATTAAAAAGGCTTATCGAAAACTAGCAATAAAATATCATCCAGATAAGAATTTAGATAACAAAAAAAAAGCAGAAGAAAAATTCAAAGAAGCGGCTGAAGCTTATGAAGTATTAAGTAATACAGAAAAAAGACAACGTTATGATAAATTTGGACATTCTGGAATAAAAGGAAGCGCATCAGGTTCAGGTATGAACATGGAGGATATTTTTGCGAATTTTGGGGATATTTTCGCTGATGCATTTGGAGAAAGTTTTTCCAATTTCGGATTTGGAAGATCAACTAGAAACAAAACTATTAAAGGAAGTGATTTAAGAATTAGAGTCAAACTTTCATTAGAAGAAATAGCTCACGGAGTTGAAAAAAAAGTAAAAGTTAAAAGACTTAAAGCAGCTAAAGGCATAAAATTTAAAAATTGTACATCTTGTAATGGGACTGGTCAGATAACACGAGTCACTAATACTATTTTAGGGAGAATGCAAACAACTTCACAATGTGGAATATGTTATGGAACTGGAAAAGTGATTGAAAATATTCCTTATGGAGCTAATAAACATGGATTAATTAAAGAGGAGGAGTTAGTAACTATAAAGATTCCCGAAGGATTAACAGAAGGGATTCAATTGAAAGTTTCTGAAAAAGGAAATGAAGCTCCATTTGGAGGAATTTCTGGTGATTTGATTGTGTTAATTGAGGAAATCCCTCATGCAAAATTAAAAAGAGAAGGAAGTAATCTTCATTATGATTTATACATATCATTTTCAGATGCAATATTGGGCGCTATAAAAGAAGTTCCCACTATTAATGGGAAAGCGAGAATAAAAATAGATCCAGGAACACAGTCAGGAAAAACTCTTAGATTAAAAAACAAAGGATTGCCTAATATTGAAGGATATGGATATGGAAGTCTTTTAATTCATGTGAATGTTTGGACTCCAAAAAAAATTAATGAAGAACAAAGAAAATTTTTTGAAAAAATGAGAAAAAATGAAAATTTTATTCCTCATCCAGGAAATTCAGAAAAATCTTTTTTTGATAAAGTCAGAGAAATGTTCTCATAAATATTAAACGTGATTATAATAATTTTGTTTCAATTCACATAACTATAACATAATAAATTTTATCATTATGCAAAAAGTAGTAGTTGGACTTTCAGGCGGAGTTGATTCAAGTGTTGCTGCATTAATTCTTAAAAAAAAAGGTTATCAAGTTATTGGCTTATTTATGCATAATTGGGAATGGGAAGAGGAAGATATTAACAAATGTACTTGGAAAGAAGATAGCATTGATGCTATGTTAGTTGCTAAACAATTAAATATACCTTTTCAAGTAGTTGATATGAAAAATGAATATAAAAAACATGTCATTAATTACATGTTTAACGAGTATAGATTAGGAAAAACTCCTAATCCAGATATCTTGTGTAATAAAGAAATAAAATTCAAAATTTTTTTGAAAAAAGCCCTTAATTTAGGAGCAGATTTCATTGCTACAGGACATTATGCGAATAAAGAAAAAATTGTAAAAAATAGAAAAATAATTTATCGTCTTTTAATTGGAAAAGATCTGAATAAAGATCAATCATATTTTTTATGTCAATTAACACAATATCAATTGAAAAAATCACTATTTCCATTAGGATTATTAACTAAAAATCAAGTTAGAAAAATAGCAGATATATATCGATTACGTAATGCTCATAAAAAAGAATCTCAAGGTTTATGTTTTGTAGGTAAAATTAATTTACCCAATTTTCTTAAAAAAAAAATCATTCCAAAAAAAGGAAAAATAATTTTCATAAATTCTAACTCCTCAATATATCAAGAAAAAAAACATTTTCTTTCTAAAGAAGAAGAATTGTTTTTTTTGTCTAAAAAAAAAAAATATAGAAAATCAGATGGGAAAGTAATTGGATACCATCAAGGGGCTCATTCTTTTACTAAGGGACAACGTAAAGGGATAGCATTAGGTGGTTATCAGGAAGCTCTTTTTGTTATAGATACTGATGTAAAAGAAAATATTGTTTATACAGGTATGGGGAAAAAACATCCAGGATTATATAGGAAATCTTTGTTTATTCATGAAGAAAATATTCATTGGATACGGAAAGATCTTACTCTTTTGGAAGGTGATAAAATGAATGTATTTTGTAGAATTCGTTATAGACAACCATTACAAAAATCAAAATTATATAAAATAAGAAAAGGAATGTTTATTGAGTTTGAAACCATGCAATGTGCTATAACAGAAGGACAATTTGTCGCTTGGTATATTGGAAAGGAATTGATAGGATCAGGAGTAATTTCTATTATTTTATATTTTATATTTTTTTCAAAAATTGAATATATTTTATAAATATAAATTTTTATTTTTTAATTTTTTATCAAAAAAAAGCGTGATTTTTTAATATAAAATTAAAAATGTATTGTTCAAGTAATTTCTAATTATTAACTTTACAATATATTCACTAATACATCAAAATAATAATAATATTATAAAAATAAATCCATAAAAAACGCTTTTATATAATCTATATTTTTCATATTTTTGCACATTATATAATTCATAATTTGTATAGTTTTTTTCATAAAACTATTCGAGTTCGGTGTTATTTTTTTTATCCCTACTTGATAGATAAGTAGGGCTTTTTGATTTATTAAAATTTTTCATGAAAAAAAGAATTAACGATTTTAGTAAGAAAATCACGAAAGAACCTAATTTGCCAGCGGCACATGCTATGTTGTATGCTGCAGGAATGAAAGAATCAGATTTTTGCAAAGCTCAAATAGGAATAGTTAGTAATTGGTACGAAGGGAATCCTTGTAATATGCATTTAGACAAATTAGCTAAAAGAATCAAATCATCGGTTATAAAAAAAAATTTAGTAGGATTTCAATTTACTACTATTGGAGTAAGTGATGGAATTACTATGGGAACATCAGGAATGAGGTATTCATTACCTTCTAGAGAATTAATAGCAGATAGTATAGAAACTGTAGTCAATTCTCATCATTATGATGGAGTGATAGCTATACCTGGATGTGATAAAAATATACCAGGAGTTATGATAGCTTTGTTAAGATTGAATAGACCATCTATAATTGTATACGGAGGAAGTATTTCTTCTGGTTATTATAATGGAAAAAAATTAGATGTTATTTCTTCTTTTGAAGCTTTAGGAAAAAAAAATACGAATCAAATTAGTGAAGATGAATATAGAAATATTGTAAAGAATTCTTGTCCTGGTCCAGGAGCTTGTGGAGGAATGTATACGGCAAATACTATGGCTTCTGCTTTAGAAGCTATGGGGATGATGCTTCCTTATTCTTCATCTTCTCCTTCAACTAGTGAAAACAAGAAAAAAGAATGTGAAGAAATTTCTGTATATATGAAAAATATTTTAGAAAAAGGAATCAAACCTAAAGATATAGTAACAAAAACTTCTATAGAAAATGGAGTCAAATTAGCTATGTGTTTAGGTGGGTCTACTAATTTAGTTTTACATTTTTTAGCCATTGCTAAATCAGCAAATATTGATTTTTCTTTAAAAGATTTTCATAAAATTAGTAATCAAGTCCCTCTCATTGGAAATCTAAAACCTAGTGGAATTTTTTTGATGGAAGATATACATATGTATATAGGAGGAATGCCTGTTATTATAAAATATTTATTAAATGAAGGAATATTATCAGGAGATTGTTTAACCGTTACTGGAAAAACATTATGTGAAAATATGAAAAATATTCCCAATATAACTTTTAATCAAAAAATAGTTCATTCCTTAGCCCGTCCAATCAAAAAAAATGGACATATCAGAATTTTATATGGAAATTTATCTCCAGAAGGGGCTGTTGCCAAAATAACTGGAAAAGAAGGAACAATTTTCCGTGGAAAGGCTAATGTTTTTAATTCTGAAAAAGAAGCAAATCAAGCTATTTTGAATAATAAAATTTTACCTGGAATCGTTATTGTAATTCGATATGTAGGTCCTATGGGTGGCCCAGGAATGCCAGAAATGTTAAAACCAACATCTTATATTATGGGATCTGGTTTAGGGAAAAAAGTAGCACTCATTACAGATGGAAGATTCTCAGGTGGATCACATGGTTTTGTTGTAGGACATATTTCTCCAGAAGCACAATCTGGAGGATTAATTGCTTTAGTACAAAATGATGATTTTATTAAAATAGATACGGAAAATGACACTATTACTCTTGAAGTAGAATATGAAGAAATACAAAAAAGGAGAAAATTATGGAGTCCACCTTTGTTAAAAATACAAAAAGGATATCTATATAAATATACAAAAATGGTATCCCAAGCTTCTGAAGGATGCGTTACAGATCAATTTTAGGATATGGAAAGAAAGTTCTTCTATGGTTCAGAAATCGTAATAAAAACCCTATTATATGAAAAGGTAAAATACATCTTTGGATATCCAGGTGGTGCTATTATGCCCATATACGATTCTTTGCATGATTATTTAAGTTCTATTTCGCATATTCTTATGCGTCATGAACAAGGTTCAATTCATGCTGCACAAGGATATGCTAGAGCTACTGGTCAAATTGGTGTGTGTTTTACAACTTCAGGCCCAGGAGCTACCAATTTAATTACTGGATTAGCCGATGCTTTGATAGATAGTACTCCTATTGTTTGTATTACTGGACAAGTTTCTTCTCATTTATTAGGAACTGATGCTTTTCAAGAAACAAATATTATGGATATTTCTATCCCTGTAACCAAATGGAATATTCAAGTTTTAAAAACTGAAGATATTTGTGAATCAATCAAAAAAGGTTTTTTTATTGCTAAAAAAGGAAGACCAGGACCTGTTTTAATAGATATTACTAAAGATGCTCAGCTTCAAAAAGCTGTATTCCACTATACACGTTGTAAACATATTAAAAATTTTCATCCATATCCTTGTATAGAAGATAAAAAAATAATAGAAGCTGCAAATCTAATCAACTTAGCGGAAAAACCCTTAATTCTTGTAGGTCAAGGAGTCATTTTAGCTGAAGCAGAAGAAGAATTTAAAGAATTTGTTGAAAAAACTGGAATTCCAGTAGCGAGTACTCTGTTAGGATTAGGAGCATTGGATAGTGATCATCGTTTGTATGTTGGCATGTTAGGCATGCATGGAAATTATGCTCCAAATATTTTAACTAATCAATGTGATATAATCATTGCAGTAGGAATGCGATTTGATGATCGTGTAACTGGAGATGTTAAAAAATATGCTAGACGAGCTAAAATTATTCATTTAGAAATAGATTCTTCGGAAATAAACAAAAACATTTTATGTCATATTCCAATTTTAGGAGATTGTAAAATTTCTTTAAAAAAACTGGTTTCTTACGTTAATCAATCTATTCATAAAGAATGGATTGATCAATTTTTTCATCTTAAAGAAAAAGAAAAAAACGTAGTTATACAAAGAGATATCAATCCAAAACAAGGAGAAATTACGATGGGGGAAGTAATTAAATGGATTAACCAATATAAACAAAAAAACGCAATCCTTGTAACTGATGTAGGACAACATCAAATGATAGCTTCAAGATATTTTAATTTTACCTGCAAAAAAAGTCAAATTACTTCTGGAGGATTAGGAACTATGGGTTTTGCTTTACCAGCTTCAATAGGTGCTCAATTAGGATCCAAAAATAGACAAGTAATCTGTGTTGTAGGAGATGGAGGAATCCAAATGACAATACAAGAAATGGGAACTATTTTGCAAAATAGTATTCCCGTTAAAATTATACTATTAAATAATAATTTCTTGGGAATGGTACGTCAGTGGCAACAACTTTTTTTCAATAAACGTTATTCGTGTACAGAATTAGTGAATCCAGATTTTATCAAATTAGCTAATGCTTATGATATAAAAGCAAAAAAGGTGAAAGAAAGAGAGGAATTAGGAGAATCAATAAAGAAAGCATTAAATCATGAAACAGCTTTCTTACTAGAAATTGTAATTAAAAAAGAAGATAATGTTTTTCCTATGATTCCTGCAGGAGCATCTGTAGATGAAATTCGTTTAACATAATTTTAAATATATAGCATTATGAAGCATAAATTCAGAATAATAATTTTAGGAGAAAAAGAAATAAGATTATTAAGCAGAATTCTTATTATATTAAATAGAAGAAATTTGAAAACCAATCACATTAATGTATCGAATAATGAAAATGGAACAATTAGTAATATCCAATATATTATTGATTTAGAATGTAAGGAAGAACAATTGTTTAAAATAAAAAAATTAATTGAAAAATTAATTGGAATTATTCATGTTTACTATTCTAAATTAGAGAAACTAAATTCTAGAAAAAATTCATGTAAAAAAATTGATTTACCACTAGCAACATATTAAATAAAATAAAAATCATGAAAATTAAATTTGGATCTATAGAAGAAACTATCATTACAAGAGATGAATTTCCATTATGGAAAGCTAGAGAAATTTTGAAAAAAGAAACTATTTCTGTTTTAGGTTATGGAGTTCAAGGTCCTGGACAGTCTCTAAATTTAAGGGATAATGGATTTCAAGTAATAGTAGGACAAAGAAAATGTTCTAATTCTTGGAAAAAAGCGTTACAAGATGAATGGATAGAAGGAGAAAATCTTTTTTCTTTAGAAGAAGCTGCTGAAAGAGGTACGATACTTATGTATTTATTATCAGATGCAGGTCAAATCTCTTTTTGGCCTACTCTTAGTAAATATTTAACTGAAGGAAAATCTTTATATTTTTCACATGGATTTGGATTAACTTTTTGTAATCAAACAAAAATATATCCTTCTAAAAATATAGATATTTTTTTAGTAGCGCCTAAAGGATCAGGAACTAGTTTAAGAAGACTTTTTAAAAAAGGAAAAGGAATTAATTCTAGTTATGCTATTTATCAGGATTATAGTGGGAATAGTTTAGAAAAAACTTTATCTATTGGAATAGGAATAGGATCTGGATATTTATTTAAAACAAATTTTAAAAATGAGGTATATTCCGATTTAGTAGGAGAAAGAGGGACTTTGATGGGAGCTATACAAGGAATTTTTGCTGCACAATATCAAACATTAAGAGAAAAAGGACATTCTCCTTCAGAATCTTTCAACGAAACTGTAGAAGAATTAACTCAAAGTTTGATGCCATTAGTATCAGAAAAAGGAATGGATTGGATGTACGCTAATTGTTCTACTACTGCGCAAAGAGGAGCTTTAGACTGGTGGAAAAAATTTAGAGATGCTACTTTTCCAGTATTTCAAGAATTATATCATGAAGTATTATCTGGTCATGAAGCAAAAAGAATTATTCAAGCTAATAGTCATATAAATTATAGAGAAAAATTGCAAAAAGAATTACAAGATCTTAGAAAAAGTGAATTATGGGAAGTTGGATCTATGATTCGCAATCTTAGACCGGAAAAAAAGGATCAGAATTAAATAAATTTACTCATTTTTAAAAGATTGAAAAATAAATTTAAAGGATATTTTCCTTCTCATAAAGAAATAATTCAAGCTAAGAATCTTTTAAAAGATATCATTTATGAAACTCCGTTACAAAAAAATTATCTTTTATCAGAAAAATATCAAGCTAATATTTTACTAAAAAGAGAAGACTTACAAATCATACGTTCATATAAAATTAGAGGAGCTTATAATAAAATAAAAAGTTTATCTTATTCAGAACTGAAAAAAGGAATTGTTTGTGCTAGCGCTGGAAATCATGCTCAAGGTGTGGCATATTCTTGCAATATATTAAAAATATCGGGAAAAATTTATATGCCTAGTACTACTCCTAAACAAAAAGTAGAAAGAGTAAAAATGTTTGGAAAAAAGTATATAGAAATTATTCTTATTGGAGATACTTTTGATGCAGTTAGTAGTGAAGCAATGAAAGATTGTAAAAAAAATGAAAAAATTTTTATTCATCCTTTCGATGATATTAAAATTATTGAAGGACAAGCAACTGTAGGTTTAGAAATTTTAAAACAAAATATTTCAGATAGGATAGATTATGTTTTTATTCCTATTGGTGGAGGTGGATTAGTATCTGGTGTAGGTAGTTATTTTAAAGAAATAAGTCCTAAAACTAAAATTATAGGAGTAGAACCTAAAGGAGCTCCATCTATGAGTTATTCTTTAAAAAAAGGAAAAATTGTTGAATTAAAAACAATAGATAGATTTATTGATGGAGCTTCAGTAAAGAAAGTGGGAAAATTAAATTTTAACATATGCAATCAAATATTATTTGATATCATAACAGTTCCGGAAGGAAAAGTTTGTACAACAATTTTAGATTTATATAATTTAGAAGCTATTGTCGCTGAACCTGCTGGAGCTCTTTCAATAGCTGCTTTAGATTTTTATTCTAATGAAATAAAAGGAAAAACTATTGTATGTATTTTAAGTGGAGGAAATAATGATATCACTAGAACAGAAGAAATTAGAGAAAGATCTCTTTTATATGAAGAAAAAAAACATTATTTTATTGTCAAATTTCCACAAAGAGCTGGGGCCTTAAAAGAATTTGTGAACAATATTTTAGGTCCAAAAGATGATATTGCTTATTTTGAATATTCTAAAAAAAATTCAAAAGAAGAAGGACCAGCCGTGATTGGAATAGAATTGTCAGAAAAAAATGAATTTTCTGGATTAATAGGAAGAATGAAAAAATATAAAGTTCATTTTCAATATTTAAATAAAAATCCAGATTTATTTCGCATCCTTATATAAAAAAAAAACTTTGTACCCACGACTGGATTTGAACCAGCACATCCGAATCGGATACCACCCCCTCAAAGTGGCGTGTCTACCATTTCCACCACGTGGGCGTCATATCAAAATATTTATGTCGCTTATTAGTTCAAATATAAAATTTATTTGATATTTCATCAAAAAAAATATAATTTCCCTTCGGATGAATTCTATTCAAATTAAATCATATGAATATAGCAATAATAGGATATGGAAAAATGGGAAAATCTGTAGAAAAAATAGCTCAAATTAGAAATCATAAAATTTCATTATGTCATGATGAAACTCCTTCTATAAACTTATTGAAAAATTCAAATTCAGATGTAGCAATAGAATTTAGTCAACCTCATTCTGCTTTCAATAATATAAAAATTTGCATCGAAAATAATATTCCTATAGTAAGTGGAACGACAGGATGGTTAAAAAAATTTGAAATTATTAAAGAAATATGTAAGGAAAAAAATGGATCCTTTTTATATGCTTCAAATTTTAGTATAGGAATGAACATCTTCTTTGAAATTAATAAAAAATTATCAAAATTATTACATTTATATTCTAGAGATTATGAAGTAACAATAGAAGAAATTCATCACAAAGAAAAAATAGATATCCCTAGTGGGACAGCTATATCTTTAGCAAAAGATATAGTTAATAATAAAATGAAAAAGACATGGAGTTTGTATGAAAAAAAAACAAAAAATCAAATTTTGATTTTATCAAAAAGATTCAATAATATACCAGGAATACATATTGTAAAATATGAATCTAAAATAGAGGAGATCAAAATCAAACATAAAGCTCATAACAGAGAAGGATTTGCTTTAGGTGCTGTTATTGCTGCAGAATGGATTCAAAATAAAAAAGGTATTTTTTCTATGAAAGAAGTTTTAGGAATATAAATATCTTTGTATGTTCCAATATTTTATTTTAAGTGTAATTTTTTTATTTTTTGAACATTTGATTCATATTTTAGGAACATGGAGTTTTTATAAAAAATTAGGGTTAAAATGTTGGAAAATTTTTATTCCTATATACAACATTTTTATTCTTTTAAAAATTTATAAAAGATCTATTTTTTGGATTTTTTTATTATTCATTCCATTAACTAGCATAATGTTATTTCTTATTTTATGGATGGATTTGATTTTCACTTTTTATAAAAAAACAAATAAAAATATCATTTTATTCTTATTATCTGCAGGTCTATATATTTTTTATATAAATTATTTTAAAAATATTCATACACTAAAAATTGAAAATCAAAATTTTCAAAAAAAAGAAAATAATATGGGAATATTATTAGCTATTATTTTTTCTTTTATTATTCATACTTATATAGTTCAACCTTTTGTCATTCCGACTTCTTCTATGGAAAGAACTTTGTTGGTGGGAGATTTTATTCTAGTCAGTAAAATTCATTATGGATTACGAATGCCTATATCTCCTATTTCTATACCTTTTACACATAATAATATCATTGGAAATATAAAATCTTATGTTTCTATTTTTCAATTTCCTTACTTTCGTTTTCCTGCCATACAATCTATTAAAAGAAATGATATAGTTGTTTTTAATTTTCCTAAAGATTATAATCATAAAATAATAGATCGAAAAGATCATTATGTCAAACGTTGTGTAGGTTTACCAGGAGATTTAATTTCTATTAAAGAAGGTATTTTATTTGTTAATCATAAAAAAGAAAAATCTTTTTTTGAAAAACAACAAGCTTATTTTGTTAAAACAGTAAATATTCCTTTAAATATAGAATATCTTAATAATAAAATGGATATTGAAGATATTCAATGTATCGAAGAAAAAAATGATGAATATTTTTATCAAATTATGTTAAACGATAAAAAAGTCACTCAAATACAAAATTTATTTGACAATATAGTTTTTATAAAAAAATATATTCTTCCTATTCATTTTAAAGAAAATTCTATATTTCCAAATCAATCTGGTTGGAATAGAGATTTTTTTGGACCATTACACGTTCCTAAAAAAGGAGAATTAATAAAATTAAACTCAAAAAACATTCATATTTATAATGAAATTTTTACTTATGAAAAAGTTGATCAATTCGATATGTTTTCAAAACAATATTATAGAGTAAAAAATAATTATTATTTCATGATGGGTGATAATAGACATAATTCATCTGATTCTCGTTATTGGGGTTTTGTACCAGAAGATCATATAGTAGGAAAACCTATATTTATATGGATGAGTATTGATTGGGATCGAAAAAATCCTTTAAATATATTTAATTGGAAATTTCGTTGGAACCGTATTATGAGAACAATAAATGATAAACATTCTTATTTATCTTTACTTTTTTTATTTTCATTTGCATATTTAATGTCTTTTTTATTTAAAAAAGAAAAATCATAAAATCAATAATAATGTTCATTTTTTATTAAAAAACTTCCTATAAAATAACCGGATAGAATTCCACCAATATGAGCAAAATGAGCAACTCCAGGAGCTAAACTAAAAACAGCAGATATAAAACTTCCGAAAATAAAAATTATAAGAGCTTTTCTTACCGCAATTGGAAAAGGAAAAGGTAAGATAAAAATCTTATGTTCAGGAAAAAATTTAGCAAAAGCACCTACTATTCCACTTACTGCTCCAGAAGCCCCCATCATAGGAGAATACATAGAAGCATAAAGATTGATTTTTTGTTCTTCATTTAAATAATCTAATGTTTTTTTAGCTTGTGAAAAGTCTAAAGTTTGAACAAAATAATATAATACACCAGTATTAAAAATAATTTGAAATAATGCAGCTAAAATACCTGATAAAAAATATAAAATTATAAATTTTTTAACTCCTAATAGAGTTTCTATTTGTCCACCAAACATAAATAAAGCTAACATATTAAAAATTATGTGCAAAAAAAGACGTTTAGAGTGAATAAACATATGAGTCAAAATTTGATATAACTCAAATCGTTCATCTAAAGGATGATATAAAGAAAAAATACTCTCTATTTTATATTGTGAAAAAACAAAAACAGCTGTATACGCAAGTATATTAATACTAATTAAATGTTTGACAGCATCTGAATTAAAATTGGTATAAAAATTCACTTCTTAAAAAAGATTTTTATTTAATATAAAGAATATAGGATCACCTGAATATGTTGAATTTGGATTTCGACAAGAAAACAAATCTTTAATGATACGTTCCATTTTTTCAGTATGTAACTGTGTTCCGTATTTTATAGATGCAGATTGAGATATAATTTGAATTAGTTTTTCTTTATTATTTTTTTCCCCTTTAATAAAATTATGTTTTATAATATTTTTAATAATTTCAACTAACATATTTTTTTGTATATTTTCAGGTAAAGAATATAAATAAGCTGATTGATTACAAATATATAAATGAAATCCAAAATTTATCAAATCATTTTTGATATTATTTAAAGAAAAAAATTCCATTTTCAAAAGTTTTATTTGTATAGGAAAAATAAATTGTTGGCTGATAATAAATTTTTTTCTTAAAAAGAATTCAAATAATATATTTTGATGTGCTCTGTGTTGATCTACTAATATCATATACTCATTATTGAATACGAAAACTATATATTTTTTATTAATCTGTAAAGTTTTTATTTTTTTTTTATGATTAACGTAATGAGATAACTGATTTTTTAAATTATTATTAGATGAATCAAAATCAGACTTCTTGAGTTGATAAAACAAGTTTTCTAATTGAATAATTTTTTCTTTATCAGAAAGTTTATAAAAAAAATTATCAAATAAATAGTTTTTTTCGAGTGATTGACAAGATAAAAAAATATTAGAATTTTTTAACTCTTTTTTTTTTACTTTATACTGAAAAAATAGAATATTTTTAATTTCTTGTTGAATCATTTCTCCAATATTTTCTTCTTCTTCTAATTTTACTTCTTTTTTTGTTGGATGAATATTCCAATTTACTAAACGAGTATTTATAAAAATAAAAATAAAATAAGAAGCTGTTTTGAAATCTTTCAAAAAACCATCATAAGCATGAACTATTTTTTTATGTAAAAATAAATGAGTAACACAACGTTGATTGACTAATAAAAATTGATCTCCTTTTTTTATAGAAATATCTGGAACACTAACATATCCTTCTATTATAATTTTATTTTTATTTATAAAAATAGGAACTAAATTTTTAGTTTGAAAGAGTTCTTTAATTCTTCCTATCAAAGAAGATTTTTTAAAATAAAAAATAATTTTATCATTGTGATAAAAACGATATGTAATATCTCTGTGAGCTAAAACAATTTTATAGAATTCATAAATAATATGTTGAAATTCTATTCTGGAAGATTTCAAAAATTGTCTTCTAGCAGGAATTTTATAAAAAATATTTTTTACTGAAACTCTTGTCCCTCTCAGTATATTTGTAGGAATTTGTTTTTTTATTTTTCCTTCTTCTATAAAAAGATGAATTCCTAGCAAATCTTCTCTATTTTTAGTTTGAATTTCTAATTGAGAAACAAGTGCTATAGCAGCTAAAGCTTCTCCTCTAAAACCTTTTGTTTTAATTTTGAAAATATCATCAGTTTTTTTAATTTTAGAAGTTGCATGTTTTTGAATACTCATTTTAGCATCATCAATACTCATCCCTATTCCATCATCTACCAATTGAATCAATGTTTTTCCTGAATCTTTAATAAATACATCAATTATTTTAGCATTTGCATCTATTGCATTTTCTAAAAGTTCTTTTAAAACAGAAGAAGGACGTTGTATGACCTCTCCAGCCGCTATTTGTTGAATTACTTTTTCAGGTAAAAATTGAATAATATTTTTCATTTATTTTATAGATCTTTTAAATAAAGACATATATATAGCTGTTTTAGCACATTCTATTCCTTTATTTCCATTTTTTCCACCTGATCGATCAAAAGATTGTTGTTCATTTATATCAGAAAGAATACAAAATATAACAGGAACATCATATATGATATTAATATCCTTAATTCCATGCGAAATAGCTTGACATAGATATTCAAAATGAGGAGTTTCTCCTTTTATTAAAGATCCTATTGCAATGATTGAATCAAAATTGTAAGAATGAGCTATTTTTTTAGAAGAATAAATTAATTCATAACTTCCAGGAACTTCCCAAGTTTGAATTTTTTCCTTTAATACTCCTGATTGAATTAAAGTATTATAAGCTCCTTTATATAATCTGCTCGTGATTTCTCTATTCCATAAGGATACAACGATAGCAAATTTTAAGTTTGCATTTTTTATTTTTTTTTTATCTAATGAATAAAAAGGAGCTGTTTTCATAGACATAATGATTTATAACTTATTGTCAATAAACATAAGATATTTTTCAACATTTTTTTTATAGAAAAAATGAGGATATTTTTTTTCTATTTTTTGAAGAAAAAATTTAGAACTTTTATATTTTTTCATAGAAAAATTTAATAATGCTGCTTTGTAATAATAAAGAGGAGTCGTAATTTTATTATCTCTTACATTTGCTGCTATAATATAATTTTTTAAAGCTTCATTCTTATTTTTTATTTGAATAAAAGCATCTCCTATAATACCGTATTTCATAGAGGATAAAATTTCATCTTTTGCGGAAAAACTTTTCATCATTTTTATGGATTCTTTGTAATTAGCTAATTTGTAATAGCAAATTCCTGCATAAAATTTTGAAATGTTTCCTGCTTTAGTCAAAGGAAATTGAGAAGCTATACCTGAAAATCCTAAATAATTGATTTTAATTTTTTTCCTATTTAAAGCTTTATCTATTTCTCCTTGAGATAAATATTGTTGAGCATAATTTAACTCTTCCATCGCTTTTTTTTCTGATGAATACAAAAAAAATTTTTTGAAAAAAAAATATGATCCAGTTACTATAATTAATAATATAATAGAAAAAAAAATCATGTTTTTTATCATGTCACAAAACTTATGTTGTTATGTAATAAATAAATATAAATTTAATTTTTTTCATTTTAATATATACATTATCTAACTCATTTTTTTCCTTATTACTTCTATAGTTTTAATTCTTTTATGATCAATACTTCTTATAATAAAAGAATAATTTAAAAAATTAATCTTCTGTTTTTTTTTCGGAAATTCTTTGTTTATTTCCATGATAAACCCCCCTAAAGTATCTGCCTCTCCTTTTTTATTCTCAAAAAAAACTTCTTCTTTAATGTTCATAATACGATAAAAATTAATTAAAGATGTTTTTCCATCAAATAAATAATTATTTTGATTTAATTTAGAATAAGACATATCTTCTTCATCAAATTCATCAGTAATATCTCCTACTATTTCCTCTATCACATCTTCAAGAGTAACTAATCCACATGTTCCTCCATATTCATCTACTACAATAGCTAAATGTATTTTCCTTTTTTTAAAATCACTTAGAAGATCGTCTATCTTTTTTTTTTTCGGAACAAAAAAAGGACTATGAATTAATCTGTTCCATTTAAAATTTTCATCATTAACAAATGGAAGTAGATCTTTAGCAAAAAGAACTCCTTCTATATCATCAATACTATCTTTATAAATAGGAATACGAGAATATTCCTGATTACGAACTAATTCTAAAACATCAGAAAAATTTGTATTACTATTTAAAGAAAACATATCTATTCTTGGAGTCATAATCTGATGTGTTTCTGTATTTCCAAAATCAATAATTCTCTGTAAAAATTGACGTTCTTTAATATTTTTTTTATTTGATGATGTAATTTTTAAAGCTTTGGAAAGTTGATCTACAGAGATAGTATTTTTTTTTCTTCTTACTTTTTCTTCTATAGATTTTGAAATTAAAATTATAATTTTACTGATTGGATTTAATATTTGACTAAGAATCATTAAAGGTTTTGCCATAAAAATAGCAAAACGGAAATTATTTTTACTAGCATATATTTTAGGAATTATTTCTCCAAATAAAAGTAAAATAAAAGTAAGAAACCCCACTTCTAAAATAAAATTAATAGGGACATAAAATTGTTTGTATATAATTAAATATTTGTCTTGTAAAAATTCTGTGATTAAGTAGGAACTTAATATGACAATTCCAATATTAGAGAAATTATTAGATATTAATATTGTTGCTAAGAGTTTCTTTTTCTCGCGTAAAATTTTAAACACGATATTTCCTCTACAAGAGTTTTTTCTTCTCTCTCTATCAATAGTTTTTTTCTCAATACAAAAAAACGCAGTCTCTGATCCAGATATTAATGCAGAAAATAATAACAGTATTATTATTACTGCAAAATAAAAAACTAAATATAAAGTTTTTTCTAAAAAAATATTCGTCGAAGATTCTTTTTCCAAGAGATTAAATTTTGATAATAATTTTTAGAAAAAATGTAAAATTTATACTAGAATTCATTGAAAATAAAAACTAAATTACTTTTTCATGTTTTAAAAATAAAATAACCGGACTAGGAAAAGGGTATTCACTTATTTTATTATGTGGTATAAAAAAAAAATTATCAAAAAATATATTTTTATTTTGTAATATTTTACAATTTAAAAATCGAATTAATAAAATCTGATGGGTGAGCTTGTGTTCAATATTATAACTAAAAGTATTAGAAATAGAAACAAAAACCCGAATTTTTTTACAAAATTTATCAATTACTTCATGAATGGAAAGATTTACTTTCGATTCTATTAAAGGAAAATCGTAAAGGCCCCTCCATATATCTTTATTTGATCTTTTATTTATACAAATATTATTGTTTTGATCACATATAAAAAGATAATAAAAAAATCTATGTTTTATAAACTTTTTTATTTTTTTTATAGGTAATTTATGTACAGTTTTATTTTTAATAGAAAAACAAGAATTTTTAACTGGACATAAAAAACATTTAGGATTTTTTGGAGTACATAAAATTGAACCTAAATCCATAATTGCTTGATTAAAAATTCCTGGCTGTTCAGTATCTATAATTTTTGAAATAATAACTTGCAACATATTTTTCGTAGAAATCAATGCAACATTTTTGTAAATTCCTAAATATCTAGAAAATACTCTGCAAGTATTTCCATCTACTGCAGGTATAGCTTCTTGAAAACATATAGATGCGATAGCTGCTCCTGTGTATGGACCGATTCCTTTATATTTAATCAATTCTTGATATTTTTTTGGAAAAAATTTTTTATCATTACTTAATTTGATCGCAAAAGAATGTAAATATTTTGCTCTAGAATAATATCCTAATCCTTCCCATTTTTTCAATACATCTTTTTCTTCTGCTTGAGCTAATTTTTTTAAACTTGGAAATCTTTTTATAAAGTTTAAATAATATTCTATTGTTTTTGATACTCTTGTTTGTTGCAACATAAACTCTGAAACTAATATATAATATGGATTTTTAGTTTCTCTCCAAGGAAGTTTTCTATGATTTATTTTGTACCAATTTATTATTTTTTTAGAAAAATCCATATAAATTTAATTTTAGAGCAATTTTATAAAAAATTGGTATATTTAGGAAACCGAATTTTGTTATTCGATATAATGATTTAACATGACAAAAGCAGATATAATAACAGAAATCATATCAGAAACTGGATCTGAGAGAATTGATACACAAAAGGTGATAGAAACATTTATGAAAAAAATAAAACAAAGTTTGACATCGGGAGAAAATGTTTATTTAAGAGGATTTGGATCATTTATCATTAAATATAGGGCGAAAAAACTTGGACGTCATATATCCAAAGATATATCTATTGTAATTCCTGCGCATAATATACCAGCATTTAAACCGGCAAAATCTTTCACAGAATTAGTGAAAAAAAATGTTCCTATTAAAAAGTAAATACATAAATTACTAATTTTAAATTATGCCAATATGCCAAACGGAAAAAAAAGAAAAAGACGTAAGATCGCAACCCATAAAAGGAAAAAAAGAAATAGAAAAAATAGGCATAAAAAGAAATAAAAATTAATTTTTTGTAATTTTAAAACTTTTTTCCTTGTTTTTATGTATGAATCAAGAGTTAATTATAAATGCAGAAGAACAAGAAATCAAAATAGCTCTATTAGAAGAAGGAAAATTATTGGAGCTTCATCGAGATATTTTTAATAAAAAATTCTCTGTAGGAGACATATATTTAGGAATAGTTAAAAAAATTTTATATGGGTTAAATGCTGCTATTATAGATATAGGACATTCAAAGGGAGCTTTTTTACATTATGATGATATTGGATTTCAAATAGATCAAATGCTCAATATGATTTCTACAAATCACATCAAAAAAAAATCTATTAATCATAATAATGTAAACATACAAGAAAAAAAAAACTCTATAGATTGTATATTGCATATTGGACAAAAAATATTAGTTCAAATTTCTAAGGAGCCTATTTCTAATAAGGGGCCAAAACTTACTACAAAAATTTGTCTTCCAGGAAGAAACTTAATTCTTATACCTTTTTCAGAAAAAATTTTTATTTCTAAAAAAATAAAAAATATAAAAGAAAAAAATAGATTGATTTCTTACATTAAAAAAATAATACCACATAAATTTGGAATTATTATTCGTACGGCTGCTTCTAATGAAATAGAAGAAATTTTGAATGAAGAATTGATTTTTTTAATTAATAAATGGAAAAAAACATTAAACAATTTAATGAAATTTTTACCTCCTGTTCGGGTATTGAGTGAAGTTAGTAAAATTTATTGTTTATTAAGAGATATATTTAATGATAATTTTAAATCTATTTGTTGTAATAACAGTTTGATTTGTCAAGAAATTCGTTCATATTTATCTTTGATTGCTCCAAAAAAAACTAGTATAATTAAATATTATCAAGGAAATGTTCCCATATTTAAAAAATATGGGATAGAGAAAAAAATACAAATTTTTTTAGGAAAAAATGTACCTCTCGATAATGGAGCTTATCTCATTATAGAACATACTGAAGCTTTACATGTGATAGATGTTAATAGTGGAATGAATAATCATATGATGAAGAATTGTACAGAATCAGAAAGAATTGATAATATATTAAAAATTAATTTATCAGCAGCAACAGAAATAGCAAGACAACTTAGATTGAGAGATATGGGTGGTATAATTGTAGTAGATTTTATAGATATGTCTGATTCAATGCAAAAAAAACAACTATATGAACATTTAAAAGAAAAAATGAAAAATGATAGAGCAAAACATCAAATTTTACCTCCTAATAAATTCGGGTTAGTTCAATTTACTCGTCATCGAGTAAGACCCGAATTAAAAAAAATGAATATTAATAATAAAAAGTATAAAAACTCTCCTGAAGATTATATTCATTATTTAGAATTTGTTTTAAAAACCATTACTAAAAATCATAAAGGAATACAATTACACATTCATTCTTTTGTTGCAGCTTATTTAAAAAAAGGACTTCCTTCTATTCAACAAAAATGGTTATTAAAATATAAAAAATGGATTAAAATAATTCCAAGAGATTCGTTTGAATACACAGAATATCAAATTTTTAATAAAAAAAAAGAAATTATATCATCTTCTTTTTATTTTCATTAATTTATTATACTTTTCAAAAAAGTGGGCGTGGTGGAATCGGTATACACGTCAGAATTAGGATCTGATGCCTGTTTAGGCATAAGGGTTCGAATCCCTTCGCCCGCACTAATTTTCTATATTTCTTTTCTTATATCCTATATAAATTTGTCTAGGTCTTGCTATAGGTTCTCTATTAAATTTCATTTCTTTCCAATGAGCAATCCATCCTGATAACCTACCTAAAGCAAACATAACAGTGAACATATCTTTTGGAATACCAATAGCTTGGTAAATAATTCCTGAGTAAAAATCAATATTAGGATAAAGTTTTTTTTCTACAAAATAAGAATCCTTAAGAGCATTTTCTTCAATATTTTTTGCTAATTCAAATATTGGATCAGAAATCCCCAATTTTTGAATTACATTTTCTGCTACTTTTTTAGCTATCCTCGCTCTAGGATCAAAATTTTTATAAATTCTATGTCCAAATCCCATAAGTCGGAATGGATCTTTCTTGTTTTTTGCTTTTTCTATCCATTTTTTTATGTTTCCTCCACTTTTTAAAATGTTTTCTAACATTTCAATAACAGCTTGATTCGCTCCCCCATGTAGTTTTCCCCAAAGAGCACTCATCCCTGCAGATATAGATGAAAATAAACCAGCATGAGCAGAACCTAATAAACGAACAGTAGTTGTGGAACAATTTTGTTCATGATCAGCATGTAATATTAAAACTTTATTCAAAGCATCTACAATAATTGGATTTTGTTTATAAGATTTGTTAGGAATAGAAAAAAACATCTTTAATAAATTAGATATATAATCAAGATGATAATCTGCATAAGTAGGAAGTGGAGGTAATCCTATTTTTTTTCTATAAGTTAAAGCAGCTAACATAGGCAATTTAGCTAATAAATGAAGATACATCTCTTCTTCTTTTTCTTCCAAAGAATTAATAAATGTATCTAAAATATAAGTCAAATAAGATAAAATTCCCATAGGATGATAAGAATTAGGAATTTGATCAAGTATTTGATTGATTTTTACATGAATATGATTCAATTTTTTTATTTTTTCAGAAAAATATTTTAATTGTGCAGTATCAGGAAGTTCTCCATTCAGAATCAGATAACTTGTTTCTATAAATGAACACTTATTAATAATTTGTTCAATAGGATATCCTCTATATAGAAGTTCCCCTTTTTCACCATCTATAAAACTAATAGAACTCTTAGTAATTCCTGTGTTTTTAAATCCTGGATCAAATGTAATAAAACCTGTATTTTCTCTCAATTGAGAAATATTAATAGCTTTATCACAAAAAGTTCCATAAATTACAGGAAGTTTATAATGATATCCATTGATATTAAAATTTACGAAACTGCACATAATAATAAATTTTTTTAAATATATATAATTATATATAAATAACTTTTATATTTTAAAAATCATTTCATCAAATGAAATCAGAGTATGAAATCCTTTTTGAGAAAAATAATGTTTCATTCCTTTTCTAAAACTTATCAAAACAAAATCTCCTCCCCAAGCACCCAAACTCTTTACTAATCCTAGATAATCTGGAAAATATGTTTCTTTAATAGTAGGGATTTGAAGTATTTTTGATACAATATTTTCATGTTGTAATAATAATTCTTCGAATTCCTTCAATGTTTTACAATAAGGAATTTTTTGAGTTATATAAGATATAGATTCAATATTATCATTAGATATATGAGAAATATTAGAACGAAAATATTGTATTTCATCACAAGTATTTTGTTTTCTATTAAGATGTAGAAAAAAAAGTTTATCTTTGAACGGAGGATCGAATTTTATAGGTAGGATATGTGGTTTTTTATTCAATAATTTATAAATTATTGGTTTTGAAATTGAAACACAAGCTATATCATATCCACTACCTGGAAAATAGTTTCCTAATAGCATGGAAGGATTTATTTTAGCCCATTTCGCTATGTTGTTAATTAAAGTGGAACTACTGCCTAATCCCCAATTTTTTGGAAATTCTAATTGTGTTTTAACATATATTCCTAATGAATTAGGAAGAAAATTTTTTTGAATTTTTCTAGATTTCAATAATAAATCTCTCAATTTAATGGCAGTATTTTTTTCTGTTTCGTAACAAATATCTAAAGAAGGAAGTTGAAATATTCCTTCAAACCAAAGTTGATTTATTTCATCGTAACTTTTCCAATGTAAAACGGATGAAAAATGATCTCCAAAAATAGTGAGTGATTGTCCTTGAATTGTAGGCAAAGCTAATCCACTGGCTCCATGCATAATAAAATATTCTCCTGTTAATAACAGCTTTCCATGACTATAAAAAAAATGTTTATATCTATACATTATAGATTTATATTTTTTTTTATGAAGAACTTCTTGAAATTTTTTTAATTAAACCTAGTAAAACATTTCCTGGACCTATTTCTGTAAATGAGCTTGCTCCATTATTCATCATATTTTTTATGGATTGTTTCCATCTAACTGGAAATGTCAATTGTTTTACAATATTTTTTTTAATATCATCAGATTTTGTTACAGGTAAAGCCGTTACATTTTGATATATTGGACACTTAGAATCTTGAAAAAAAATTTGATTAACAATTTTTTGAAATTTTTTTTGAACTGGTTTCATAATTGGAGAATGAAAAGCTCCGTGAACAGGAAGAACCAATATTTTCTTAGCTCCTATTTTTTTTAGATCAGAACAAACTCTTTTTAAAGCTTGAATTTCTCCAGAAATTACTAGTTGTTTAGGACTATTATAATTAGATGGGACTATAATACCATGATCATTTTTACAAATATTTTCTATAATATTATCTTCTAGTCCAAATACAACAGCCATTCCTCCATGAATAGATTCACAAATATCTTGCATAATTGAAGCTCTTTGATTGACTAATATTAATCCATCTTCAAAAGAAAATACATTAATTGCAGCTAAAGCAGATAATTCTCCAAGAGAATGTCCAGCTACCATATCTGGTTCAAAATTATTTAATGTTTTTGCTAGTATAACTGAATATATATAAATTGATAGTTGTGTATATTTCGTATTTTTTAAAATATCTATAGATCCTTCAAACATTATAGATGTCATTCGAAAACCTAAAACTTCGTCAGATAATTGAAATAATTTTTTTGCCATATGAGAATTTTTATATAAGTTTTTTCCCATTCCTAC
Organism: Blattabacterium cuenoti; assembly: GCF_014251795.1. NCBI lineage: Bacteria > Pseudomonadati > Bacteroidota > Flavobacteriia > Flavobacteriales > Blattabacteriaceae > Blattabacterium > Blattabacterium cuenoti. The sequence continues at coordinate 112,977 of NZ_CP059201.1, forward strand.
AAATTGAGATCCTTGACCTGGAAATAAATAAGCTTTCATAAAATTTTTTGATTTAAAAATAAAAATTTAAAATTAACTTTTACATGAAAATTACTGATACACATACCCATTTATATATGAAAGAATTTGATGAAGATATTAATTCTGTAATACAAAAAGCTTTTCGTAAAGGAATTAATAGATTTTTTCTTCCTTCTATAGATAGTTCCACTATTCCTCGTATATTAGAATTAGAAAAAAAATATCCTAATATATGTTTTTCTATGATAGGATTACATCCTAATCAAGTTAATCCAGATAACTTAAAAAAAGAATTGAAAAATATTGAAACATGGTTATATAAACATTCCTTTATCTCAATTGGAGAAATCGGAATGGATTTTCATTTGAAAAAAAATTTTTTTTCTGAGCAGAAATATGCTTTTCAGACTCAAATACAATGGGCAAAGCAAAAAAAATTACCTATAGTTATACATTGCAGAGAAGCTTTTGACCAAGTTTTTCATATTTTATCAAAAGAAAAAAATTCTTATATAAGAGGAGTTCTTCATTGTTTTTCAGGAACTTTAGAACAGGCGAAAAAAATAATTGATTTGGGAATCCAATTAGGAATTGGAGGAATAATCACTTTTAAAAAAAATCATGTTAGTCAATTTTTACATCAAATAAGTTTGAATCATATAGTATTAGAAACTGATTCACCTTATCTTTCTCCACATCCTTTTAGAGGAAAAAGAAATGAACCAAAAAATTTAAGAATAATTTTAAAAAAATTGTCACAAATTTATTCTACATCAGAAGAAATAATATCCAATATAATTCATTCGAATGTAGAAAAATTATTTTTTAGAAAATAATTTTTCTACACCATTTTATATGGATTCACTAATTTTTCAAATTCATCATGAGTTAAATATCCTAATCGGATAGCTTCTTCTTTTAATGTAGTATTATTTGCATAAGCAAATTTTGCAATTTCTGCTGATTTTTCATATCCAATATGACTATTGAGTGCTGTAACTAACATCAAAGACCTTTCCAATAAGTCTTTAATTCTTTGATGATTTGGTTTTATTCCTTTTACACAAAAAGAGGAAAATGAACTACAAGCATCTGCAATTAATTGAGAAGATTGCAAAAAATTATATGCCATTAATGGTTTAGCTACATTCAATTGAAAATTTCCTGAAGATCCCGCTATAGAAATAGTGACGTCATTCCCCATAATTTGAGTACAGACCATAATAATAGCTTCGCATTGAGTAGGATTGACTTTTCCAGGCATGATAGAAGATCCAGGCTCATTTTCAGGAAGAAAAATTTCTCCAATTCCTGAACGTGGTCCAGAAGCTAAAAGACGAATATCATTTGATATTTTAATTAAAGAAACTGCTATTTGTTTAAGAGCACTATGAGATTCCACTATTGCATCATGAGATGATAATGCTTCAAATTTATTTTTTGCTACTTGAAAAGGATATCCAGTATATTGACATATATATTCTGTGACTTTTCTATCATATTCTTTAGGAGCATTCAATCCTGTTCCAACAGCTGTTCCTCCTATTGATAATTCAGAAAGATGACTTAAAGTTTTTTTTATAACATTTAATCCATGATCTATTTGAGTAATATATCCTGAAAATTCTTGTTCTAGAGTGATAGGGACAGCATCCATCAGATGTGTTCTTCCTATTTTAATAATGTTATGAAATGATTTTGATTTTTTTTCCAAAGTCCTTTTTAATTCTTGAATAGAAGGAATAGTTTTTTTGACTAATTTTTGATAAGAGGCTATATGCATAGCCGTAGAAAAAGTATCATTAGATGATTGTGACATATTTACATCATCATTAGGATGAATAAAAGATTTAGAATTTCCTAGTTTCTTTCCCATTAAAACATGAGCTCTATTGGATATAACTTCATTAATATTCATGTTGGTATGAGTTCCTGATCCAGTTTGCCATATAACTAAAGGAAATTGATCGTTTAATTTTTTATCTATAATTTCGTCACAAACTAAGGATATCATATCTTTCTTTTTTTTAGATAAAATACCTAATTCAAAGTTAACATGAGCAGCTGCTTTTTTTAATAAAGCAAATGCATGAATAATTTCTATAGGCATAGAAGCTTCTGGTCCGATTCTAAAATTCTTTCTAGATCTTTCTGTTTGTGCTCCCCAATATTTATTAATAGGAACTTTAACAAATCCTAAAGTATCTTTTTCTATTCTATATGTCATTATTCTATTTTTTTTACGAAATTATATAAAATATAAAAATTGTAATCATGCTTATTAAATTTTTAGGATTTTTATTTTTTTTATTTATAACTGTATCTGGTTTTTGGTGTATACTATTTTTATTTTTTTTTAGTATTTATTGGATTATAAGTATGTTAATTAACAAGTTTCTCATCCGTTTCTTTATAAAATATGGTAAAACAAAAAAAACATAAAATACTTAGAAATAAATATTTTTGGATTAGTATTTTTTTCTTGATATGGATATCTTTTTTTGATTCTAATTCTTTAATGTTACATTATAAATTCAAAAAAAATATTCATGAAATGACAAAAAAGAGGAATTTTTTGAAAAAAAAAATTTTATTAGAAGCAATTCAATTGAAGAAACTAACTACAGATACTAAATATCTGGAAAAATTAGCAAGAGAAAAATTTTACATGAAAAAAAAAGATGAAGATTTATTTGTTATATTCAGAACCAATCATGATTCATGATACACAAAAAATTTAACGATTCATATGAATAAGCAAAATACTTAGATCTGAAGGAGATATTCCACTAATTCTTGAAGCTTGAGCTAATGATATGGGACGATAATAATCCAATTTTTCTCTTGCTTCTGAAGAAAGAGATTGAATTGATTTGTAATCGAAATTATTCGGTATTTTAAGATTTTCTAATTTTAATAATTTTTTTGCATTTTTTTCTTCTCTGTCTATGTATCCCTTATATTTGATCCGAATGGAAACTTGTTCCAAAATTTCTTTAGAAAAATCATTTTTTTTAATTTCCTGCATTAAAAATGGTATAGATATGATATCTTGAAGATCGATTTCAGAACGAGATAAAATATTTTCTATTTTTTGATTATGTAAGATCTTAGGAGATTTTTTAGCACATAAAATAGGATTTATAGTTGTTGGATCAAAATTTTTATTTTGAAATAAATACATACATTTTTTTATTTTAGATTTCTTTTTATTTAGTAATACCATTTTTTTTTCTGAAATTAAACCGATGTTGTATCCAATTGGAGTTAATCTTTCATCCGCATTATCTTGTCGTAATAACATTCTATATTCAGCTCTCGAAGTGAACATTCTGTATGGCTCTTTTGTTCCTTTTGTTATCAAATCATCTATTAAAACTCCAATGTAAGACTGATTTCTTTTTAGAATCAATGGTTCTTTATTATGAATTTTTAAATGAACATTAATTCCTGCTATTAATCCTTGTGCAGCAGCTTCTTCATATCCAGTTGTTCCATTAATTTGTCCAGCAAAAAAAAGGTTTTCTATAATTTTGCTTTCTAAAGTAGGTTTTAATTGTTCTGGTGGAAAATAATCGTATTCAATAGCATATCCAGGCTTCAATATTTTTACATTTTCAAAACCAGAAATTTTTTTTAAAGATTTATATTGTATTTCTTCTGGAAAAGAAGTGGAAAATCCATTAACATATACTTCTACGGTATCCCATCCTTCTGGTTCAACAAAAATCGTATGTTCTTTTTTATCTGAAAATCGAAATACTTTTTCTTCTATAGAAGGACAATATCTAGGACTAACTCCTTGAATAGATCCTGTATAAGATGGAGAAAAATTGAAATGATGACGTATAAAATCATGTACTTTTTGATTTGTATAAGTGATGTAACATTTTTTTTGTTTTTCCAATTTATTTGTGTTCCAAAAAAAGGAAAATTTTTTTGGTTCTTCATCTCCATTTTGAGATTTCATTTTTTCGTAATTTAAAGAACGTCCATCTACTCTTGGCGATGTTCCTGTTTTCATTCTTCCAAATCGGAATCCAAAATTTTCAGTTAATTGTTCCGTTATCCCTCTTACTTCTTGTTCCGCAATTCTTCCTCCATTAATTTTATTTTTTCCAATATGAATTTTTCCATTTAAAAAAGTACCATTGGTAAGTACAACTGCTTTCCCTTTAATTTTTACACCAAAAGAAGTTTTTACTCCTTGTATTTTATGTTTTTTCATTATTAAAGATATTACTGTATCTTGATATAAATCTAATTGAGTATTTTTTTCCAGAAATAATCTCCAATAATAAGAAAATAATTTTCTATCACATTGAGCTCTAGGACTCCACATAGCAGGCCCTTTAGATTTATTTAACATTCTAAATTGAATTGTACTGTGGTCGGCAATTATTCCTGAATAACCACCTAAAGCATCTATTTCTCGAATCATTTGACCTTTCGCTATTCCTCCTATAGCTGGATTACATGACATTTGACCTATAGTTTGTAAATTTGTAGTGATGAGCAAAGTTTTAGAACCCATGTTAGAAGATGCAGATGCCGCTTCAACACCAGCATGTCCGCCTCCAACTACAATCACATCATATATATCTGAAAACATGATTTTTTTAAAATTGAAATAAATTTAAATAAAAATCTTCTTTTTTTTTCATAAGTTTTTTATCCATATGATTGTGGTCATCATATCCCAAAAAATGTAATACAGCATGGATCATGACACGTTTTAATTCAGATAAAAAAAATTGATTCCATTCTTTAGAATTTTCATAAACACGATCAACACTAATAAATACATCTCCTGAAATATGTCGATTAACAGAATAATTAAAAGCAAGTACATCTGTATAGAAATTTTTTTTCAAATATTTTTGATTCATATATAAAAGAAAATCATCATGACAAAAAATATAGTTAATATTTCCAATATACATACCTTCATTATTTAGTAAAATACATATCTCCTTAATAAAAAAAGATTTTTTTTTTAGAAAATCAAAATTAGAAATTTCATAAAATAATTTAATCATCATAAAATAAAATTTTTATTTTAGAAAAGTTTTTTATAAATTGTGTACATTTTGATAAAAACAAAAACAATTCCCAACATATTCACTTTATTTAATTTATTTTGTGGATGTGTATCTATAATATTATTACAATATAAAAATTTTAATTATTCCGCTATTTTTACTTTATTTTCAATAATTTTTGATTTTTTAGATGGTTTTTTTTCTAGATTAATAAAAAATAAAAATTTATTTGGAAAGGAATTGGATTCTTTAGCAGATATGGTTTCTTTTGGAGTTGTTCCATCTATTATAGTTTTTTTTTTATTGGAAAAAAAAATTATGATTCCATTTATTGAGTATTCTTCCTTTTTGATTTCCATTTTTTCTGCATTGCGTTTAGCTGAATTCAATGTGACTCCTCGTAAGAATAATTATGTTATAGGACTAACAACACCCGTGAATACTTTATTCTTTTCTTCTTTATCTATTGTCATTACAAATCATACTATTTTTTTTATCGATAAGAAAATCATAAACATTTATATTATTACAATGTTTTTGATGATATTGTTGTCCTGTTATCTCTTAATATCTAAGATAACAATGCTTAGTTTTCATTTTGAAAATTTCTCTTGGAAAAAGAATAAAATACGTTATGTTTTTTTATTGATTAGTACATTTCTTTTATTAACTTTACATATAACAGCTTTACCATGTATTGTTATTTTTTATATAATTACCTCAATTTATTTTCATAATACATTAAAAAAAAAAATTCATAACTAATGAAATTAAAACTTTATCGTCCTGTTTGTTTTTTTGATATAGAAGCAACAGGAATTAACATAGGAAAAGATAGAATTATAGAAATATCTATATTAAAAATATTTCCTAATGAAGAACAAGAAGATAAAACCTGGTTAATTTATCCGGAAATACCTATTCCTCCTCAATCAACAGCAATTCATGGCATTAGAGATGAAGATGTGAAAGGAAAACTTCCATTTAAAGATGTAGCTTTTTCTATTTTTAAAATGATCGAAAATACAGATTTAGCAGGATATAACTCTAATAGATTTGATATTCCAATTTTAGCAGAGGAAATGCTTCGTGCAGGAATATCTTTTGACATTAAAAAACATAGAACTATAGATGTTCAAGTTATTTTTCATAAAATGGAACCTAGAACTCTTTCTGCTGCTTATAAATATTACTGTAATAAAGATCTTATAAAAGCTCATAGTTCAAAATCTGATACATTTGCTACATACGAAATATTATTAGCACAATTAGAAAAATATGAAAAATTAAAAAAAGACATCAAAAGTCTCAATCAATTTTCTCATCAGAAAAATATAGCAGATCTTGCTGGATTTGTAAAAATAGATGATGAGGGAAATGAAATATTCAATTTTGGAAAATACAAAGGAGAAAAAGTTTTTGAAATCTTTGAAAAAGATCCAAACTATTATGGGTGGATACAAAATTCAGATTTTCCTTTGTATACAAAGAAAATATTAACAGGAATTAAACTAAAAAAATTTAACAAATGAATTACACTTATTTTATTCTTGAATCAGGTCTTTAAATCTCATTGAGATAAAATTTGTAAGATCTTTCCCATACAGTAACCCTTTGGATAATAAGGTCAAATTCAAAGCTTCTTGTATAATTGTTTTTCTTTTTTCTTCTGACATTTCTTTTAATATTTTTTTCATCAAAACATGATTTGCATTGATAATCAACTGATAATATTTATCTTTTTCTACTATATCTTTTCCTATAGTAGAGTTCATTTCTCTTATTCTTCTTAAAAATTCTGGAATCACTATCATAAAAGGATTTTCTTTTATAGGTAAATCTTCTAATTTTATGGAAAATTGTAAATTTTCCATGAGATGAGACTCAATCAAATTTTTTAAATCTTGTTTTTCTTTTTCAGAAAGATCTGAATTAATTTTTTTTTCTTTTTTAGAAACAATCAATTTATCAATATGATCTGAATCCACTCGTACAAAACAAATATCTTGATAAGACAATTCTAATTTCTGTATTAAATGAACTGAAAGTGGACTATCCAAAATTAAAACTTCATAAAATCTATCTTTTGCATATTGAATATAACTATATTGTTTTTCTCGATCAGAAGAATAAAGAAAAACAATTTTACCTTCTTTATTTTTTTGATATTCTTTAATTTTATTTTTTAATTCTTCTAATGTAAAATAATTTTTATCTACAGTATGAAAAATAAAAAATTTGATAGCTTTATCAAAAAAATTTTGTGTACTAATCATCCCATATTCTATTATGATTTTTATATCTTTCCATTTATTTTGAAAATCTTCCCTATTTTTTCGGAACATAGCATCTAGTTTATCAGCTACTTTTCTAGTTATATATTTAGATATATTTTTAACAGATGGATCAGATTGTAAATGAGAACGTGATACGTTCAGAGGAATATCTGTAGAATCTATAACTCCTCTTAATAAACTAAGAAAATCTGGAACTACTCCTTCTAAATTATCTGTAATATAAACCTGATTTTGATACAAATGAATTTTTTCTTTTTGTATATCTATTTTTTTTTCTATTTTAGGGAAATATAAAATTCCCGTTAGATGAAAAGGATGATCTATATTTAGATGGATCCAAAATAAGGGGTCTTCTAATTGATTTGTATATAATTCATGATAAAAATCTAAATAATTTTTATCGTTTAACTGAATTGGATTTTTTTTCCAGGTTGGATGAATATTATTAATAACAATTTCTTTTTCTTGATTATCCTGTTTTGATGATAAACAGATTTTTACAGACATGAATTTACAATACTTATGTAATAATTTTAAAATATAATCGTACTCTAAAAATTTTTTACTCTCTTCATTAATAGATAGAATTATTTCAGTTCCTCTATCTCTTTTTTCAATTTCTTTCATGATGAAATTTGGATCCCCTTCACAAGACCAAAATATGGATGATGCATTTTTTTTATAAGATTGAGTAAATATTATAACTTTATTTGATACCATAAAAGAAGAATAAAATCCTAACCCAAAATGGCCAATAATATTAGAATCTTTTAAATTTTTGTACTTTTTAATAAATTCTTCAGCTCCAGAAAAAGCTATTTGATTAATATATTTATTCACTTCTTCTTGAGTCATACCTATTCCATTGTCCAAAATATGAAGTGTACTATTTTTCTGATCTATGATAATTTTAACTTGAAAATTATCAACAATATCATATAAATTTTCTAGTTTAATTAAAGTTTTTAATTTTACAACAGCATCTACAGCATTAGAAACTAATTCACGTAAAAAAACCTCTTGATCTGAATAAAGAAATTTTTTAATAATAGGAAAAATATTATCTGAAGTAACACTAATTTTATTTTTATTCATTTGTAAGAAATTTATCAAAAGTAGGACTATAACTCATATTATGAAAATAATGTCATTTTTTTTTCAAAAATAAAGAATCAACAAATTTTTTTCTATCAAATACTTTTAAATCTTGTATTTTTTCTCCTATTCCTAAATATTGGATAGGAATTTTAAATTGATCCATTATTCCTATCACTACTCCTCCTTTAGCAGTACCTTCTATTTTGGTTAAAATAATAGAGGAAATTTTAACAAAATGAGTAAATTTTTTTACCTGTTCAAAAGCATTTTGACCAATTGTAGCATCTAAAACGAGTATAATTTCATTAGGAGATTCAGGTATTATTTTTTTCATAACTCTACTCATTTTAGAAAGTTCTTCCATAAGACTGATTCTATTTTGCAATCTTCCAGCTGTATCAATTAGTACAACATCTTTTTTTTTATTTTTTGCAGATTGTAAAGTATCATATGCCACAGATGCTGGATCCGCAGACATATGTTGTTTAATTAAAGGAACTTCAGCCTTATTTGCCCATATTTCAAGTTGATTAATAGCCGCAGCTCTAAATGTATCTGCAGCACCTATCATAACATGAAAACCTTTTTTCTTTAAAAGAAAAGCTAATTTTCCAATTGTTGTTGTTTTTCCTACCCCATTCACTCCAACTATAAGTATGACATATGGTCTTTGACTTTCATTGATTTTTTCTTCTAAAGATATGTTTTCAATATTGGTAAAAAGATTTTCAATCTCTTTTTTAAGAAAATTAAATAGATTTTGCGAATCTTTATATTTTTTTATTTCTTTTTCTAAATTAGAGATAATTTTTATGGTAGTTTTTGTTCCTACATCTGCAGATAATAAAATTTCTTCTATATGGTCAACAACATTGATATCTATTTTTGATTTCTTCAAGAATAGATTTTTAATTTTTGAGAAAAAAGATATTCTAGTTTTTTTGAATTCGTTATTCAACGTTTGATTCATTTGTTAAAAACATTATAATTCATTTTTTTTTTGTAAAAAAAACCTTAGTCTCTTCATAAGGAATCATTTTATTTTCAAAAGTATAATAACCTGATTTTTTAGATTTCATTATTTTTATGGCTAAAGTCATTTTTTTTGAACTTTTTTTTTCTTTCTTGTCAACTACTTTTTTAGATATTTTAGACATTTATTTAATTTCTTTATGAATTGTATATTTTCTTAATATTGGATTATATTTTCTTAATTCCATTCTATTTGGATTATTCTTTTTATTTTTTGTTGTCACGTATCTAGAACAACCAGAGATTCCAGTTTTTTTTTGTTCAGAACATTCTAATATGACTTGTATTCTATTTCCTTTTTTTGCCATTGTTAAAATTTTAATTTATTTTATATTTAAAACGTTTTAAAACCTTTTCGATTCCTATTTTATTAATAAGTTTTACAGTAGAAACGCAAATTTTTAAAGTGATCCATTTTTTTTCTTTTGTTAAAAAAAAGCGTTTTTTACATAAATTAATGTTGAAACGACGTTTTCTCTTATTATTAGCATGAGAAATTTTGTTTCCTATCATTACTTTTTTTCCTGTCAATTCACAAATTTTTGACATAACTATTTTTTTTTTAACTTGCCAATGTGAGTCCGTATCAACGAAAACGAATTCGGATGCAAAATTTAAATATAGGAATATAAAATATAAAAGACAAAAGATATTTCATGTCAGGACATAGCAAATGGTCAAATATACAACATAGAAAATCGAATCAAGACTTCAAAAAATCTAAAAAATTTTCTAAAATTATTAAAGAAATTTCTGTAGCAGTAAAAGAATCAGGAACAAATAGTTATCGTTTTAAAAATGCAGTTTTAAATGCTAAATCAGTCAATATTCCTAAAAGAACTATAGACAAAGCTGTAGAAAAAGCTTTGCAAGCTAAAAAAAATAATTATAGGAACTTAAATATAGAAGGACTGATTCACGGTATCAGTCTAATTCTAGAATGTATAACGGATAATAGTATTCGAACAACTTCAAATATAAGAATACTTTTTAATAAAAATGGAGGAAGATTATGTAATAATGGAGAATTAATTCATTTTTTTCATAAAATGGGTATTTTTTATATAGAAAAAAAAGATATTCGTTATATCATGGATGATTTTGAACTTATGACAATAGATTTTGGAGCTAAAAATTTTGTAAAAAATGATAATATGATCTACTTATATACAGATTTTGAATATTTTGGATCTATGAAAAATAATTTAGAAAAGTTAAAAATATTCCATAAATATAAAATAGAATATATACCTAAACAGATCAAATATATTTCAGAAGAAAGTCAGAGTAAAGTTTTAGACTTTATTGAAAAACTTTATCTTAATGAAGATGTAGAAAATATTTACTCAAATATAAATAAAAAGTAGAATGTCCTATCGCATTTTTTTTATTATAAAAAATGAGGAAAGTCCGGACACCGTAGAGCAACACAATGGGTAATTCCCATCCATCGTGAGATGAGGAATAGTGCAACAGAAAGAACGTACAGAAAAATTCAGAAAAATTGCTGTAGTGAAATCATGTAAACTCTGTGTGGTGAAATGCCATGTATACCGGAAAACTGGCTTGGTTGAGACCGGGGGGTAGGCAGATTGAGATCATGGGTAACCTAGATCCTAGATAAATGATAGGTGTAAAAACAGAATCCGGCTTACAATTCTACTTTTTGGAGAGATGGCCGAGAGGATTAAGGCGCACGTCTGGAAAGCGTGTTCACAAAAAAGTGTCAAGGGTTCGAATCCCTTTCTCTCCGTTTTTTTTATAAATTTTCTATATCTTTCAATTTTCTTTCTATTAAACCAGTTCTAACACCTAATAATCGATCTATATCTTTAGAAGCTCCTTGTAATTTATCTTGTGCTTGATGAAGTAGTAATCCAAATTTTGTAAATTCCTGTTTGACACTTTCTAAAATTTTCCATACTTCAGAACTTCTTTTTTGAATAGCTAAAGTTCTGAAACCTATTTGTAAACTGTTTAACATAGCAGCTAATGTGGATGGACCAGCTATCACTGTTTTGTATTTTCTTAATAATTCTTCTAACAAACTAGAATTTTTTGTAATTTCAGCATATATTCCTTCAAAAGGCAAAAAAAGAATAGCAAAATCAGTAGTATGTGGAGGATCTATATATTTATCTTTAATATTTTTAGCCATTTTTTTTATCACAGATTCCATATTTTTTATAGCTATTTCTATATTCTTTTTTTCTCCATCAGAATAAGCTCTTTGTATTTTTTCATAAGTTTCTTTTGGAAACTTAACATCAATAGGTAACCAAATCATATTTCCATCTTCAAATCCTGGAAGTTTAATTGCAAATTCTACTACAAAATTTGTATTAGATTTTGTCACAACATTAGAAGCATATTGTTCTGGAGATAAAATTTGTTGTAAAAGCATTGAAAGTTGCATTTCGCTAAAACTTCCACATATTTTTACATGATTTAAAGTTCTTTTTAAAGAACTCACATCTTTAGCCAAAATTTTCATTTCTCCTAATCCTTCTTGTAAAAAGAATAATTGATTTCCAATTATTTCGAACGATTTCCCTAAATGTGTATTTAAAGAAGTTTGAAGTTTATCATTAACGTTTTTTTTTATTTCATTAAGTTCTTTCTCAATAATTTGGATAAATTTATCCTGTGAAGTATAAAAAAAATCGAATTTTTTACTTTGATGATCAGCATAAAACTGTATTTTTTGGTCAATGTTATTTTGAAAAATTTCGATATTTTTTGTTAAAGAATTTTTGATTTCAATCAAAGAATCTACGATTTCTGTTCTATGATATTTAGATAATTTTTGAATTTCATTTTGTTGATCTTTAAATTCTTTTCTAAAGAATAATTCCAATTTTATAAAAAAAAATATACATATAAGAAAAATAAAAAACGAAAAAAATATAAATGAATAATACATTCAAATTCAAAAAAAAATAGCGGGAATAGGACTCGAACCTATGACCTTCGGGTTATGAGCCCGACGAGCTACCAACTGCTCCATCCCGCGAATATTTAATAATATAATGTTTTTCATCTACAAAATCAAATATTATTCATTCATTTTATTCATCCATTCATAGATATTAGAAATTCCTCATTATTTTGAGTTCTAGACATTCTAGATCTTAAAAATTCCATAGCTTCTACTGGATTCATATCGGAAAGATGTTTTCGTAAAATCCACATTCTTTGTAATGTATTCGTATCGAGTAAAAGATCATCTTTTCTTGTACTAGAAGAAACAAGATCAATAGCCGGATAAATTCGTTTATTCGCTATTTTTCTATCTAATTGAAGTTCTTTATTTCCAGTTCCTTTAAATTCTTCAAATATAACTTCGTCCATTTTTGATCCTGTATCAATCATAGCTGTAGCAATTATAGATAAAGATCCTCCATTCTCAATATTTCTAGCCGCGCCAAAAAATCTTTTAGGTCTATGCAAGGCATTTGCATCTACTCCTCCTGATAAAACCTTTCCAGATGCAGGAGCTACAGTGTTATAGGCACGTGCTAAACGCGTAATTGAATCTAGCAAAATCACTACATCATGTGAACATTCTACCATTCTTTTTGCTTTTTGCAAAACAATATTAGCAACTTTAACATGTCTATCAGCCGGTTCATCAAAAGTAGAAGCAATAACTTCTCCTCTTACATTTCTCTGCATATCTGTTACTTCTTCTGGACGTTCATCAATTAATAATATAATTAAATATACTTCAGGATGATTAGCTGCAATAGCATTTGCTATTTCTTTTAATAAAGTAGTTTTTCCTGTTTTAGGAGGAGCGACAATCATTCCTCTTTGTCCTTTTCCTATAGGAGTAAAAAGATCTACAATTCTTGTGGAAAGAGTTGCGTTTTTTTCGGCTAACTTAAATTTTTCATTTGGAAATAATGGAGTTAAATGCTCAAAAGAATTTCTATTCCTTACAAAAGAAGGAGATCTTCCATTAATCTCAAGAATTTTAATTAATGGAAAATATTTTTCTCCATCTTTAGGCGGTCTAACTTCTCCTCTGATTGTATCTCCTGTCCTCATTCCAAAAAGCCTAATTTGAGATTGAGAAACGTAAATATCATCAGGAGATGATAAATAATTAAAATCGGAAGATCTTAAAAATCCATAATTTTCTGGCATAATTTCTAATACTCCTTCACTTATTATGATTCCTTCAAACTCATATTCAGGAGTGCGATATTTATTATGATAAATTTTTTGTGATCCCATTTCTGATCCATGAGCATGAGATTGAGATGATGAAACATTTTGAATATCATGTTTATCGTTTTTTTTCCAATTAGAAAAATTTTGATGTTTTTTTTGAAATCTTGTGGATTCTTCAGAAAATTTAGAATTATAAATTTTTGAATGTTCTTGAGAAATCAATTTTCTTTTTTTAGATTCAATACTTTTTCGAATTTTAAATTCTTTTTTTAAAGGATTCTCTCTTTTTGAATTTGAAGTAGAAGTATTTTTATTATTAAAAATAGAAATAATTTTTTCTAAAAGTTCGTTCTTTCGTAATTGTGTACATTTTTTTAATCCTGATGAACGAGCAATCTCCTGTAATTCAAAAAGCTTTTTACTTTTTAATTCAGTAATATCAAACATAAAGTGATTGGTTTTTATATATGTATATGCTTGGTAAGTAATATACTTTATTAGTGTAATAATAACTTATGAAAAAAATAACTTAGAAACGATAAATACAATTATACAAAAAATTAATTTGAACTTAAATAAAAAATTAAAAAAATAATTTAATATGTTATATAGAATACAATCACTGTACTTACTGATTTCAATTTTTATTTATTCTTTTTCCATATATTTTTTTTATAAAAAACAAATTATAATTTTTACAATTATATGTTTATTGTTATCTATTTTGAGTTTTTTATTTTTTAATAAAAAAAAATTACAAATTTATTTAAATAAAATTAATATACTTTCTAATATAATTCATGTAATAATAATTTTTTTTTCATATTCATATTATGATAAATACACATTGTGTTTAATACTCTTTTTTTTATTATTATGTATATACATTTTATTTATGGCGAATAGAGCTATAAAAAAAGATATCGAATTAATCGATTCTATAAATCGAATACGATGAATAAAAATGTAAAGAATTTTTATAAAGATTAAAAAAATGAAAAAAACTTCATTGATTAAAAAGTTAGAAGTTTATAAAAAGGAATTTGATGAAATTTCAAAATCTATCATACAACCCAATATTATATCTGATGAAAAAAAATATAAAATATTATTAAATAAATACAAAAAATTAGAAAAAATAGTTTCTATTTATGAAAAGTATAAGAAAAAATTAGTTTTCTTAAAAGAAATCAATTTCATTTTAGAAAATGATTCAGATACGGAAATGAGGGAACTAGCTTTAACAGAAAAACACAAAGTTTTAAGTAATTTATCTTCTATTGAAAAGGAATCTTACAATCTTCTATTTTCTTCAAAAAAAGAATCTGAATATCAAATAGATTCAGAAGATCATAGAAATGCTGTTATACTTGAATTACGTTCCGGAACAGGAGGAGATGAAGCATGTCTTTTTGTCGAAGATATATTGAGAATGTACACGATGTATTTTAAAAAATCAGGATGGAAATATAAAATTTTACATGTACAAAAAGGAGGAACAAAAGGATATAAAGAAGTGATTTTAGATATCAATGGAGAAAAAGGAGTATATGGAAATTTAAAATTTGAATCAGGAGTACACAGAGTCCAACGAATTCCAAAAACAGAATCTCAAGGAAGAGTTCATACATCTGCGATAACTGTTGCAGTTTTTCCTAGAGTAAAAGATATAGAAGTAAATATTAATTTATCTGATATAAAAAAAGATACATTTCGATCTAGTGGATCTGGTGGACAACATGTCAATAAAACAGAATCTGCTGTACGATTAACTCATATTCCCAGTAAAATTACAGTAGAATGTCAAGAAGAACGTTCTCAACATAAAAATTTTGAAAAAGCAATAAGCGTTTTAAGATCACGTATTTATCAACGTGAAAAAGAAAAAAGATTAAAAAAAATATCTACAAAAAGAAAGTCTTTAGTCTCAACAGGAGACCGTTCTGTAAAAATTAGAACCTACAATTATCCTAAAAACAGAGTTACGGATCATAGAATTCACAAATCTATTTATAATTTTTCAGAATTTATGAATGGAAATATACAACAAATGATTGATATGTTAAAATTTTTTGAAAAAAAATAATATTCTAATATAGATTATCTAAAAAATTAGTGTTATAATTTCCTTTTAAAAATTCATTGTTTTGCATAAGTTTTTTTAGGAAAGGAATAGTAGTATGAATTCCTTCTATTACAAATTCATCTAAAGAACGACGCATTTTTTCAATAGTTTCTTTTCTACTTTTTGCAGTCGCAATTATCTTAGCAATCATAGAATCATAATAATGTGGAACAATGTATCCTGCATAAATGTGTGTATCAACACGGACACCTTTTCCTCCAGGCAAATGCATTTGAGTTATTTGACCAGGGGCTGGACGAAAATTACGATTTGGTTCTTCTGCATTAATTCTACATTCTATAGAATACATTTTTGGATAAAAATTTTTTTTTTTAGAAAGTTTTTTTCCATAAGCTAAAAATATTTGTTCTTGAATCAAATCTAAACCTGTTATTTCCTCAGTTATCGTATGTTCAACTTGTATTCTTGGATTCATTTCCATAAAATAAAAATTTTTCTTTTGATCTAGCAAAAATTCTATAGTACCTACTCCTTCATAACGAAGATATTCAACTGCTTTTATAGCTTCTTCTCCCATTTTTTTTCTCAAAAATGGAGTTAAAAATGGAGAAGGAGCTTCTTCTACTAATTTTTGATTTCTTCTTTGAATAGAACAATCTCTTTCTGACAAATGATATGCTGATCCATATCTATCTCCCATAATTTGGATTTCTATATGTCTTGGATTTAAAATGAATTTTTCTATATATAGATCTTTTTTTCTAAAACAAGACCAAGCCTCTTTTTTAGCTTCTTCCCAAGAATTTTTTAAATGATTTTTACCTAAAACAGATCGTATTCCTCTTCCTCCACCTCCAGAAACAGCTTTTATAATAATCGGATATCCAATTTTATCTGCAATTTTTTCTATCTCTTTATAAGAAGATTCAACAAAACAATCAGATCCAGGTAAACAAGAAATACCAATTTTTTTCATAGTTTTTTTAGCGGAAATTTTATTTCCCATTTGAATCATATGGTTTGGATTAGCTCCAATAAATTTGATTCCATGTTTATAACACATAGAAGAAAAATATGCATTTTCAGATAAAAACCCATATCCAGGATGAATGGCATCTGCATTTGTAATTTCTGCCGCCGAAATTAAATTCGGAATATTTAAATAAGATTGAGATGGAAGTGGTGGGCCAATACATACAGCTTCGTCCGCAAAATAAACATGAAGACTATGTTTATCTACTGTAGAATAAACAGCTACAGTTTGAATTCCCATTTCTTTAACTGTTCTTATAATTCGTAAAGCAATTTCTCCACGATTAGCTATTAATATTTTTTTAAACATAAAAATTTAAAAATTAGGATCTAAAAGAAATAAAGGCTGATCATAATCAACAGGAGTAGCATCTTCCACTAAAACTTTAATGAGTTTTCCATTCACTTCAGATTCAATCTCATTAAAAAGTTTCATTGCCTCTATCACACAAACTTTCGTTCCTATTTTTATTTTATCTCCTATTTTTACAAAAGGTTCTTGATCTGGATGAGGTTTTCTGTAAAAAGTTCCGATCATAGGTGATTTGATAGTTAAATATTGATTTTTTTCTTCTTGACAAAATCTATCATAAAAATCAGAAGAAGAAGATTTTTGACTAACAGAATGACATGAGGGTTTTTCATTATTAAATATTCTGTTTTTCATGTATATTTCAGTATTTTCTAATTTTATTCTTATTTCATCAATATTAGAATTTGAAATGAATTGAATCAGGGATTTGATTTTTTTTAAATCCATAATTTATATTATATATTGTCTTTCTTATTTTTATTATATAGTATTTTTCCTCTATAATAAAGCTTGTCTTCATACCAGTGAGCATGATGATATAAATGTTTTTGATTTGTTAAAGGACATTTTTTTAATAAAGGTTCTTTTATTTTAAAATGACTTCTTCTCTTATTTCTTCTCGATTTAGATTGTCTTCTTTTAGGATGGGCCATAATTTATGATATTAAACAAATTACTAATTTAGAAAGAAATAAAATTAAATGTGTTAAATAATTTTTATTATCTTTCGGAAAGAAACGAAATTATTTCTTATGTTTTATGTTAACTAGACGTAGTGAAAATTATTCAAAATGGTATAATGAAATTGTTGTTAAATCTGGGTTAGCAGAATTTTCAGGAGTACGTGGTTTTATGATTATAAAACCATATGGATACTCTTTATGGGATAGAATGAAAACAATATTAGATAAAATGTTAAAATTAACTGGACATCAAAATGTTTATTTTCCTTCACTTATTCCAAAATCATATTTTTCAAAAGAAAAAGACCATACTGAAATTTTTTCTGAAGGATGTGGGATTGTGACTCATTATAGATTAAAAAAAAATCAAGAAAATTTTATCGTTGACCCTGAGTCTAAGTTACAAGAAGAACTAATAATTCGACCAACTTCAGAGAGTATAATATGGAAGACTTATAAAGGGTGGATTCAATCTTATAGAGATTTACCTATTTTATTCAATCAGTGGGGAAATGCACTGAGATGGGAAATGCGAACTCGTTTATTTATTAGAACTACAGAATTTTTGTGGCAAGAAGGACATACCGCTCATTCTACAAAAAAAGAAGCAATAGAAGAGGCTCTCAAAATATTAAATATCTATACAGATTTTTCAGAAAAATTTATGGCTATTCCAGTATTACAAGGGATCAAGCCATATATGGATAAATTTTCTGGTTCAGAAAAAACATATTGTATCGAAGCACTCATGCAAGATGGAAAAGCTTTACAAATTGGAACTTCACATTTTTTAGGACAAAATTTTTCAAAAGCTTTTGATGTAAAATTTACTAATTTTAACGGAAAAAAAGAATATGCATGGTCTACTTCTTGGGGAGTCTCTACCAGATTAATAGGTGGATTAATCATGTCGCATTCTGATGATAGAGGTTTAATTTTACCTCCTAAAATAGCTCCTATACAAATTATTATTATTCCTATATATTCTGAAGAGAGATATGATATAATTAATAAAATGGCAAAAAAAATTTTAAATGTTTTAGAAAAGGAAAAAATACGAGTTCAATATGATGATAGAATTATATTGACTCCTGGATGGAAATTTCATGAATACGAAATGAAAGGAATTCCCATACGAATCAGTATCGGAAAAAATGAAATAAAAAATGAAAAAGTAGAGATTTTTAGAAGAGATACATATGAAAAAATATGTATACCTTGGATCAATTTAAAAAATTCAATTCCAAAATTATTAGATGAAATTCAAAAAAATATTTATCAAAAAGCATTTCAAAGAACTCAAAAATTAATTATTAAATCAGATCATTACAATGATTTTAAAGAAAAAATAAATCATTCTGGAGGATTCATTTTAGCTCATTGGGATGGAAAAAAAAATACAGGTAAAAAAATTCAAGAAGAAACAGAAGCAACCATACGTTGTATTCCTATACATAATGAAAAAGAAAAAGGAAAATGTATTTATTCTGGAAATACTTCTTTACAAAGAGTTGTTTTTTCTAAATCTTATTGAAGATTTTTTAATTTTCCCTTAAAATTATTTAAAGATGAATAGTTTTTTTTTTCTAAAATAAAAATCAATTCTTTTTTTAATCTTTCAAACACAGAAACACCCTCTTTCATAAATTGTGTTCCAATTTGAACAGCGGTAGCTCCACATAATATGTGTTCAAAAATATCTTTCCCAGAAGAAATACCTCCACATCCTATAATGGAAATATCTTTCCGAAGATAAGTATAAAATTTATGAATATTAGCTAATGCAAATGGCTTGATTATTGATCCACCTATTCCTCCAAATCCTTTTTTAGGTCGTATTACTACTGATTCTTTATTGACATCAATAAAAATTCCATTAGGTAAACTATTAATACAAGTCACAAAAAAAATAGGAAATCGATTTAAAATCAAAGCCATATTCTTAATATGGATATCATGAAAATATGGAGGAAGTTTAATTCCTAAAGGTTTTTTGTTAAATCGAAATATGTTTTCTATAAAATTTGAAATACCATCAAAATTACAATCTAACATTTCTTTTTTTTCAATAATATTTGGACAAGATAAATTTAATTCTATAGCAGTAATTTTTGAAGATTGGTTTGCTTTTTGAATCAGTAAATAATTCTCTTCTGTAGATAATCCAGATATAGAAAGGAAAATAGGTTTATTTATTTTATTTTTTTCTAAAAAATTTAAATAAAAATTAATTCCAAGATTGGGTAATCCCATAGAATTTATACTTCCTATGTTCCATTCAAAATATCTAGGAGAAATATTTCCTTCTCTTGGTTTATATGTACAACTTTTTGTAACAACTCCACCAGAATAACTATTTAATAAATTAGATAGTTCTTGATCTGTTGTACAAAGAACACCTGAAGCATTCATAATGCATAATGGAAGTTTAATTCCATTTATACTAGCAGTAATATCTATTTTTTTCATAGTCATATACATAATTTTAATAATATCCAAGTATAAAATTTTTAACTTTACCAAAACAGCTGTTTTATATTTTTTATGGAAGAAAAAGAACAATTCTTTTTAGAAATTTACAATTTAGGAATCATAAAGTTTGGAAATTTTACACTAAAAAGTGGAATGAATTCTCCTATATATATAGATTTTCGTCCAATAGCTTCTAGACCAGACTTATTAATAAAATTATCAGATTTATTAATTCATGAAGTGAGATCTTATAATTATGATTTTGAACTCATTTGTGGAGTTCCATATGCTGCGTTACCTATAGCTACTACTTTATCTTTAAGATCTAAAATTCCATTAATTATTAAAAGAAAAGAAAATAAAGGATATGGAACAGAAAAAATGATTGAAGGAATATATAAAATAGGACAAAGTTGCCTGATTATAGAAGATGTTATTACAAGTGGAGATAGTTTGTTAAAAACTGTCATAGACCTTGAAAAAGAAGGATTAATAATTAAAAATATTATGTCTATTCTTGACAGAGAACAAGGAGGAATAGAAAACATAAAAAAAAGAGGATATAACATTCGAACTTTATTTCGAATAGGAGAAATTTTTAAAATTTTGGAAAATCAACGTTTTTTAAAAGAAAAAGAAATACATATGATTCAATTTTTTTTCATAAAGAAAAATATGAAAAACACTAAAAACAAACGAATTTCTTATGAAGAAAAAAAAGAAAAAATCCTTCACCCTATAGGAAAAAAACTTATTGATATTACGTTGAAAAAAAAAACAAATTTGATAGTTTCTGCGGACTTAATATCTACTAAAAATATTTTAAAATTAGTAAATTTAATTGGAGATAGAATTTGTGGATTAAAACTTCACGTAGATATTATAGATGATTTTTCATATTCATTTATACAATCTCTTAAAAAGATTTCTATAGAAAAAAAATTTTTATTGTTAGAAGATAGAAAATTATGTGATGTCAGTTATACTAATTATCTTCAATTACATTACGGAATACATAAAATTTCTTCTTGGGCAGATCTTGTTACCGCGCATGTATTTGCTGGTAGTATGAGTATTCAAAATTTGAATATTCCTTCTAATATGGGATTAATTACAATATCTGAAATGTCTTCCTATGGAAGACTATCGGATGATCATTATATAAGAAAAGCACTAAATATTTCTTTAAAAAATCCAAAAGTCATTGGGACCGTCGCACAAAGAAAAGTAGATGATCGATTGTTATTGTTTACACCTGGTATTCATTTTTATGAAAATGAAAATAATGTAGGAAATAGTTATATTCATCCTGTTCAAGCTTTTGAAAAAAACGGAAGTGATTTTATTATTGTAGGAAAAGCTATTTATCAATCTCATAATCCAAAAATAGCAGCAGAAGAGTACAGAAAAGCAGGATGGAAAGCTTATGAAAATGGACTTGAATAAATATATGAAATGAGTTTTTTTTTAAAAAAATTCATGATACTGATCATATTTTTATTTAATTTGTCATATTTTTTAATAATAAATTATTTCAATCAAATTGGTTTAAATTTTAAGTATGGAATGGATAAATTCGTTAATTAGTTGTTTTATGATACTTTTTAGCATTATAGATATATTGGGTAATGCTCCCATAATTATGGGATTTAAATCAAAAGGAAACATTATAGACACAAAAAAAGTTATAATTACTTCTCTTGTAATATTTTTATCTTTTCTTTTTTTAGGACAACCTATGCTTAAAATCATTGGAGTTGATGTTCATTCTTTTTCTGTCGCTGGATCCATAGTATTATTTTTGATAGGTTTAGAAATGATATTGGGAATCGATCTTCATAAAGTTACGGAAAATGCTCAAACTTCCATTGTTCCAATAGCTTTCCCACTTATAGCTGGACCTGGTTCTTTAACTACTTTAATTTCATTAAGAGCGACTTATGATGTAAACATTATTCTTTTATCTCTTCTTTTAAATATGATAGTAGTTTATTTTGTCATTGATAAATGTGATTTTATAGCCGAAAAAATAGGAAATAATGGTTTAGATATTTTAAAGAAAATATTTGGTATCGTTTTATTAGCTTTTGCAGTAAAAATTTTTGGTGCTAATGCAGGTCAGTTATTTCAACAATGATTCCTTATTATTTTATTAAAAATATTTATAATAGATTCATTTATATTTTTAAATTCAGGTAAATAAAACGATTTGTAAATTAAAACAATATTAAAATTTTTATTTCTCATATTTTTTATCAAAATTGATCTGTTTAAAAAAAAAGAAGCTTTTAACAAACGTTTTATTTTATTTCTGTGAACTGATTTTTTAAAATTTTTTTTTTACTAGAGTTCCAGCTAGATGAAGTAATAGATCTTTTTTATTTCTCTCTTTTAAGAGATGAACAGATAAAACAGGATATATAAATAAATATTTTCCATTTTTTATTACTTCTTCAAAAGTATTTTTTTCTTTGAATCGCATTTACATTTATAATTTATTCACAATCTACTATAAATTCTTCTAATTTTGAAACCATTCCTTTTGGACCACAAATCAATGGAGATCTTTGATGTAATTTAGTGGGTTCTATGTCTAAAATGCGCTGATTTCCATCAGAAGCTTTTCCTCCAGCTTGTTCTGATAAAAAAGCCATGGGATTGCATTCATAAAGTAATCTTAATTTTCCTTCTGGATAAGAAGCTGTTTTAGGATAAATATATATACCTCCTTGTATTAGATTCCTATGAAAATCTCCAACTAAAGATCCAATATATCTTGCTGTGTAAGGACGATTATCTTTTTTTTCTTGACAATATCTAATAAATTTTTTAATTCCATTAGAAAATTTATAATAATTTCCTTCATTAATAGAATAAATTTTTTCCATTTTAGGAAAACAAATATTGTAATGAGATAAGTAAAACGTTCCAAATGAAGGATCTAAAGTAAATCCATGTACTCCATTTCCAGCACTATATACTAATATAGTAGAAGATCCATAAATAATATATCCTGCAAGAATTTGTTGATTTCCTTTTTGCAAAAAATCTTCTATTGTTAAATTCATTTTAATAGGAGATTTTCTCATATATACAGAAAATATAGTTCCAATAGAAACATTGACATCTATATTAGAAGAACCATCAAGCGGATCTATTAAAACAATATATTGATTTTGAGAAATATCTTCTTGTTTTCCTTTTATCACTATAAAATCTTTACTTTCTTCAGAAGCTATTCCACAAACAACATTTCTACTTTTAAAAGATTCAATAAAAACTCTATGAGCGAATTGATCTAATTTTTGTTGATTTTCTCCTTGAACATTAGTAATACCAGAACTTCCTATAATTTCTTCTGTTAATCCTGCTTTATTGACTTCTTTATGAATAGCTTTAGAAGCTAATTTGATAGAACTAAATAATCGCAATAATGATTCCGTTGAATATGAAAAACGATCTCTATTCTTTATAATAAACTCTCCTAATGTATACATGTATCTCTCAAGAAATACTTTATAGACATAAAGATCAGATTTTTTTTTAAAATTTTATAATCATCTTTTAATTTATATATATTATTAATTTTTCTAAAGTTATTATGAATTTTATATATTTCTATTAATTTTATCGTTTAATGAGAATTATACAAATATCATTAATATTGTTATGGCGTACATGGTTTTTTTTTATCAATATATTTTTAATTCCATTATGGGCAGGAGCTTCTATTCCATTTCTATTTAAAGATAAATACTATCCTATTGCATATTGGTTTCACCAAATGTGGGCTAGAAGTAATCTTTTTTTTATGGGTTTTTGGTATGTATTAGAAAAAGATAAAGAAATATTAGATAAAAATCAACAATACGTAATTATCAGCAATCATAGTTCTATTATGGATATTATGTTAATTTATTCTTTGATGAGAAATCATCCTTTAGTTTTTGTTGGGAAAGCAGAATTAGCTAAACTTCCTTTTTTTGGATTTGTTTATAAAAAAAGTAATATTCTTATTGAAAGAAAAAATTTATCAAGTTGTATACAAGTATTTAATAAAATAAAAAATAAAATAGATTCTGGAAAAAGTGTTTGTATTTTTCCAGAAGGAGGAGTTCCTAAACCTTATATTTTCTTGGATCATTTTAAGAGTGGAGCTTTTTTTATCGCTATTATAAAAAAAATACCTATTATTCCTTTTACTATAGCTGACATCAAAAAAAAATTTCCTAGTTCTTCTATTATCAGAGGAGGACCAGGAAAAATAAGGATCAAACAACATCACTCTATATCAACAAAAAACTTATCCTTGAAAGACAAGGATATGTTGAAAAAAAAATGTTTTAATTTAATCAAATATCAATTAGAAAAATTTGAACGTGAAAAAAAAAGTAGTTAATTATTATCCGTGAACTCCGTGAACAAAAAGATTCATATTTATACTGACGGTTCTTCAAAAGGAAATCCTGGTCCAGGAGGATATGGAATTTTTATAGAAATATTTTTTGGACATTTATACAATAGAAAAATAATTTCAGAAGGATTCCGTTATACAACTAACAATAGAATGGAACTATTATCAGTCATCATAGGATTAGAAAAAATAGAAAATAAAAAACAAAATATTTCCGTGTTTACTGATTCAAAATATATCGTCAATACGATCCAAAAAAAATGGATTTACAAATGGGAAAAAACTGATTTTAAAAATAAAAAAAATGTGGATTTATGGAAAAGATTTTTAAATTTATTTGACAAACATTTTGTTGTATTTTATTGGATAAAAAGTCACAATAATCATTATATCAATGATTATTGCGATCGATTATCTGTAAATGCCTCAAAAAGAAAAAATCTAAAAATAGATTACGTATATGAGTATGAAAAACAGATATAAGAAATATTTTTATATAGCATAATTTCTTTGTCTAATAATTTCATATATAATTATAGACATTGCATTACTAACATTTAATGAATCTATATTTCCAAACATAGGAATAGTTATAATTTTGTTAGCTTTTTTTAACCAAATATTAGATACTCCTTGATTTTCAGAACCAAAAACAATAGCAATGTTATTCTCATGTAAAAATTTAGTTTGGTATAAATTTATTGCTTTTTTATGTTTATCAAATCCTGTTGTGATAATTTTTATTTTATTTTTTTGTAACCAATCCATGATTGATTCTATTTTTTCCAGACAAATATTTCTTGTAAAAATGCTTCCTAAACTACATCTAATAATATTAGAATTATACATATAAGTCTTCATATTACATAATATAATAATGTGAATATTAGCAGCGTCAGCTATTCTTAACATAGCTCCTATATTACCAGGTTTTTCTATCCCATCTAGGATAAGTATCAAATAAGAATTATTTTTATTGATTTTGATATTTTTTAATTGATTTATATATTTCTTTTCTTTAAACAAAGTGATGATTCCACCCGAATTCTCTCTATATGCTAATTTTTTAAAAATTTTTATATTAATCATAAAAGTTATGGAATCAAATGACTGAATTATACTATACTTATGAAATATTTTATCACATATAAATATTCTAATCGGTAAAAAATTACCTTTTATTGCCATTTCAAATTCTTTTATTCCTTCAACAAGAAGGGTATTCATATATTTTTTTTTTTGATAAATTTTTATCAAATCTTTAATTTTTGTATTTTGAATACTATATATTTTTTTCATACTTTATTTAATGATTTATAAAAATGATATGGTATATATGAATATAGCTATTGAACGTTCAAAATTATCTTTTTGTAAAAAAAAAAAAGTAGGTTCTGTCATAGTTAAAAATAATGAAATTATATCTGATGGATATAACCGTACCCCAAATGGATTTAGTGATATATGCGAAGATCATAATGGAAATACAAAATGGTATGTTTTACATGCAGAAGCAAACGCCATATTAAAAATGGCTTATTCTTCTTTATCTTGTAAAGGAGCATCCATATACATTACTCACTTTCCATGTAAAGAATGTTGTAAACTAATTTATTTATCTAATATAAAAAGAGTCATCTATTTGTATGAAAAAAATGATGAAAGATTATATTTTTTGAAAAAAGCTAAAATAATAATAGAACAACTTTTTTAAAAATAAAAAAACCCAGGTGGCGAAATAGGTAGACGCGCTGGACTCAAAATCCAGTGATTTTTATATCATGCGGGTTCAAATCCCGCTCTGGGTATTTTTCTTATTTTCAGAATAAAAAATATCTTTGAGAAAGAGGTAAAATATCAGAAGGATGAGAGGTTATTTTTTCTCCATCTATATAAACATTATAGGTTCTTGGATCTACCTCTAGATTAGGAAGTTCTCCATTTAATATCATATTTTTTTTGGATAAAGTACGACATCCTTTTACGATTTTGATTTGTTTTTTGATTTCATTTTTTTCAAAAAAACCATTATTTATTGCATGTGTTGATACAAATACACTGCTTAGTTTTGGTTCAAAATATCCAAACATTTTTCGATACATAAATGGTTGAGGAGTTGGAATCGTAGCATTTGGATCACCCATACTAGCGTATACTATCATACCACTTTTGATAACTAATTCAGGTTTGACTCCAAAAAAAGAAGGTTTCCATAACACTAAATCTGCCATTTTTCCGATATGAATAGATCCAATATACTCAGAAATACCATGAGTAATGGCTGGATTGATAGTATATTTTGAAATATATCTTTTCACTCTAAAATTATCACTTTTTTGGGTCTCTTCATTAAGATAACCTCTTTGTTTCTTCATTTTATCAGCTGTTTGCCATGTTCTTTTTACAATTTCACCTATACGCCCCATAGCTTGAGAATCTGAACTAGTCATACTAATGGCTCCCATATCATGTAAAACTCCTTCTGCACTAATAGTTTCAGATCGAATCCGTGATTTAGCGAAAGCAATATCTTCTGGCAAAGAAGAATCCAAATGATGACAAATCATTAGCATATCAAAATGTTCATCTATAGTATTACAAGTATAAGGCATTGTAGGACTAGTTGATGAAGGTAAAATATTAGGAAAGGATATAACCTTTAATAAATCAGGAGCATGACCCCCTCCAGCTCCTTCTGTATGATAAGTATGAATTGTTCTATTTTTTAATATTTTTAAAGTATCTTCTACATATCCAGATTCATTGAGTGAATCGGTATGGATATTAACTTGTACATCTAACTTTTCTGCTACATTCAAACATTGATCTATAACATACAAAGTACTCCCCCAATCTTCATGTATTTTGAGTCCTCCTGCTCCTGCTTTTATTTGTTCAATTAAAGCTTCCGGTTGAGAGCTGTTTCCACTTGCAAGAAAAATAAAATTAATGGGAATATGATCTGTACTTTTTAACATTCTTTGAATATTCCATACACCAGAAGTACAATTTGTAGCTATAGTTCCAGTAGCTGGACCGGATCCTCCACCAATAATAGTAGTAGTTCCACTTTCTAATGCAACTTCAAATAATTGAGGACATATATAATGAACGTGACTATCTACACTTCCAGCTGTTACTATGATATTTTCTGAAGAAATGACTTCTGTTCCTGCTCCAATATACATGTTAGGAGTGACTCCGTCCATAAAATATGGATTCCCTGCTTTTCCTATTCCAACAATAATTCCATTTTTAATTCCTATATCCGCTTTAACAATTCCCCAATGATCTATAATAATAGCGTTAGTTAATACTAAATCTAAAACCCCTTCATCTCTTATAGCAAATGGATGTTGTCCCATTCCGTCTCTAATCACTTTTCCTCCTCCAAAAACACATTCATCTCCATAAATTGTATAGTCTTTTTCTATTTCAATCCATAAAGATGTATCCCCTAAACGAATTTTATCTCCTTTAGTAGGTCCATACATACTGGCATAAGATTCTCTATCTATTTTTTTCATATTGTTGTATTTTCTTTTCCTGAAAATCCATAAATTTTCTTGCTTCCTCCAATTTCAACTAACATAATTTCTTTCGTTTCTCCTGGTTCAAAACGAACAGATCTACCAGAAGGGATATCAAGTCTATATCCTTTAGTTCCTTCTCTTTCAAATAAGAGAGCAGAATTTGTCTCATAGAAATGAAAATGAGATCCTATTTGAATAGGACGAGTTCCTTTATTGGATACTATTCTTTTTATACGAGACCGTCCAGGTAATAAAACAATATCTTCTTTCAAAAGATCATATTGTCCTGGAATAAAATTAGAATCTTTTTTTTTATTTTTTTTTATAGGATGATGTATAGTTACTAACTTTGTTCCATCCGGAAAAGTTGCTTCTACTTGAACATTATTAAGTAATTCATATACTCCATCCATAACTTGTTCGTCGTTAAGAATATTTCCTGCTTCATGCATGAGATCTTTTACTGTTTTACCGTCACGAGCCCCTTCCATTATATAATGAGTGATTAAAGCTAAAGATTCAGGATAATTCAATTTTAATCCTCTTTTTAAACGTTTTTTTGCCAATTCTCCAGCCATGTGAAGAAGAATTTTTTCCTTTTCATAAGAAGTTAAATGCATATGCTTTCTTTAATTTGATTCATAAACATAATAATATCATATCTGTTGCAACAAAACAACATTTATATGAGTTTAAAGTTATGAAATAATAATGAAAGAATAGATAAATGGCATTGTTTTTCATCCTTCTTTATCCACACAGATAAAGTAAAATAAAAAAAGCACGTCTCCATAAATTATCATTATTTTTGCTAAGATAATAATGGGAAAAATTGTTAAAATAATTAAAAAATGCAAGTTTTAAAATTTGGTGGGAGTTCCGTAGCTCATTCTAATGCTATCAAACGTATTTGTTCTTTATTAGAAAAAAAACCAAAAGGAAGATATGCTATTGTTGTATCTGCATTAGGAAATATTACGGATCAGTTAATAAAATGTGGGCAATTAGCTTCTGAAAGAAAAAATATTTACAAAAATATATTAGAAGAAATAGAAATTAGACATATTAATATTATAAGAGAGTTGTTTCCTATAACTTATCAAAGTCATTTAATCAGTTGGATTAAAAAAAATATAAATGATTTAGAAAGTTTATGTGATGGAATTTTTCAAGTTGAAGAACTTTCAAAACGTTCTTTAGATAAAATCATGAGTTTTGGAGAATTGAGCTCTTCTTTTCTTGTATCAGAAAAATTGAAACAATCTGGATTAGATGCAGTTTGTAAAGATAGTAGAGATTTAATTATTACTGATTCTCAATTTGGATGTGCACAAGTAGATTTTATCACAAGTAATCACCATATTATTCAATTTTTTCGTGAAAAAACGTCAGAATATATTGTTTTCCCAGGATTTATAGGTTCTACAATTGAAAATGAAACTACGACCCTTGGAAGAGGAGGTTCTGATTATACCGCAGCTATTTTAGCTGCTGCGGTATCTGCCAGTTTACTTGAAATATGGACGGATGTAAGTGGAATGATGACAGCAAATCCAAAAATTGTGAATCAAGCTTTTCCTATAAAAGAAATTTCTTATGAAGAAGCAATGGAATTATCACATTTTGGAGCAAAAGTTATTTATCCCCCTACGATTCAACCTGCCATGAAAAAACATATTCCCATACAAATTAAAAATACTTTTTCTCCTTTAGATCAAGGAACCTTGATTTATGTTAATAAAAATACAAATATAAGTCAACCTGTGACCGGAATATCTGGTATTCAACAGATGGCATTGCTTACATTAGAAGGAAGTGGGATGATAGGAATTCCTGGATATTCCAAACGTTTATTTGAAGCGTTATCACAAGAAAAAATAAATGTAATTTTCATTACTCAAAGTTCTTCAGAACATTCAATTACTACTGGAATACATGAAACGGATGTGATCAAAGCAAAAATTGTGATAGATAGCGAATTTGCTCAAGAAATACATCAAAGACGTATTGATCCATTAAGAGTCGAGAAAGACCTTTGTATCATTGCTGTGGTAGGAGATAACATGAAAAATCTTCATGGAACTAGCGGAAAAATGTTTGCGGCTTTAGGAAGAAATAGTATTAATGTTCGAGCTATCGCACAAGGTTCTACTGAAAAAAATATATCGGCTGTTATTAGAAAAACAGATTTTAAAAAAGCATTAAATACTTTACATGAAGCTTTTTTTGAAAGACCTCCAAAACAAATCAATCTTTTCATTTGTGGAGTAGGAAAAGTAGGAAGCAAATTACTTGAACAAATAGATCAACAACAAAATTATTTATTAGAAGAATTAAAGCTTCAAGTTAGAGTAATTGGATTAGCTAATAGTAAGAATATGTATTTTAATGATAATGGAATTAATTTAAGTAATTGGGAAATAGATATCAAAAAAAGAAGTATTAAAATGAATATATATTCTTTTATGGAAAAAGTATGGGAATTTAATCTTCGAAATAGTTTATTTGTTGATAATACAGCTAGTGAAGAAATGGCTATGACCTATGATAAATTTTTAAAAAACGGAATAGGAGTTATTACTTGTAATAAAATCGCTTGTTCTTCAGATTATGATCATTATAAAAGATTAAAAACACTTTCTAGACATTTCAAAGCTCCATTTTTATTCGAAACAAATGTGGGAGCAAGTCTTCCTGTTATTAGCACACTGAATGATTTAATTAACAGTGGAGATAAAATCAATAAAATAGAAGCTGTGTTATCAGGGAGTTTAAATTTTATATTTAATCATTTTGTAGGAGAAAAATCTTTTTTAGAAGTTGTTAAAGAAGCTCAATTAAAAGGATATACGGAACCTGATCCTAGAATCGATTTAAGTGGATTAGACGTTATGCGTAAAATATTAATTTTAGCAAGAGAATGTGGTTCTCCATTAGAACTTAGTGACATTCATCAAAAATCTTTTCTTCCAAAAACTTGTTCCAACTCTATTTCTATAGATAATTTTTATCAAGAATTGCATAAATATAGAGATTATTTTTTTAAAATTAGAAATGAGGCAGAAAAAGATCAAAAACGTTTACGTTTTATTGCACGTTATGAAAATGGAATAGCTTCTGTTGGATTAGAATCTGTAAAAAAAATTCATCCATTTTTTCAACTAGAAGGAAAAGATAATATGGTTCTATATAACACATATCGTTATGCTGAACAGCCTCTCATCATAAAAGGAGCAGGTGCTGGAGCAGAAGTTACGGCATCTGGTGTCTTTTCAGATATTATTAAAGCTACTAAATAAAAATCATGAATGGAATTAAAATATTTTCACCAGCTACTGTAGCTAATTTAGCTTGTGGTTTTGATGTGATTGGATTAGCTCTAGACTTACCTAAAGATGAAATTTTTTTATATAAATCTAATAATCCGGGAATTCGTATCAAAAAAATACATGGATCATCATTACCTAATGATCCAAAAAAAAACGTAGCTTTTGTCGCTTTACAATTTTTATTGAAACAATATAAAAAAAAACAAAAATTTGATAAAGAAAAAGAAGAAAAGATAGGATTTGATATTGAGTTAATTAAAAATATTCATCCCGGAAGTGGAATTGGATCAAGTGCAGCCAGTGCAGCTGGTGTTGTTTATGGAGCTAACATTTTATTAGGAAAACCTTTTAATACTATGCAATTGATACGGTTTGCTATGGAAGGGGAACGTGTAGCAAGTGGAACTGCTCACGCTGATAATGTTGCTCCTGCTATCATGGGCGGATTAACATTAATTAGAAGTTATCAACCTTTAGATATTACTAAATTACATACTCCTGATAAATTATGGGTAAGTATTTTACATCCACAAATTGTGGTAAGAACGTCAGATGCTAGAGAAATTTTAAAACAAAAAATATTAATGACAGATGCGATTAGACAATGGGGGAATATAGGAGCGTTGGTAGCAGGTTTATATCGAGAAGATTATGAATTAATAAGTAGATCATTGGAAGATGTCATTGTAGAACCTATACGATCTATGCTTATTCCAGCTTTTCATGAATTAAAAATAAGATGCAAAGAAATAGGAGCTTTGGGAGGTGGAATTTCTGGTTCTGGTCCTTCTGTATTCATGCTTAGTAAAGGAAATGATACAGCAAAAAAAGTAACTGAAGTTATGAATCAAGTCTATTCTCCGTTACAAGTAGATTACAAAACTTATACTTCTCCTATTAGTCAACAAGGAGTGAAGTGTAAGTGTATTCAAAAATTAAATTAATATGTTGTACTACAGTTTAAAAAATTATAAAAATTTAGTTTCTTTTGAAGATGCAATCCTTACAGGTTTATCACCTGATGGTGGATTATATATGCCTAAATATATTCCTAAACTAGAACCTAATTTTCTGAAAAAACTTCCAATTTTTGATATTCATACGATTGCCATGGTTATTGTCAAACCTTATATTGGTAAATATATACCTGCTAAATTTATCAATGATATTATTCATGAAACTTTGACTTTTCCTTTTCCATTGAAAAAAATACATGATAATATTTATGTATTAGAACTTTTTCATGGTCCTACTTTAGCTTTTAAAGATGTTGGTGCTAAATTTATGGCAGAGTGTTTAAGTTTTTTTTCTGAGAAATTAGAAAAAAATGTAACAGTTTTAGTCGCCACTTCAGGAGATACTGGAGGTGCTGTAGCTAAAGGATTTCATAAAAAACCAGGAACAGAAGTCATAATTTTATACCCACATAATGGAGTCAGTTCTTTACAAGAAGAACAAATTACTTCACTAGGAAGTAATATATTAGCTTTAGAAATACATGGAAATTTTGATGATTGTCAAAATATGGTTAAAAAAGCTTTTTTAGACAAGGAAGTGAATCAAAAGTATACATTAACTTCTGCCAATTCTATCAATGTAGGAAGATGGCTCCCTCAAATGTTTTATTATTTTTTAGCTTATAGACAAATAATTTCAGAAAATCCGATAGAATTAGTTTTTTCAGTTCCTAGTGGAAATTTTGGAAATATTTTTGCGGGAATGATGGCTGAAAAAATGGGTTTACCTATAAAATTTTTTATTGCATCTACAAATATCAATGATACTATACCTAGGTTTTTAAAATCTGGGAAATATCATCCTCTTTCAGTCAAAAAAACTATATCAAATGCTATGGATATATCTGACCCTAGCAATTTTTCTAGAATATGGCATTTATATGATAAAAATATTTTTAAATTAAAAAAAAAACTGTCCTCCTATAAATTCACAGATGAGGAAACTTTAGCAATCATAGAAACGATATGGAAAGAATATAAATATATGCTAGATCCACATGGAGCTATTGGTTATTTGGGACTGAGACGATATTTGCAAGAAATAGATAATACTTCATATCCAGCTATTTTTTTAGAAACAGCTCATCCTATCAAATTTTTAGATCATATGCCATCTGTTTTGAAAAAACAAATTGTTTCTACACAAGAATTAGAAATTTTTTTGAAGACAAAAAGAAAAAAACGAAAAATATCATTATCCAATGATTTCAATGTTTTCAAAAATTGGTTATTAGCAAGAAAATAATTTAAATTTTATATCGCTACATCTCCTTTAATATGAGGAAAAGGATTATAGTTTTTCAACTCAAAATCTTCAAAACGAAATTGAAAAATATTTTTGATAGAAGAATTAATAATCATTTTAGGGAGTGGTCTTGGAGTTCTTCTCATTTGTATTTTGACTTGTTGAATATGATTATTGTAAATATGAGCATCTCCTATGATATGAATCAGTTCTTTTTCTTTCAAATTTAAAATTTGAGATAACATCATGACTAATAATGCGTAAGAAGCAATGTTAAACGGTAATCCAATGAAAATATCTGCACTCCTTTGATATAAAAGTAACGATAATTTTTTTTCATGTACATAAAATTGGAATAAAACATGACAAGGAGGTAATGCCATATTTTGAATCATTCCTACATTCCAAGAAGAAACTATTAAACGTCTAGAATTGGGATTGAATTTTATTTCTTCTATAAGATTAGTGATTTGATCAATAAAATGTCCGTTTTGAGTAGGCCATTTTCTCCATTGAAATCCATATATTGGTCCTAATTCTCCATTTTTATCTGCCCATTTATTCCAGATAGAAACTTTATTTTTTATTAAAAATTCAATGTTTGTATCTCCCCTTAAAAACCATAATAATTCATAAATTATAGATCGTATGTTTAATTTTTTAGTAGTTAAAAGAGGAAAACCTTTTTCTAGGTTAAATCTCATTTTGTATCCAAATAAACTTGTTGTTCCTACTCCTGTACGATCTTTTTTTCTAATTCCTTTTTCTAATACGTTTTTTAATAAATTTAAATATTGTTTCATATACAATATGTATTTATTATTTTATATTTTTATACATATAAAATATAAAACTATGAATCAAAAAGTTCTCTTCTTTTCTACAAGAAGTGGGTTAAAATTATCAGAAAATATAGCTTATTTTTACGGAAATTTTATTGGTAAAGTACGATTTTTAGAATTTAGTGATGGAGAATATACTCCTTATTTCGAACAATCTGTTCGTGGATCTCAAGTCTTTTTGATTGGTTCTACTTGTCCTCCAGTAGATAATTTAATGGAATTATTATTAATGTGTGATGCAGCTAAAAGAGCTTCCGCTTATAATATTACACTTGTAATTCCATATTTTGGATGGGCTAGACAAGACCATAAAGATAAACCTAGGACTCCTATTGCCGCAAAACTTATAGCAAATTTAATAGTAGCTTCAGGTGCTACTAGAGTCATGACTATGGATTTACATGCAGATCAAATTCAAGGATTTTTTGATATACCTGTAGATCATTTATATGCATCTAGAATATTTATTGATTATATTAAAAAATTAAATATAGATCAATTGACCATCGCTTCTCCAGATATGGGAGGAGCAAAGAGAGCTAGAAGCTATGCAGGTTATTTGGGAACAGATGTAGTTATTTGTTATAAAGAAAGAAAAAAAGCAAATGAAATAGAATTCATGAATCTAATAGGAAATGTAAAAGAAAAAAATATTATACTCATAGATGATATGGTAGATACAGCTGGAACTTTAACGGAAGCTGCTAATTTAATCAAAAAACAAGGAGCTAAAAGCGTACGTGCTATAGCTACTCATCCTGTATTATCAGGGACTTCATATGAAAGAATACATAACTCTGCGATTGAAGAATTGGTAGTAACAGATACGATTCCTATTAATCGAATTAAACCTAATGATAAAATTAAAGTTTTATCTTGTGCTCAACTTTTTGCTGAAGTCATGCAATCAGTACATAAAGATGAATCCATTAGTAATAAATTTATAATATGAAATATGTTAATATATATGGTCATAAAAGAAATATTGGAAAAAAAGAAGTTCGTTCTATTCGACTTTCTGGAAAAATACCATGTATTTTATATGGAAAAAATATCAACATTCCATTTTCTACTTCATTAGACAATTTAAGAAAAATAGTATATACTCAAGAAATATATGGAGTCATTATTCAAATAGAGGGATATAATGAAAAAATCAATGCAATTCAAAAGGAAATACAATTCGATCCTGTAAATGAAAAAATATTACATGCAGATTTTTACAGGATTGATAAATCCAAACCTATAATATTAGGAATTCCTGTAAAATTTTTAGGTAGACCTATTGGAGTAGCAAAAGGAGGAAAATATTATTCAAATATTAGAAAATTAAAAGTAAAAGCAATTCCACATCATATGCCAGAATCTATTCAAATAAATATTAATGCTTTAGATATAGGAGATAGAATAACAGTAAAAGATCTATATAATGATCAATATACTATATTACATCCTTATCATACATTAGTAGCAAACGTCAAAAATTCCCGTGCAACTATCAATCAAGAAGAAAAAGAAAATAAAGAAGAGAAAAAAGATAAAAATGAATAATGTCTTTAGATTTTTATTTTATGAAAATAGCTTTTAGAGAAGCTATTCTTGCTTTTCATAAAAATGAAATTCCCATAGGTGCTGCCATGACATATAAAAATATAGTTATAGCAAAAGCTCATAATTTGACTGAAACTTTATGTAATATTACTGCACATGCAGAAATGATAGTCATCAATTTAGCTTCTAATTATTTAAAAAAAAAATATATCAAAAAATGCACTTTATATGTAACTTTAGAACCATGTGTGATGTGTGCTGGAGCTTTATTTTGGTCTCAAATAGGAAGAGTTGTTTGTGGGGCTTCCAATCCATCAAAAAGAGGTTTTTTGTATTCTGGTACCAAATTGCATCCCAAAACAGAATTTGTATCTGGAATAATGAAAAACCAATGCCAAGCTATTATAAAAAAATTTTTCTTTCATAAAAGAAAGAAACCATAAATGTAAAAAATTTAGATAAATACTTTTTTTTTCTTATTCTTACTTATTTTCAAAAAAATTGGTAAAGCTGTAATGAAAACAATTAATAAAATAATCCATTCAAGATGATTTTTTAATTCCGGAAAACTTTTATCTAAATAATGTCCAGCTAACATAATAGAAAAAGTCCAAGCAAGAGCTCCAATAATGTTATATATCATAAATTTTTTGAAATTTATTCGAATTGCTCCTGCCACAATTGGAGCGAAAGAACGAAACATAGGGAGAAAACGACTCATAATAAGAGCAGTTGTTTTATATTTATTATAAAACAATTTTGCTAAAATTAAATGTTTTCTCTTAAAAAAAAAGGAATCCTTTTTTTTATATAATAATTTTCCTGATTTATATCCTAACCAATATCCTTGCATATTTCCAAGAATAGCTACGAATGCTACAATTAAAATGATTACAAAAAAAGGAACATCATAAAAATTTTTGCATAAGTCTTCACCAAAAATTCCAGCAGTAAATAATAAAGAATCTCCAGGTAAAAAAAAACCAATAAAAAATCCTGTTTCTGCAAAAACAATAGCTAAAAGAATAAATAATGCTGTATTCCCAAAATATAAAAATATCCATCTAGGATTAAATAAATGCTGAAAAAAATCCCAAATATCTGACATTTTACAAAGTATGATAATGAATGAAAATCAAAGTTAAATATTTACATTAAAAAAATATTTATTTTCATATTCTCATAGAAATAGAAAATTAGAAAATACTTCACTTCATGGATTATTTATTCAAATATATTAATATTTTAGGATGGATTCCTAATATATTTTTTTTCATCGTAGGTTTGATTTTTATCATTTTTTGGTTGTCAAAAATATTTTATTTCATTGATTAATAAAAAATTGGTTAATTTTGTTCTATGAAATTAGACTCATGAAAATAGAAAAAAGGGGAGAATTTATACATTTCGATAAAAAAGCTTATGATGTCCTGAAACATTATTTATTATATCAAGTAAATTCGATAAAGAATATATTCATTTTAGTAGATGATATTACATATACATATTGTCTGCCTATTCTTTTTCAGAATATAAATTTTTTAAAAAAATCTAATATTATTAAAATAAAATCAGGTGAAAAAGAAAAAAATATTTATACGTGTATTCAAATATGTAAAAATTTAGAAAAACTTCAAGCAGATAGAAAAAGTTTAATTATAAATTTAGGAGGAGGAGTTATAACAGATATTGGAGGGTTTGTCGCTTCTATATTTAAAAGAGGTATTCGTTTTGTGAATATTCCTACGACTTTATTAGGAATGGTCGATGCTGCTGTAGGATATAAAACAGGTGTAAATTTAGATTCTATCAAAAATGAAATTGGATCTTTTTATGTTCCAGAATTTTTAATCATTGATACTCATTTTTTAAAAACACTTTCAAAAAAAGAAATTCTTTCCGGAATGGCAGAAATGCTAAAACATGGATTGATAGCTGATAAAAGTTTTTGGAAAAAAATGAATCAAATTCAAATAGATATTATTAAAAATGAAAATGAATGGAAATATTTAATTCATAAATCTATATTAATTAAACAAAAAATTGTTAATCAAGATCCTAAAGAAAGAGGATTAAGAAAAATTCTTAATTTTGGACATACTATTGGACATGCTTTAGAAAGTTATTTTATGAATGTCAACAAAATATTACATGGAATTTCAGTAATTATAGGTATGATTTATGAATCATGGATTTCTTTTAAAATTAATGGGTTATCTATATCTGATTATCAAGAAATTAAATCTTATCTTTCTGCTTTATATCCAATTGAAAATAAAATTTCTAATTTAGAAATTAACAAACTATTGTTGATCATGGAACATGATAAAAAAAATGAAGAAAATAAAATTCAATTTTCTTTATTACAAGAAATAGGAAAATGTTCATATAATTGTCAAGTTCCGTATTCCTTGATTAAGGAAAGTTTTTTAAACTAAATGTTTTAATTAAAAAATTAATATTAAAAAAAATGAATGAAAATAAGTGAAGGAAAAAAAGAAAAATTAATTTCAATTAATATTGAGGATGAAATGAAATCATCTTATATAGATTATTCTATGTCTGTTATTGTATCCAGAGCTCTTCCTGATGTTAGAGACGGATTAAAACCTGTACATAGAAGAGTTCTTTATGGAATGTATCAATTAGGAATTTTTTCCAACAGTTCTTATAAAAAATCTGCTCGTATTGTTGGGGAAGTGTTGGGAAAATATCATCCACATGGAGATATTTCTGTATATGATACTATGGTTCGTCTGACTCAAAAATGGACGTTACGTTATCCATTGATAGATGGGCAGGGAAATTTTGGTTCATTAGATGCAGATCCTCCGGCAGCTATGCGTTACACCGAAGTAAAAATGAAAAAGATTTCTGAAGAAATGTTGTTGGATATTAAAAAAGAAACAGTGGATATGCAATTAAATTTTGATGATTCTTTGGAAGAACCTACAGTTTTACCTACACGAATTCCAAATCTTTTAATTAATGGAGCTTCTGGTATTGCCGTTGGAATGGCTACTAATATTCCTCCTCACAATTTAAAAGAAACTATAGATGCCATTTGTGCTTACATTGATGATAATAATATATCTATAGAACAGATGATGAAATATATTAAAGCGCCTGATTTTCCTACAGGTGGAATCATTTATGGATATGATGGAGTTAAAAATGCTTTTTTTACTGGTAAAGGACGTATTGTTTTACGTGCAAAAATTCATTTAGAAGAAATTCATGGGAGACAATGTATTATTGTAGATGAAATTCCTTACCAAGTCAATAAAGCTGACATGATTTCTAAAACTGTGGAATTAATGAAAGAAGGAAAAATGGAAGGAATTTATCAAATTCGTGATGAGTCTGATAGAAATGGTTTACGTATTGTATACATTCTAAAACAAAATACGAATACTAATATATTATTGAATAGATTGTTCCAATACACTTCTTTGCAAACTTATTTCAATGTAAACAACATAGCTTTAGTAAATGGAAAACCTGTTCAATTAAATATAAAAAGTCTGATTCAACATTTCGTTAATCATAGACATAATGTTATAATCCGTCGTTCTAAATACGAATTAAAAAAGTGTCAAAATCGTGTTCATATTTTATTGGGTTTTTTTAAGATATTAAATCATTTAGATATCATGATTCAATTAATTCAGACATCAAAAAATCATTATGAAGCTTGTAATAGATTGATTCAAAAATTTGAAATATCAAAAAATCAATCTAAATCTATTTTAGATATGAAATTACAAAGTCTGACATCTTTAGAAAGAAAAAAACTTAAAAAAGAATATGACGAACTTATTAACAAAATAGAATTTTTTAAAAACATTTTGGAGCAACATTCTACAAGAACTAAAATTATTCAAGAAGAACTTTTAGATATCAAAAAAAAATATCAAGATGTACGTCGTACAAAAATTGATTATTCAGGAGATAAAGTTTTCAATATAGAAGATTTAATTGAAAATGAACAAGTAGTTCTTACAATTTCCCATGCTGGTTATGTTAAAAGAACATCCTTATCAGAATATAAACGTCAAGGAAGAGGTGGAGTGGGAAACAGAGGTGCGACTGCTAGAGAATCAGATTTTTTCAAACATTTACTTGTAGCAACTAATCATCAATATTTACTTTTTTTTACTGAAAAAGGAAAATGTTTTTGGTTAAGAGTATATGAAATTCCTGAAGGATCTAAAATATCAAAAGGTAGAGCTATACAAAATATTATTCATCTTCAACAAGATGATAAAGTCAATGCTTATATATTAACTGGAGACTTGACTAATAAGAAATATGTTAAAGATTATTATGTGATGATGGTTACGAAAAAAGGAATTATTAAAAAAACATCTTTAGAAAATTACTCTCGTCCTAGAAAAGATGGAATCAATGCTATTGTGATTCGTAAAGGAGATTCTTTACTAGAAGCTATTTTAACTAAGGGAGATAGTCATGTTTTTATTGCTGTAAAAAGTGGAAGAATCATTCGCTTTTCAGAAAATAAAGTTAGACGAACTGGAAGAAATTCTTCTGGAGTTATAGGAATAGGAATTAGTACAAATAATAAAGATAGGGTTGTTGGCATGATATGTGTCGAAAAAAAAGAAAAAGGACATTTATTAGTAGTTTCTGAAAAAGGATTTGGAAAAAGATCCTATATAAAAGATTATCGTATTACTAATCGTGGTGGAAAAGGAATTAAAACGATAAATATAACTCAAAAAACAGGAAGTTTAATTTCTATTAAATATGTAAAAAATCAAGATGATTTAATGATTATTAAAAAATCAGGAATTATTATACGTATTCCTGTATCAGATATCAGAATTATGGGAAGAACTACACAAGGAGTGAGATTAATTAACTTAAAAAGCAACGATGCTATAGCTGATGTAGCACAAGTTTATAAGTCTATTATGGATTTTCATTAAAATCTCGTAATATATTGATACATTCTACTATTGAAAAATCTTTTTTTATATTTTTTTTCCATTTTTTTTGTTCTTCTGATTCTTTTTCATGACAAATGATTTTGTATAAAGAACTAAAAGCTTGTAACCCATATATAGATAAATCATTTTTTAATTTTTTAAAATATTCATTTTTCTTTTTGATTTTTAAGTTTTCATAATAAAATTCTTTCCAATTTAAAGGAAATGATTTTTTATTTAAAAATTTATTTTCTAATAATCGTATTTTTTGATTAATATTTATGAAATTATTATGTTTCATTAAACGTTTTATACTTTTATTTTTAATATTTCCTAAATTTTTCTGACTATAATAATAATGAAGAGAAAGAGAAGGGACAGGTTTTGTATTATCCCATTTCATAGGATTTTTTTTGTTTTTCTCCATAAATTTTAAAAACGAACTTGTTGTATGACTTGGAATCACAATATCTGAATTTACTCCCTTTAATTGAGTAGAATTTCCGTTTACACGATAAAATTTATTTATGGTAAATTTTAAAGCTCCTAGCTTTTCATTTGAATTATAGAAAGAGAATTTTTTTAATGGATAAACAACTTGTACTGTTCCCTTTCCATATGTTTGAGTGCTTCCAACAATAATTCCTCTTTGATAATCAGTTATAACAGAAGCAAGAATTTCAG
Organism: Blattabacterium cuenoti; assembly: GCF_014251795.1. Lineage (NCBI taxonomy): Bacteria > Pseudomonadati > Bacteroidota > Flavobacteriia > Flavobacteriales > Blattabacteriaceae > Blattabacterium > Blattabacterium cuenoti. Next base: position 154,793 of record NZ_CP059201.1, read on the forward strand.
AAGCAGAAGCTGAAAACTCGTTTACAAGAAGGACAACAGGTCCTTTCCATAAAATTTGACTTTCATGACTTTTTAGTATTGTTTTCTTTTTATTAGGTTTTCCTATTTGAACAATAGGAACTTTTCCTAAAAAAAAACCAGCAATTTCTATAACAGCATTTAAAGATCCTCCTACATTACTTCTTATATCTAACAAAATTCCTTTTATATTTTCTTTTTTTAATTCTTGAATAATTTTTTTCATATCTTGAGCTGCATTTCTTCCATTTTTATTTTCAAGATTAAAATAAAATTCTGGTAAATGTATTAACCCATACTTATTTTTATTTTTATCCATAATTATAACACTTTTTGCGAAAATTTCTTTTTTTTCAATTATATCTCGAGTTAAAATTATTTCTTCTATAGATCCATTTTTTTTTTGAATAGTAAGCTTGACTTTAGTTCCTTTTTTCCCTCTAATTAAACGAATAGAATTTTCTAATAACATTCCTACAATGTTTTGTGATTCTGAATTTATATTTTTTGCTACTCGTATAATTTTATCTCCTACTTCTATTTTTTTGTTTTTCCATGCAGGTCCACCTGTAATAAGTTTAACGACGGTTGGATATCCTTTATCATCTTGTAATTCTATACCAATTCCTTCTGTTTGTCCAGATATATTTAAATCAAAAATTTCTTTTTCTTTAGGAGAAAAGAAATTAGTATGGGGATCATATTGAGTTGTTATAGTATTGACATATATAGAGAACCAATCAGATTCTTTTTTCATTTTTAATCTTCTAAAATATTCCTTCATATATTCTTCCACTTTTTTTCTTGATATTTTTTCATTTTTTAAAAATGTATTTTTAAAAAATTTTTTTTGATTTTTAGAAGTGATGATTTCTAGTAAAGTCAAATACTTTAAGTATTTCCTCCATTTTTCAACCCATTCTTTTTGATTTTTTGGATAAAACAAATTTTGTTTTTCAAGTACATACATTTCTTTTTTATTAAAATTAAAAGATGTTTTTAATATTTGAAGACATATAGATTCGACATTTTGTACTCTTTTAAAAAAACGTTTCATAATAATATTAAAAAAAAAAGGATCTCCATGAATCCAATAATCATCTATTTTTTCTTTATATACAGAAAGATCTTCTATATCTTTTTGTAGAAAAAAACGTTTTTGATTGTCTAATTTTTCAAAATATGTATTATACACTTTTATTGAAAAATCATTATCTATAGGAATGGGATTTGGATGTAGAAAGTAAAGTGTTTTATATATAGTTTTAAGTACTATACGATGTTTTTCTTGTTCTCCTAATGGAGAACATAAACTTAATGAAAAAATGAAAAATAAACTAATTATTATATACTTAATATCATTCAGTTTTTTTATTTTTTTCATATTCACAATTATGTATTGATTGAAAAATATTAGTAAAATTATAATTCTATATTATATGTATATAGTTTTTATCTAATAATTTTATATAATAAAATGAATAAAAAACCAATTATTTTAGTCACAAATGATGATGGAATTGTCGCTCCAGGTATTAGAGCTCTTATTCATTTTATGAATCTTTTAGGAGAAGTATATGTAGTGGCTCCAAGCAAACCTCAATCTGGAGTAGGACATGGAATAACAATGAATACGGTATTATATTGTGATTCAGTTAAAATAGATAATGGAAATCAAAAAGAATGGAAATGTTCTGGAACTCCGGTTGATTGTGTTAAATTAGCAATTAGTGATATTCTTCCAAGAAAACCTGATATTTGTGTATCAGGGATTAATCATGGTTCAAATTCTTCTATAAATATTATGTATTCTGGTACTGTCTCTGCGGTACTTGAAGCTAGCATTGAAGGAATCCCATCTGTAGGATTTTCTCTTTTAGATTTTGATTGGAATGCTGATTTTGAACCATCAAAAAAATATGTATGTTATATTGTAAAAAAAATTCTTTATAATTCGATTACAGAAAAAAAAACAATAATCAGCTTGAATGTTAATATTCCTAAATTAAAAAAAGAACAAATTAAAGGAATCAGAATATGCAGACAAGCAAAGTCTAAATGGAAAGAAAGTTTTGATAAACGTTATAATCCTAAAGGAAGAACTTATTATTGGTTAGTAGGAGATTTTGTAAATTTTGATAAGAAAATAGATACAGATGAATGGGCATTAAAAAATGGATATGTATCCGTTGTTCCTATCCAGTTTGATTTAACAAATTATACTATATTAAATATTTTAAAATCTTGGAATTTGTTATTATTTTTTTTATTTAGCCTTTTCTAAATTTTAACGTTAAAATATATATTATAGTGTCATCTTTTTTAGAAGAATCTTTAAATCCCAAAAAAATTCAAGATTTTATTGGACAATATGAAATATTAGATAATCTAAAAATTTTTATTCAAGCGGCTAAAAAAAGAAAGGAAGCTTTAGATCATATTTTATTTCATGGACCTCCAGGATTAGGAAAAACAACCCTTGCTCATATAGTGGCTAATGAATTATGTGTGAATATAACTGTTACTTCAGGTTCTGTTTTAGATAAACCTGGAGACTTAGCTGGATTACTAATTCATTTAAAAATAAACGATGTAATTTTTATTGATGAAATTCATCGACTTTCTCCAATTGTCGAAGAATATTTGTACTCAGCTATGGAAAATTATCAAATCGATATTATTATAGATTCTGGATCTAATGCCAGATCAGTACAAATAGATTTGTCTCCTTTTACTTTAATTGGTGCAACGACACGATCAGGATTACTAACAGCTCCTATGCGTTCTAGATTTGGTATTAATTTTCGTCTTAGTTATTATGAAAAAGAATTATTAAATAACATTGTAAATCGTAGTGCAAAATTATTAAATATTCCAATTACGCAAGAGGCTTCTTATGAAATAGCAAATAGGAGTCGTGGGACTCCACGTATAGCTAATGCTTTATTACGTAGAATTCGAGATTTTGCACAAATTAAAGGAAATGGAACTATTGATATTAATATATGTAATTTAGGATTACAAGCTCTTAATGTAGATAAACATGGATTAGATGAAATGGATAATAGAATTCTATCATATATTATCAACCATTTTCAAGGAGGTCCTGTCGGAATCAATACAATAGCAACAGCCGTTAGCGAAAATTCTGATACTATAGAAGAAGTTTATGAACCTTTTCTGATACAAGAAGGATATTTAGTCAGAACCCCTAGAGGAAGAAAAGCTACAAAATTAGCTTATCAACATATAAAACAAAACTTTAAAAAAAAATAGATTAAAATGTTTTTTTATTATTATATATAAAAATTAACTTTGTTATTAAGAATCAAAATAGACAATCATGCCTTCAAATGTTATTGTTGGTCTCCAATGGGGTGACGAAGGGAAAGGAAAAATTACAGATTTACTTGCTAAAAATTCGGATTGTGTGATCCGTTATCAAGGAGGAAATAATTCAGGTCATTCTATTCATATCAAAAATCATTATTTCGTTCTTCATTTAATTCCTTCTGGAGTTATTTATTCTAATGTAAAATGTATTATTGGACCTGGAGTAGTAATTGATCCTCAATCTTTGATACAAGAAATCAAAAATTTGGAATCAATAGGAATCAATACATCTAAAGTTTTTTTAGCAAAAAGAGCACATATTACTATGCCTTATCATCGTTTATTAGACCGGTATCAAGAAGAATCTCTAGGAGATAAATCAATTGGAACTACACACAAAGGGATCGGTCCTACTTATGTAGATAAAATTTCTCGTACAGGAATTCGTGCTTTAGATTTATTAAATTTAGAAGTTTTTCGTCAAAAATTAAGGTACAACATTGATATTAAGAATCAAATGTTTACAAAAATTTTTAAAAAAAAACCTCTTTCTTTTCAATCTATTTATGAAGAATATATAGAATATGCAAAAATTCTTTCTGATCGTATTATAGATGCAGTTTATGAAATTCATGATGATTTTTATAAAAAAAAGAAAATTCTGTTTGAAGGAGCACAAGCTATGTTGTTGGATATTAATTATGGAACATATCCATATGTGACCACTTCTTCAACTTCTACAGGAGGAGTATGCATAGGATCTGGAATTCCTCCTAATTTTTTAGGAAATTTTATAGGAATAACAAAAGCATATTGTACTCGTGTAGGATTTGGTCCTTTTCCTACAGAAATAAAAGATGAAATTGGAGATATCATACGTCATAAAGGAAATGAATATGGAGCAACTACGAAACGTCCAAGACGATGTGGATGGTTGGATTTAATTGCACTTAAATATTCTTGTATGATTAATGGAATTAATTATTTAGTTATTACAAAACTGGATGTTTTAAGTGGATTTGATATTATTAAAACATGTGTAAAATACAAATATGATGATAAAATTATTCAATATTTTCCAGTGAATGGAAAAAAAAATGTAAAAGGAATTTATATAGATTTACCTGGATGGAAGCAAGATATATCTCATGTCCATAAGTACGAAGATTTACCAAATAATTGTAAAAAATACATTAAATTTATTGAGAACTATCTAAATATAGAAATTGTATTAATTTCTGTTGGATCGGAAAGAAATCAAAATATCATTAAAAATAAATCTTTGTTTTTTAGAATTTCTACTTATAATTAAATAGTGTGGTGTGAAAGAATATAAAAATCCTTTAATAGAACGATATAGTAGTAAAGAAATGTTATATAATTTTTCTCCAAGAAAAAAGTTTATAACTTGGAGAAAATTGTGGCTATATTTAGCAGAAATTCAAAAAGAATTAGGGATAAATATCAGCAATGAACAAATTATTGATTTAAAAAATCATTTAAATGATATCGATTGGGAAAGAGTTTCTTTTTATGAAAGAAAATTTAAACATGATGTTATGGCTCATTTATATGCTTTAGGAGAAAAAGCTGCTATAGCTAGACCTATTATTCATTTAGGAGCTACAAGTGCATTTTTAGGAGATAATACAGATATTATTTTAATTCGTGATGGATTGAATATTTTATTAAAAAAATTGATTAATATTATTTTTCGTCTTAGAAATTTTACTTTAGAATATCATAATATTCCTACTTTAGCTTTTACTCATTATCAACCAGCTCAATTAACTACTGTTGGAAAACGTTCTGCTTTATGGTTACAAAGTTTACTTTTAGATTTAGAGGAATTAGAATTTAGATTAGAAAATATTCATTTTAGAGGAGTTAAAGGAACTGTTGGGTCAGCAGATAGTTTCAAAAAACTATTTAATGGAAATTTACAAAAAGTCAAATATTTAGAAAAAAAATTATCAAAAAAATTTGGATTCAAAAATGTATTTTCCATTACAGGACAAACATATGACAGAAAAGTAGATGCTCAAATATTGAATTTATTATCTAACATATCTCAATCTTCTCACAAATTTAGTAACGATTTACGTTTATTACAAAACTTAAAAGAAATGGAAGAACCTTTTGAAAATGAACAAATTGGATCTAGTGCAATGGCTTATAAACGAAACCCAATACGTAGTGAACGTATGGCTTCTTTAGCTAAATATGTTATTTCTTTATCTAATAGTTCAGCTTTAGTTGCCGCGACTCAATGGTTAGAACGTACTTTAGACGATTCCGCAAACAGAAGATTAGTTATAGGACAATCATTTTTAGCAGTAGATTCTATTTTAATGATTTGGAACAATATATTAGAAAATATTGTTGTATATCCTAAAATTATTAATAGACATATAAAAGAAGAACTTCCTTTTTTAATCACTGAATATATTATTGTTGAATGTGTAAAAAATGGAGCAGATAGACAGGATATTCATGAAAGAATACGAATTCATGCTATGAAAACTAATAATAAAATTAAATTAGAAGGAATGGAAAATGATTTTATTAAACGTATTTTACATGATAAAAAAATACCAATTCATGAAGAAAAAATGAATCAAATTCTCAATCCTAAAAATTTGATAGGATTTTCTTCAGATCAAACTTTAGAATTTGTCGATTCAAAAGTAAATCCTATATTAAATCGTTTTTCCAATCTTATTGACATTGATAATAATATGGATCGAAAAGTTTAATAAATATATGAATAAATAAATAATAATGAATTTCAGAATTTATATACAAAAAAGAAGTCCTTTTGATATTGATTCTAGAAAATTATACGATGAATTAATAAATATGAATATCTCATTGTATAATGTAATTATTTATTATACATATGATATATTTAACATCAATGAAAAACTTTTTTTAGAAAGTTTGTCAAAAGTTTTTGTAGATCCAGTTACGGATATTTTGCACAAGAAAATACATTTGAATACTTCATATATCGAATTTTTTCCGGAAAAAAATGACGACAGAGCTGATGCAGCTATGCAATGCATAAAAGTCCTAAATCCAAAAAAATCTACTATGGTTTCTGTAAAAACTGGAAAATTAATTGAATTTATTGGTTTAAAAAAAAATCAAGATTTTGAAAAAATTAGAAAGTTTTATGTGAAATCATGTTCAAATTCAAATATAGAGAATAAAAAAAATAAGATAAAAGTTATAAGTAATTTTGTGAATTTTTCTATTGAAGAAATCAAAAAAATTCATAATACATGTAATTTTTCTATGAGTATTGATGATTTGCTATTTATACAGAAATATTTCAATGAAGAAAAGCGAAATCCAACACAAGAAGAATTACGTATATTTGATGTTTACTGGTCTGATCACTGCCGTCATACAACATTTTTTACAAAATTGGTCAATATATCTTTTTATGGCCCATTAAAAAAAACATATCAAAATATTTTTAGAAAATATTTAAAAAATCGAGATTTAATAGGAAGGTCAAAACATCCTATAAGTCTGATGGATTTGTCTAATCAACCTGCAAAAATTCTTTATAAAAAGGGAAAATTAAAGAATTATGTTTCATCAGATGAGCATAATGCGTGTATTATTATGATAGATGTAGATTTCACAGAAAATAAAAAAAAAGAAAAATGGTATTTATTATTTAAAAATGAAACTCATAATCATCCGACTGAAATAGACCCTTTTGGAGGAGCTTCTACTTGTGTAGGAGGAGCTATTCGTGATCCTTTGTCAGGAAGAGCTTTTGTTTATCAAGGAATCAGATTGAGTGGAGCTGCAGATCCTATTAATTCAAAAACATTTCATGGAAAATTACCACAATATAAAATTTGTCTCGAATCAGCTCGTGGTTATAGTTCTTATGGAAATCAAATCGGATTAGCAACAACTCATGTTCATGAAATTTATCATGATGGATATCAAGCTAAAAGAATGGAAATCGGTATGGTTGTTGGTGCGGTACCTGTTAATTTTGTTAAACAGGATAAACCAAAAAAAGGAGATATCATTTTGTTAATTGGAGGATTAACAAAAAAAGAAGGAATTGGAGGAGCTACAGATTCCTCTAATGAATATAATATTGATGATAAAAATTATATAAAACAAAAAGGAAATCCAATAGTAGAAAGAAAAATTCAAAGATTTTTCAGAAAAAAAAAAGTTATTTCTTTGATAAAAAAATGTAATGATTTTGGAGCAGGAGGAGCTTCTGTTGCTATAGGTGAACTAAGTGATAGTTTAGAACTTTATTTAGACAAAATTCCATTAAAAAATTCAGAAAATATAGATATTATAGAAATTGCACTTTCTGAATCTCAAGAACGTATGGCCGTAATATTAGATCCAAAAAATGTAAAAAAATTTATTCATTTCTCTCACGAAGAAAATATTGTGTCTGTCCCTATAGGAAAAATCACTAATAATAAACGTATCATTTTTTATTATAAAGAAAAAGAAATTTTTAATGTCAAAAGTTCTTTTTTAAATACAAAAGGATCTGATAAAGAGCAAACTGTTCATGTCTATTCTCCCACTTCAATTTCTCCCTTTAAAAAGTCAAAAAATATTTCTTTTAGTAAAAAAATATTTTTAAAAACTCTTTCTAAATTAAATATAGCTTCTCAAAAAAGTTTAGTAGAAATGTTCGATAGTACTGTAGGAGCAACTACAGTTTTAATGCCTTTTGGAGGAAAATATCAAATGACTCCATCTGAGGGAAGTGTACAAAAAATTCCTATTTTCAAAGGAAATACAAATACAGTAAGTTTAGTTTCTTGGGGGTTTCATCCTGAAATTTCTTCTTGGAGTCCTTTTCATGGAGGAGCTTATGCTGTTGTTGAATGTATTTCTAAAATTGTTTCTATGGGTGGAAATTATAGAAATACTTATTTTAGTTTTCAAGAATACTATCAAAAATTAGGAAATAATCCAAACAATTGGGGAAAACCTTTTTCTGCTTTATTAGGAGCTTATCATGCTCAAATGTCTTTAGAATTAGCTTCTATAGGTGGAAAGGATTCTATGTCTGGAACGTATAAAGATTTGCATGTTCCGCCAACATTGATCGTATTTGGCGTCTCTACAGGAGAGTGTTCTCATATCATATCTCCTGAATTTAAAAAAGTTGGAAATAAAATTTATTTGTATGATCATAATTCATTAAAAAATGAAATGCCAGATTTTCATTCTTTAAAAAAAGCTTATGACCAAGTTTATGAAGGAATTAGTTCAGGAAAAATTGTTTCTGTAAAAACAGTAAAAGATGGAGGGATTTCTGTTGCTCTTGCCAAGATGTCTTTTGGAAATCGTTTAGGAGCTGTTATTGATTATTACGATGATTTACTTGAAATAAATATAGGATCCTTAATCGTAGAATCTTCATCTAACATCTCAGATAGTAATTTTATTCTAATAGGAGAGATTATTGATGATCAATATTTAAATTTTAATGGAATATCTATTCACATAGATGAATCTATAAAAAATTGGGTAAAAACTTTTCATCCTATTTTTGGTGAAAAAGAAAAAACAGAAACTAAAATAGAAGAAAAAAATAATCTACAAAAAAACAAAAACAAGAAAAATAAAAAAGAAAATTCTTTCATATGGAAATGTCAATTCAAAAAAAAAGGGAAACCTCATGTTTTTATTCCTATATTTCCTGGAACAAATAGTGAATTTGAATCGATTCGTGCATTTGAAAAAGAAGGATCAATTGTAAAAACTTTGGTATTTAAAAATCTAAATGATAAAGACATTATAGAATCTATATTTTATTTTAAAAAACATATAGAATCCGTACAAATATTTATGCTTTGTGGAGGTTTTAGTGCTGGAGATGAACCAGATGGGTCTGCTAAATTTATTGTATCTATATTACATAATCCATACATTCAAGATGCTATTAAATATTTTCTTGATAAAGATGGATTGATTTTAGGAATTTGTAATGGGTTTCAAGGTCTAATAAAATCTGGATTGTTACCTTATGGTAAAATTTGTTTAAGAAATCATAATTATCCTACATTGACTTACAATAAAGTAAAAAAACATATATCCCAATGTGTTCATATTAAAGTTATTTCTGATCATTCTCCATGGTTAAATGGAATGAAAAATAAAATATATACTCTTCCCATATCTCACAGTGAAGGAAGATTTTATGCAAATCAAGATACAATCAATATTTTACTGAATAAAAATCAAATTGCCACGCAATATGTAGATTTGGAAGGAAATCCAAGTTTAGATAGATTATACAATCCGAATGGATCTGTTGAAGCGGTTGAAGGATTATTAAGTGAAGATGGTAAAATTTATGGAAGAATGACTCATCCGGAACGTTATGATCATGGATTATTAAAAAATATTCCTAATATTCATAAACATTCGATTTTTAAAAATGCAGTACAATATTTCTTATAAAAATTTAAATATAAATTATGAAAGTGGCTATATTTTTTGGAAGTCTTTCCGATAGATCAATTATGAAAATCACATCGGAAGTACTAAAAACATTTAACATCAGTTATAAATCTTATGTAATTTCCGCACATAGATTACCAGATATTTTATCAGAAACCATCAAAAAAGTAGAATCCGAAGGATCCGATGTCATTATTGCAGGAGCTGGATTATCTGCTCATTTACCTGGAATTATTTCTTCTAAAACAATTTTACCTGTAATAGGAGTCCCAATTCATTGTAATAATAATTATGGATCTTTAGGAGGAATTGATGCCCTTTTTTCTATGATACAAATGCCAAAAGATGTCCCCGTTGCTACAGTAGGAATAAATAATTCCTATAATGCAGCTTTACTTGCTATTCATATTCTAGCTATAAAATATCAAAATATTAGAGAATTATTGCTCAAATTCAGAATGAAAAAAAAAAAGAAATTGATAACTGAAATTAAGCAAAATTTATTATCATGAGCAGCTGCATTATTAAAAAAAATATTTTAATAGAAGGTAAAACAAAAAAAGTATATAATACTGATAATCCATTTGAAGTTATAATTCATCATACAGATAATATAACTGCTTTAGATGGATTAAAAAAAAGTTTTATACAAGATAAAGGAGTTTTAAATAATGAAATCACTACATTGATTTTTCAATTTTTAAATTCTTGTAATATTAAAACCCATTTTATCCGAAAAATAAACAATAGAGAACAATTATGTCATAAAGTAGATATGATTCCTTTAGAATTTGTTGTTCGTAATATTGTTTCTGGAAGTATGTCTCAACGTTTAGGAATAAAAGAAGGAATTAATTTATATGATCCTATTTTTGAAATATTTTACAAAAATGATAAATTAAAAGATCCCTTAATTAATGATTATCATGCAGTATTTTTAAAAATTGTTTCTCATGAAGAATTAAATACCATTTATAATATCACATCTCAAATCAATATTTTTATCAAAAAATACTTTTTTGATAAAAATATTATATTAGTCGATTTTAAAATCGAATTCGGGAAAAATTATAAAAATGAAATCGTATTGTCCGATGAGATCAGTCCAGATACTTGTCGTTTTTGGGATAAAAGAACAATGAAAAAATTAGACAAGGATTTATTTCGAAGGGGTTTTAAAGAAAAAGAAGAAGTATTTGATATATATATAGAAATATTAAAAAGGTTAAATGTAAGTTAAGTTAATACATTAATTAAAATAATGGAACAAAGATATTCTTTTTCCAAAAGAACAAAATAATGATATCTCAATTATTCACTTCTATTCTGGAAAATAATTATTACTTTGATAAGTTTCATGATGAATGTGGTATTTTTGGCATTTATTCTCCCGATAAAGTAGATACCTTTTCTTTAATTCAATTTGGTTTATTTGCATTACAACATAGAGGACAAGAAGCTTGTGGTTTTTCTGTTTTACGAGATGGATTTATTATATCACATAAAAGCGAAGGTCTTGTTTTAGATTTTTTCAGAAAAATTTCTAATTCTGAATGTTATCATGGAAATGCTGTAATTGGACACACTCGTTATTCTACAGAAGGAGGACAAAGCAAAAAAAATATTCAACCTTTTTTTGGTGAAAATACTTATGGTAGAAGTACAATATCTATTGTCCATAATGGAAATTTAGTCAATGCTGAATCTATTCGTAAAAAATTGGAATCTAAAGGAATAAATTTTATATCAGAATACTCAGATTCAGAAGTAATTTTACGTTTAATACAAAAATATTTATTAGAATTTGACAATAATTTAAAAAAAGCTATTCAAAAAACAACTATTGATATTAAAGGAGCTTATTCTGTTATTGTACTTATGGATAATAAAATAGCTGCATTTAGAGATCCAAACGGAATACGTCCTTTATGTTATGGAATGTTGAATGAAAATACTTACATATTTAGTTCTGAAACATGTGGAATAGATTCTGTTGGAGGATTTTATATTAGAGATTTATTTCCAGGAGAAATTATAATTGTGGATAATCAATCAACTCAATTTTATAAACTTACAGAAATGAAAAATTCAAAAAAAAGAATATGTTCTTTTGAGTACATTTATTTTTCTCGTCCTGATTCTTTAATTGAAAATGTAAATGTTTATGAAATTCGTGAAAAAAGTGGAGAAAAACTTTATGAACAATATCCAGTAAAAGCTGATGTAGTTATTGGAGTTCCAGATTCTGGAGTTCCAGCTTCTATTGGATATTCCAAAGCTTCTGGAATTCCTTTCAAACCTATTTTAGTAAAAAATAAATATATTGGAAGATCTTTTATTTTACCCAAACAAAAAATGCGGGAGAAAATGGTAAACTTAAAATTAAATCCTATATTAGATGAAATCAAAGGAAAACGTATTGTTATTATTGATGATTCTATAGTTCGTGGAACTACCAGTCGTAGATTGGTTTATATATTAAGAAAAGCAGGAGCTAAAGAAATTCATTTTAGAAGTGCTTCTCCTCCTATTATAGGTCCATGTTATTTAGGAGTAAATACTCCAAGTAAAAAAGATCTCATATCATATAATTATATTGATAAAAAAAATATAGCAAAAATTCTAAATGTAGATAGTTTAGAATTTTTAAGTATGGAGAATTTAATAGATATTCTTGGAAGTACTCATTATTGTTTTGGTTGTTTTACCGGAAATTATCCAGTTCAAAAAAAATGAAAAATATAAAATTAAAAAAAAGCAACATTGCGATTAGTAGTATTTTGGAAAAAACTTATAATAAAATGGTTATAAGTACATTAGATCATTTTTCAGGATTTTATAAAATATATGAATTTGGATACAAAGAACCTATTTTAGTATCTGGAGTTGATGGAGTTGGAACCAAACTACGTTTGGCTATAGACTATAAAAAATATGATGTAATTGGAAAAGATTGTTTTGCAATGTGTGCAAATGATGTTTTATGTCATGGAGCCATTCCTTTATTTTTTTTAGATTATTTAGCTTGTGGAAAATTAAATTCTACTATTATAGAAAAAATTGTACAAGGAATAGCAATTTCCTGCAAAAAAACAAATACTTGTCTGATTGGAGGAGAAACTGCGGAAATGCCTGGTATTTATAAAGAAAACGATTATGATATAGCTGGATTTTGTGTAGGAGTTGTAGAAAAAAATCATCTTATAGATGGGAAGAAATTAATTAATGAAGGAGATATTTTAATAGGACTTCCTTCATCAGGTGTACATAGTAATGGTTTTTCTATGATTCGAAATATTTTTTCTACAGAAGATTTTACGATATATTTTCAAAAAAAACCATTTTATGAAACACTTTTAACCCCAACTAGAATTTATCATTTTCCTATTCATATTTTATTAAAAAAATTTTTAATTCACGGATTAGCTCATATTACTGGAGGAGGAATTTCAGATAATTTATATCGAATCATTCCAGAAAATTTATCAGCTGTAGTAGAAAAAGAAAAAATTCCGATTCAACCTGTTTTCAATTACATTCAAAAAAAAGGAAATATATCAGAATGTAAAATGTGGAATACTTTTAATATGGGAGTAGGAATGATTATAGTAATTTCTATGAAAGATAAATGTTCTATTTTAGAGAAACTTTCTCTATTAGGAGAAAAACCTTTTGTTTTAGGGTATATTGTAAAAGGAAATAAAAAAGTATTTTTGAAATAATAAATCTTTTCATGAAAAGAATCGCTATTTTAGTTTCTGGAAAAGGGACCAATATGCAACATATTTTACAAGCAATCAAAAGCGGTTTGCTTTATAATTTTATGATAAATATAGTAATTTCTGATAGATGGTGTCAAGCCATTCAATGTGCATTAGAAAATGATATCCCTGTACTTTCTTTAATAAAAACTAAAAAAAAATTTCTTTCTAAAGAAATAGACAATATATTGATAAGATATATTCCAAATATTATAGTTCTTTCAGGATTTCTTTCCATACTTGATACAGATTTTTGTGAAAAATGGTTAAATAAGATTATAAATATTCATCCTTCCTTATTACCTAAATATGGAGGAAAAGGAATGTATGGAATGAAAGTACATCAAGAAGTTATAAAAAATAAGGAGAAAATATCAGGAGCTACAGTTCATTATGTTACAAAAAATGTGGATTTAGGAGATATAATTTTGAAAAAAACATGTCAAATTGATTCAAAAGAAACTCCTATTTCTTTATCAGAAAAAGTTTCTATAATAGAAAAAGAAATATTAATTCAATCTATTAACCAACTTTTATGTTAGTTAATAATACTAAAAAATGTACTTAAAAAATAATTAATTAGTAGTATGTATTATGAAAAGAGCTTTAATTAGTGTTTATGAAAAAAATGAAAAATTGTTTGATTTCGTGAGTTTTTTGAATCAAAAAGGATATCAAATTGTTTCTACAGGAGGAACTTTTCAATATTTTGTAAAAAAAGGATTATCAAATATCATCAATATATCTGATTTAACTTCTTTTTCTGAAATTTTAGATGGAAGAGTAAAAACTCTTCATCCTAATATATATATAGGGATTTTAGCTAATCGTTCCATAGAAGAACATATGAAATATGTTCTTCATTATAATATTAATCTTATTGATATTGTATTAGTGAATTTTTATCCATTCTTTGAAAAAATACATAAAAATTATTCTACTAAAGAATTAATAGAATTTATTGATATAGGTGGACCTTCTATGCTTAGAGCAGCTGCTAAAAATTTTTTACATGTCACGGCTATTACAGATAATAATGATTATAAACTAGTTCAAAATGAAATTGAACATTATGGATTTCCTTCCTTAAAATTAAGGAAAAAATTGGCAGGAAAAGCATTTAATTTTACTTCTTATTACGATTCTTCTATTTCTCAATATCTTTTAGATGAAAAATTTCCTATTTATTTACATTCTTCTTATGAAAAGAAAATGAATCTCCGTTATGGAGAAAACCCTCATCAAAAAGCAGCTTATTACGTTAATACAATTCATGAAGGAGCCATGCGAAATTTTCATCAATTGCATGGAAAAAAGTTATCATTTAATAATTTAAGAGATATGGATATAGCGTGGAAAGTTGTTACTCAATTTTCTGAACCTGCTTGTTGTACAGTAAAACATTCGACACCTTGTGGTGTCGCATTAGGCAGAAATATTATTGAGGCATTTCAAAAAACATATTATGCTGATCCTATTTCTTCTTTTGGAGGAATAATGGCTGTGAATGTACCAATTACAAAGGAACTCGCAAAAGAAATTAATCACATTTTTTTAGAAGTTATTCTTTCACCGAGTTATGAAACAGATGTTTTAAATATTTTAAAAATCAAAAAAAATATTAGAATTATTAGTATCAACGAACCTATTTCAGATCAACTAGAATATGTCCAAATAGATGGAGGAATTTTAGTACAAGAATCAGATTATTTTTTTCCTTATGGAAAAAATTACAAAATAGTTACTAAAAAAGAATTTAGTGATCAAGAACTAAAATCTTTATTTTTTGCTCAAAAAGTAGTAAAATATGTAAAATCTAATGCGATTGTTGTAGCTAAAGGAACGCAAACTTTAGGTATTTCTGGAGGTCAAACTAACAGAATTTGGGCAGCTCGTCAAGCTATAGAAAGAGCTGTAGAAAAAAGTCAGGATGGATTAGTTCTCGTATCTGATGCTTTTTTTCCTTTTCGAGATGTTGTAGATGAAGCGGCTCGTTTTGGTGGAATACGTGCAATTCTTCAACCAGGTGGATCTATACGGGATGAAGAATCTATAAAAGCTTGTGACGATTATGGAATAGCAATGGCTTTTACTGGGGAAAGACACTTTAAACATTAAAAATCATGAAAATTTTAATTCTTGGAGGAGGAGGACGTGAACATGCTATAGGTAAAAAATTATTGGAAGATGATCCTTCAATAGATCTTTATTTTTATCCTGGAAACGGAGGAACAAGTATAATAGGAAAAAATATTGAAAATCATCATACTGTATTAGATTTAGGTTTTTTTTCTAAAAAAAATACAATAGATATAACTATTGTAGGATCAGAAGTTTTTTTATTGAAAGGTGTTGTAGATATTTTTCAAAATTTTGGATTAAAAATAGTTGGACCGCATTACCTAGCGGCTAAACTTGAAGGAGATCGAATTTTTGCGAAATCTTTTATGAGGAAATATGGAATTCGTACTCCTAAATATAAAATTTTTTATTGTTATGAAAAAGCAATTAATTTTTTAAAAAAAAACACAAATTCTATAGCTATTAAAACTAACGGAATAGCTGCTGGAAAAGGAGTTTTTTTGACTCATAATCCAAATGACGCAATAGAAGTATTACAAAATATTATGATCAAGAAAAAATTTGGAGAATCTGGAAATCAGATTATTATAGAAGAATTTTTAAAAGGAAACGAAGCTTCGATTATAGCTTTTTTTAATAAAAAAAATATAATTCCTTTTTTATCGGCTAAAGACTATAAAAAAATTGGTGAAAATGAACAAGGATTAAATACAGGAGGAATGGGCGCGATTGTTCCTAATCCACATATGAAAAATTCGATTTGGATAGACTTTAAAAAAAATATTTTAGAACCTACTTTAGAAGGATTAATTATAGAGAAATTAACCTTTTTTGGATTCATATATTTTGGATTAATGATTAGTCATAACAAAGTTTATTTATTAGAATACAATACTCGTATCGGAGATCCTGAGGCTCAAACTTTATTTCCATTAATGAAAAGTAATTTTCTAAATGTTATTCAATCTTCTTTTCAGAAGAAAGAAATATTTTTTGATTGGAAAAAATTATGTTCTTGTTGCGTAGTTTTATCATCTGTAGGATATCCTGAAAAATATGAAAGTGGAAAAATTATAACAGGATTAAATTCTTTACAAGAACCTTTTTATATTGCTGGAGCAAAAAGAGAACAAGAAAAATGGATTACATCAAGTGGACGAGTAATTAACATAGTAGAAACAGGAAATACGATTCAAGAAGCTAGAAAAAAAGCTTATGATAAGGTTAAAAAAATTCAATTTGATAATTTATATTTCAGAAAAGATATTGGTTTATAATTTAACAGCATAAAAAAAAAATGAAAAAAGATTTTATACTCATATTAGATTTTGAATCTCAATATAGTCATATGATTGCTAGAAGAATTAGAGATGTAGGAGTATATACTTTGTTATATCATTATAATGATATTTCTATATCTCATATAATTTCAAAAAAACCTAAAGGATTGATTCTATCGGGAGGACCTTATTCTGTTTATGAAAAAAATTCTCCATTAATATCAAAAAAATTTTTTCAAATGAATATTCCTATATTCGGTATTTGTTATGGGATGCAACTTATTTCTTTTCTTTTTGGAGGAGAAATAAAAAAATCAAAATACAAAGAATATGGAAAATCTAACTTTATCATAGATCATTTAAATCATAGTTTATTTCATGGTATTCCCGATCAATCAATTGTTTGGATGAGTCATTTTGATGAAGTCAAAAATATTCCAACAGAATTTCAAGTAATTGGACATACATCATCTTGTCATATTGCAGCCATGAGTCATATTAGTAAAGATATTTATGCAGTTCAATTTCATCCAGAAGTAAAAAATACAGAATATGGAGTATCTATGTTAAAAAATTTTGTTTTTCATATTTGCAAATGTAATTCAAATTGGAAACTCAATCATTTTGTTCAAAAAACGATAAATGATATTAAACAACGTGTTAATAAAAAAAAAGTTTTATTAGGTTTTTCTGGAGGGATAGATTCTTTTGTAACTGCTTATATTATTCATAAAGCTATTGGTAATTCTTTAAGTTGTATTTTTGTAGATACAGGATTATTACTGAAAAACGAAAAAGAAAAAATTTTTTTTTTATGTCAAAAAATGAATTTTGACATAAAAATAATAGATGCTAAAAACCGTTTTTTATCTAAACTAATTGGAATTGTGGATCCTGAAAAAAAGAGAAAAGTAATAGGAGAAGAATTTTTCTCTATTTTTCAAGAGGAATCGAAAAAAATTGAAAATGTTGAATTTATAGCACAAGGGACCATTTATTCAGATGTTATTGAATCTTCTGTTTATTTAAAAAAAAATTCTATAAAATCTCATCATAACGTAGGAGGATTACCGAAAGAACTGAAAAAATTCAAACTTATAGAACCATTAAAAGAATTATTTAAAGATGAAGTAAGAGAGATAGGAGAAAAATTAGGGATTTCAAAAGAAATTTTATATCGTCATCCATTCCCTGGCCCAGGTTTCGGTATTCGTATTATTGGAGAAATTAATGAAAAAAAAATTTCCATTTTAAAAGAAGCAGAAAATATTCTTTCGCAAGAATTAAAAAATTACGATATATACAATTCAGTGAGTCAAGCTTTTATTGTTTTACTTCCTGTAAAATCTGTAGGAATTAAAGGTGATAAACGATCATATGAATATGCAGCTATCTTACGTGTAATGAATACTGAAGATTTTATGACTGCTACTTTTTCACATTTATCTTATGATTTTTTAGAAAAAGTTTCAAATAGAATTACTAATGAAGTTGATGGAATTAATCGAATTGCATATGATATTACTTCTAAACCGCCATCTACTATTGAATGGGAATGATTTTATATCATCATAGAAACTAAATTATATATGTTTTTTTTTAATTTGGTTCTAGGAGAAATTAAATCGATAAATCCATGATTCATTAAGAATTCTGCTGTTTGAAATCCTTTTGGAAGATCTTTTCCTATGATTTCTCTAATTACTCTAGGACCAGCAAATCCAATAAGAGCTCCTGGTTCTGCTATATTTATATCTCCAAGTAAAGAGTAAGAAGCAGTAACACCTCCTGTAGTTGGATCAGTTAAAACGGAAATATAAGGGATTCTAGCATCACGTAATTGGGTAAGTCTAGCTATAGTTTTAGCCATTTGCATTAATGAAAAAGAGGATTCCATTATTCTTGCTCCTCCAGATTTAGAAATTAATACATATGGATATTTTTTATCAATACAATATTCGATCGCTCTAGATATTTTTTCTCCGACTACAGATCCCATAGATCCTCCTATAAATGAAAAATCCATGCAAGATATCACAATATTTATTGTTTGAATTTTTCCCACTCCTGTTCTAATAGCATCATATAAATTTGTTTTTTTTCTTGCTTCTTGAATTCTATCTGAATATTTTTTATAATCTTTCCATTTCATAGGATCTTTGCTCATCATTTTTACATTCATTTCTATAAATTCTCCATGATCAAAAAGAATTTCAAAATATTCTTGACTGTGAATTCTTACGTGATATCCATCTTCTGGACTAACATAAGCGTTTTTTTTTAATTCTTCTGTATCTATAATCTTTCCACTAGGAGTTCTGTACCAAATACCTTTTGGTAAATCTTTTCTATCATCTATAGATGTTGATATATTCTTTTTTTTTCTTAAAAACCAAGCCATGGTTATTTTATAAAGTATTAATATTATTCATAAATTTGAAATATTTTCTTAAAATTTTTTTAAACGATTTCTCTCCTTCTCTTAGCCAGACTCTAGGATCATAATATTTTTTATTAGGAATATGTTCCCCTTTTGGATTTCCTATTTGTTTTTTTAAATATTCTTGATTTAGATTCATATAATCTCGAACTCCACAAGTAAAAGCATACTGTAAATCAGTGTCTATATTCATTTTAACAACTCCATAATTAATAGCTTTTTGTATTTCTTCTTCTGTTGATCCTGATCCTCCATGAAAAACAAAAGAAACGGGTTTAGTCTTCGTATGAAATTTATTTTGTATGTATTCTTGTGTATTTTTCAAAATTTCAGGACGAAGTATTACATTTCCAGGTCTATAAACTCCATGTACATTACCAAAAGATGCTGCTATTATAAAATTATTACTGATTTTCATTAATTTTTCATAGGCATAAGCAACCTCTTCGGGTTGAGTATAAAGTTTTTTGTTTTCTACATTAGAATTATCTATACCATCCTCTTCTCCTCCCGTTACTCCAAGTTCTATTTCAATAGTCATTTTACTTTTATTCATTTTATCGAAATATTTTTCACAAATGTGAATATTTTCTTTTAAAGATTCCTGAGAAAGATCTAACATATGTGAACTAAACAAAGTTTTTCCAAAACGTTTATAATGTTTCTCATTGGCTTCTATCAATCCATCTATCCATGGAAGAAAAGGTTTAGAACAATGATCTGTATGAAGAATTACTGTTGTTTTGTAATATAAAGCCAATTCATGAACATGCATAGCACAAGCTATAGAGCCTTGAATTGCTGCTTTTTGTTGATCATTATCTAATCCTTTTCCTGCATTAAAAATAGCACCTCCATTAGATAATTGAATAATAACAGGAGAATTTACTTCTGCAGCGGTTTCCATAACAGCATTGATAGTATTAGATCCAACAACGTTTACAGCTGGTATAGAAAATACATTTTTTTTAGCATACTCGAATATTTCTGTAACAAGATCACCAGTAGCTACACCAAATGGAAATTTTTTATGCATATGTTTAAATTTTATAAAAAATATAAAAAAAATTTTTTTAATTAACTTAATAAAATAAAATTCACTATGCTAGTTTCTCCATCTACATTAAAAATATATAACGCTTCAGCTGGTTCTGGAAAAACGACTCTTTTAGTCATAAATTATCTTTATGTTTTACTCAAAAGTCCTTATCCTGATGAATTTAAAAGAGTTTTAGTTTTAACTTTTACTAAAAAGGCTTCAGAAGAAATGAAAAATCGTATTATACAGTGTATAAAAGAATTTTCAATTCAAAAAATTAAAAAAGAATATCGTTTTTTGTTTGATTATATCACAAAAAATTTCAATTTAACAAAACATCAATTATATCAACGTTCTGAAAAAATATTATTTTCTATTCTACATGATTTCTATTTTTTTTCTAGAAATGTAAGTACAATAGATAAATTTACCTATAATATTATAAGATCTTTTTTTTCAGAAAGAGAAATCCATTTAGAAATGGACATCGATCGGTTTTTGTTAAAAATAGTAGAAAATATATTGTACAGATTAAAAAATTCTGAAAAATGGTCAAAAGTTTTAATTCAATCTTCCTTGGAAAAACTAAAAAAAGGAAAAAATTGGGATTTAAAAAAAGAATTATTAAAAATAGCTCATATAATGGTTAAAGAAAACAATTTTTTTCCTGTAAAAAAAATGAAAAATTATTCTTTGGAAGATTTTATTCAATTAAAAAATATTTTAATCAAAAGAACCAAAATTTTTGAAAAAGAATGTAAAAAAAAAGGAGAAAAATTTTTTAATCTTTTAGAAAAAACTCTTATTAAAAAACATTCATTTATTCATTTAGATTTACCCAGATTTTTCCAAAAATTTAAAAATGAAAATATATTTTTGAATCCTTTTCATGAACGTATTGAAAAATATATGAAAAGAAAAATATTTTATTCAAAATATTTTTCTGACAAAAATCAAAAAATACTAATAGAAAAAAATAAAAAAAGAATACTTTCATTATATGAAGAAACAAAATTTTTATATAAAAAAAATATATCAAACTATCTTTTGGACAAACTTTTCTTAAAAAATATAAGCATATTATCAATAATACACGAAGTAGAAAAAGAGTTCCGTTATATAATAAATGAAAAAAAAATTATTTTAAATACAGAATTGAATAAAATCCTTTATGAAAAAATTGGACAAGAAACATTCCCAAAAATGTATGAAAAAATTGGATTACAATATCACCATTATTTTATAGATGAATTTCAGGATATTTCATTTTTACAATGGAAAAATATTCAAATTTTAGTTGAAAATGCATTATCAGAAAATGGATCAGCTATGATAGTAGGAGATCCTAAACAATCTATATATAGATGGAGAGGGGGTGACTCAAGTCAATTTATAAAATTAATAAATTCTAAGTCAAATTATAATAAAAAAATTAGAAGCATAGAAAAAAATTTCCGTAGCTATGAAGAAATTGTAAAATTTAATAATTCACTTTATCAATCTATATCTAAAATATTCAATTCTACAATTTATCAAAATATATATAAGAATTATAAACAAAAAATAGATAAAAAATCTGGTGGATATGTAGAAATCAATTTTATTAAAAATTCTAATCAAAATTACAAAGAATATATTTATTTAAAAATAAAAAATAAAATAGAAAAATTATTGAAACAAAAATATGCATTATCAGATATTGCTATTTTAGTCAGGAATAATAAAGAAGGTCATTTTTTATCTGAAAAACTAGTAGAAGATGGTATAGTTGTAAATACTTCTGTTTCTCTACTAATAAAAAATCATTTTGAAATACAAATCATAATAAATTTTTTATATATTATTGCTTACCCATATAATTATCGAAAAAGAGTTGTTTTAATTTTTTTATTGTCAAAAAAAGGATTTTTTCATATTAAGATGAATCATCATGATTTTATTATGAAAATTATTTTTTTACCTTTAAATCTTTTTTTAAAAAAAATTTTTTTTAAAAACTCTTTAACATTAAACAAATTATATAATAAATCAATATACAGTATATCAGAAGATATTATTGAAGCATTTGGATTATTAAATAAAAAAAACTATGCATATATCTATTCTTTTTTAGATTTTGTTCATAGAACTACAAAAATAGCAGAAAATTCAATCATACATTTTTTAGATTATTGGGAGTTAAAAAAAGAAAAAGAAAGTATTGTGATTTCTAATAACATCAATGCTATTCGTATTATGACTATTCATCAATCTAAAGGATTGCAATTTCCTGTGGTTCTTATTCCTTTTACTGATTGGAATGTTGATTCTTCGAAAGAAGAAATATGGATAGATGTCAATCCTCATTTATATAATGGATTCAATCCTATTTATTTAGAAATAGAAAAAAATTTCAAACATATAAAACATGACAATAACATTCGTAATTTTTATGAATATTATCAATCAAATATTAAATTTGACAATATCAATTTGTTATATGTAGCTACTACCCGTTCTATTGAACAACTTATCTTATTTTCTAAACTTGGAAATGATACATCTATATCTTTTTACATTAAAAAATTTTTATGTGAAAAAAAAATGTGGAACGAAAAAAAAAGTCAATATATATTCGGAATAGAAAAAAAAAACTATTAATTATTCATTTTACGTGTTTTTCTGCATGATAAGAAGATCGAACTAATGGTCCACTTTCAACATATTTAAACCCCATTTTTAATCCAATTTTTTTCAATTCTTGGAATTGTTCTGGAGAAACAAAAAAACGAACAGGATAATGTTTTAAAGAAGGTTGTAAATATTGTCCCATTGTCAAAATATCCACTTGAGATTCTTTGATATCTTTCATTGTTTCTATAATTTCTTCTTTTGTTTCTCCTAATCCTAACATAATTCCTGTTTTTGTACGTATATTTCTATTCTTTTCTTTGATATATTGCAAAACTTTAAGACTTCGATCATATTGAGCTTGAATACGAATTTGTTTTGTTAGTCTAGAAACTGTTTCAACATTATGAGAAATTACCTCTGGATGCAGATCAACTATTTTATCTATTATTTTTTTTTCTCCTTTAAAATCTGGAATTAAAGCTTCTATTGTAATAAAAGGATTTAAATATCGTATTTTTTGTATAGTATGAACCCATATAGAAGAACCCATATCATGTAAATCATCCCGATTAACAGAAGTTAATACTGCATGTTTTATTTTTAATATTTTTATGGATTTTGCTATTTTTTCTGGTTCTTCCCAATTGATTTTATCAGGTTTTCCTGTTTTTACTCCACAAAATCTACAAGATCTTGTACAAATATTTCCTAATATCATAAAAGTAGCCACTCCTTTATCCCAACATTCTCCTATATTTGGGCAACTCCCACTTTGACAAATCGTATTCAGTTTATGCAAAGAAACTAATTTTTGCAATTCATGATAATTTTTGCTTATTGGTAGTCTTACTTTTAACCATTTTGGTTTTTTTTTAATAATGTTCATATCCTTTCCTTTCTGTTTGAATTTAATTTTCATTATTATACTATATTATACTATAAAAAATATAAAAATCAATTTTTTTTGATAAATTTGTTAAAACGGATATTTTTATTGATATGGAAGTGTTTGTGAGAGATATAGCTGATGTACTGGAAAATTTGGCTCCTCTAGAATATGCAGAATCTTATGATAACGTTGGATTGATAGTAGGATCACTTCATAAAAAAGTCAAAAATATATTGATAACTTTAGATCTCACGGAAGAAGTTTTTGACGAATCTATTAGTAGAAAATGTGATTTAATAATTTCTTTTCACCCTATCATTTTTATGCCTATGAAAAATATTACTGGAAAAACGTTTTCAGAAAGAATTATAATTCATGCGCTAAAAAATGATATATCTATTTATGTAATTCACACAAACTTAGATGTTGTATGGGAAGGAACCTCTTCTTATATTTCTAAATTATTACAAATAAAAAGAGAAAAGGTACTTTTTCCAAAAAAAGAAACTATAAAAAAATTAATTACCTATGTACCAATTAATTACGCTGTAAAGGTTAGAAATGCTTTGTTTGAAGCAGGAGCTGGAAATATTTCTAATTACAGTCATTGTAGTTTTAATTTTGATGGATTGGGAAGTTACATGGGAAACATGAAAACTAAACCTTTTTTTGGTAAAAAAGAAACTTTTCATATGGAAAAAGAGACTTGCATTAGTGTCATTTTTCCTGATTATAAATTAAATATAATAAGAAATGCCCTTTTTAAAAATCATCCTTATGAAGAAGTAGCTTACGAAATTTATAATCTTGAAAATGTAAATCCTTATGTAGGTATAGGTTTTGTGGGAAATCTTATAGAAAAAATGAATGAATATGATTTTCTTCTTTTTATCAAAAAAAAAATGAATATTCCTTGTATTCGACATTCCAATTTTACAGGAAAAAAAATTAAAAAAATAGCTATGATTACAGGTTCAGGACGTTTAGGAATAGAATTTTCAGTAAAAGAAGAAGCTGATGTTTTTATATCCTCTGATTTGAAATATCATGATTTTTTTAAATATGAGAAAAAAATATTAATTGTAGATATAGGACATTATGAATCTGAAAAATTTACTAAAAACTTGCTGAAATCTTTTTTAGATAAAAATTTTACTTCGATTTCTGTTTATCAATCAGAAGTTCATACTAATCCAGTTAAATATTTTTATTAATTATGGTCCATAAAAAAGCAATCACTGTCGTAGATCAATTGAGAGTACTATATCATCTTCAATTAATAGATTCTCGTATTGATGAAATACGAAAATTCCGTGGAAACATTCCTATGGAAATAAAAAATCTAGAAGAAGAACTAGATCAAATAAAAAAAAAATTAGAAAATATTCATGAAAATATTTCTTCTATAAAAGAAAACATAAATAAGCAAAATAAAAATATTAAATATTCAGAAATTTTGATCAAAAAATATGAAAAACAAAAGGATCATATAAAAAATCATAAAGAATTATATTCTTTAGATAAAGAAATTGATTATCAAAAATTAGAAATACAATTAGCTAAAAAAATAATTAAAGAGTTGAATATTGAAATTCATAAAGAAAAAGAAATTTTAGAAAAAAAAGAACATGTATTAAAAAATAAAGAAGAACACCTTTTTCATAAAAAAAAAGAATTGAATCATACTTTATTAGAAAACGATAAAGAAGAAAAAATTTTATTGGAGCAATCTTTATATTTTTCTAAAAAGGTAGATAATAATTTATTAAAAACCTATCAAAGAATTAGAAATGGAGTTAAAAATGGAGTAGCTGTAGCTCCAGTACAAAGAGGAGCTCCATTAGGTTCTTATTTAGCAATCACACCTCAAAAATATTCAGAGTTAATACAACGAAATAAACTTTTGATAGATGAACATAGTGGAAGAATATTAATAGATGCTGAATTAGCTGAAGAAGAAAAGAAAAAATCTTTTGTTTTTTGTTATAAAAAAAAATTATAAATTATGGTACGAACTTTTTCTTCTAGAGAAATTAAAATTCAAATCAAAAATTTTGAATTATTAGAAGTTTCTTCAGGAAAAAAAAAATTTTTAAAAGATTATTTTTCAAATAAAGCAACTGTAATAATGTTTATTTGTAATCATTGTCCATATGTTAAACATATTAATACAGAATTGATTCGTTTAGCAAATGATTTTTTACCAAAAAAAATTTCATTTTTAGCAATTAATTCTAATGATGCAGAAAAATATCCGGATGATTCTCCAGAAAATATGAAAAAAGTATATCATAAATTAGGCTATCCATTCCCTTATTTTTTTGATGAAACACAAGTAGTTGCTAAATACTATTCTGCAAAATGCACTCCTGAATTTTTTATATTTTCAGGAAAAGGAAATTTATGTTATCATGGTCAATTAGATGACTCTAGACCTGAAAATCATATTCCTGTTACAGGTTTAGATGTGAGAAATATATTGCAAAATATTTTAGAAGGAAAAAAAATAGATCCAATAGTAAAATTAAGTTATGGATGTAATATCAAATGGAAAACATAAGGGTTTTATCATAATTAGGAATAATATTTAAGAAATATTCTATAGCTTCAGATAAACTTTTTTCTAATATTCCTCCTGCTGCATTTTTATGTCCTCCTCCTCTAAAATGCTTTCTTGCAAACATATTTACATCAAAATCTCCTTTAGAACGAAAGGAGATTTTGATGGGATATTTTTCTTTTTCTTCAAAAAAGAAAACTGAAAAAATAATATTTTTAATACCTAATCCATAGGTAATGATTCCCTCTGTATCTCCTTGTTTATATGAATTTTTTTTCATATCTGAAGCTTTTATACTTGTATAAGCTGTTCGGTATTTTTGAATGACTTTTAATTTTTTTAAAGCTTTAGATAAAAGTTTTAATCTATTTTCATTATATTTTTCTTGTAGATGATCATAAATGTAATCTATATCAATTCCTTTTTCTATTAATTTTCCGGCAATAAAATGAGTTTCTGAAGTAACAGAAGGAAAACGAAAAAAACCTGTATCAGTCATTAATCCTACATACAAACACGTTGCTATTTTTTTATCGATTTTATCTAAATTATTCATATCAGATATGAATCGAAAAACTAAAATACTGGTAGCTGCTGCTGTAGGGTCTGAAAACATAAAATCAAAAAAAAATGGAAAAGGATGATGATCAATTAGTATTTTTTTTGCTTTTGAATACAAAAAAAAATTTTTTATTTTATTGATTCTTGATAAATTATTAAAATCTATAAGAAAAATATAATCTGATTCGATAATTTTTTGTTGCACTATAGATTGTGTGTTGTCAGAAAAAACAATAATATCCTCCGATCCAGGAAGCCATTGAAAAGATTCAGAATATTCTGTTGGAGATATTAAATCTACGTCATGTTCTAATTTTCTTAGATAAAAAAAAAGAGCAAGAGAAGATCCCAAAGCATCTCCATCTGGATTGTTATGAATCAATAACACAATTTTTTTTTTATTTATTCCATTGATGTTAGAAAATAACATATATTATTTTTTTTTCAATCCCAATTCTTCTCCTTTCTTTAACATAAGAAAATAAGCAGAGTGGAAATCATTAGATATTTTCCCTTCCAAAATAGAATCCTTAACAAAATCTTTTATAATTCCTATTTTTTTACATGGATTAATATGAAATGTATTCATAATATCATTTCCTGATATAGGTGATTTCCAGTTTTGAATTCTATCTCTTTCTTCCAATTTTCTAATTCTTTCCATAAGAAGATAAATATTTTTTTTATATTTATTTTTTTTTTCAATATTATTAGTAGTAATATCAGCAATACATAATTTCATTAAATCTTCTAAATCGTCTCCTATATCGAATAATAATCTACGTATAGCAGAATCTTTAGTGTGATTTCCTATTAATGTGATAGGTCTATAACTATGTTGAATAATCTTTTTAACATATCTCATATAAGAACCTTTAGGCAGTTTTAAACGTTGAAATATATTTGGAATCATATTAGATCCTACCAATTCATGAGCATGAAAAGACCATCCTATTTTCGGTAAAAATTTCTTTGTATGAGTCTTTCCTATATCATGAAGTAATGCAACCCATCTTAACCAAAGAGAATTATTTTTTTCTTTACTAATATTATCTACTACTTGTAAAGTATGATAAAAATTATCTTTATGTTTATATCCATTTTTTTCCTTTATTCCTTTTAATAAAACTAACTCTGGCAATATGATTGATAATAATCCAGATTTATATAATAAAAATAATCCTAAAGAAGGTTTTTCAGATAAAAGAATTTTATTAAATTCATCTATAATTCTTTCTGAAGAAACAATATTTATTCTGTTTTTATTTTTTTTAATTGATTGAAATGAATATTTTTCAATCACAAATTTTAGTTGAGTAGCAAATCGAATTGCTCGCATCATTCGTAATGGATCGTCAGAATAAGTAATGTTTGCATCTAATGGAGTTCTTAATATTTTTTGTTTCAAATCTAATAATCCTCCAAATGGATCTATTAATTCCCCATAATTATTACGATTTAAACTAATAGCTAGAGCATTGATTGTAAAATCCCTTCTATTTTGATCATCTTTCAATGATCCAAATTCTATAATAGGTTTTCTACTATAAAAATGATAGGATTCTTTTCTTGATCCCACAAATTCGATTTTTTGATTCTCATATTCCAACATTGCTGTACCAAAACGTTTAAATATCCTGATTTTAGGATCAGGAGTTATGTATTTAGAAACTTCTTTAGCCAACCTAATTCCTTCTCCTATCGTTAAAATATCTAAATCTTTAAATTTTATTTTTCCTAATAAATAATCTCTAACATAACCTCCTATAACATAACTATCTTGTTTGATTTTTTGAGCAGAAATACTTACAATATGAAATATTTTTCTATGAATAGCAGATGATAAATTCATATCAATTTACATACGTAATATTTTGATATTATGATCGGAAACAACTTTTATAATAGAAGAACCACTATAGATCGCTTTTTCTTCTCTACGAAAATTTACAACATAATCTGTTTTTCTTATAATATAAGGATGAATTTCTGAAAAAGATTTAGGAGTCATAAATCCTGAAAAATTAGCCGAAGTAGAAATTATGGGTTTATCTAAATTACGTATTAAAAAAATACAAAATGGATCATATGTTAAACGAACAGCTAAAGTATTATCTTTTCTAATAAAATTAGATTTTATTTTTTTAATGTTATCATATACTATAGTAATCGGCTTCTCTTGTTTAACTAAATTATCTAAAATTATCGTTTGAGTAAAAAAAGATATTTTTCCTACTAATTGACATAAACGATCCATACTTTCCACCAAAAGAATCATAGATTTAAAAATATTTCTATTTTTAATTTTACATATTTTTTTTATAGCTTGCATATTAAATGCATCACATCCTAATCCCCATACAGTATCTGTAGGATATAACAAAATTTTCCCCTTTTTTAATATATCTACACTTTTTTTGATTTCGATCTGAAAAGACATTTAACTTGCTAAGTTATGGGTTCTCAATGCATCATTTAATGATGTTTTTTTATCTGTACTCTCTTTTCTTTTTCCTATAATCATAGCACATGGAACATGATATGTTCCTGAAGGATATTTTTTTGGATAAGATCCAGGTATGACTACAGAATATTCAGGAATTACCCCCTTCATTTCAATAGGTTCTTTATTCGTAACATCAAAAATTTTAATAGAGGCAGTTAAAACAACATTAGCTCCTAAAACAGCTCCTTCTTTTATTAAAATTCCTTCCACTAAAATACATCTAGATCCAATAAAAACATCATTTTCAATAATAACTGGATTCCCTTGTAAAGGTTCTAATACTCCTCCTATTCCTACACCCCCACTAACATGTACACCACTTCCAACTTGAGCACAACTTCCTACTGTAGACCATGTATCTATCATGGTATTTTCCCCTATATATGCTCCTATATTAACGTAAGAAGGCATAAGAATAACTCCAGGGGATATATACGAACCATAACGTGCAATCGCATGAGGGACGACACGAACTTTTTTTTCTTTAAATTTATTTTTTATAGGAATTTTATCATAGAATTCTAATGGACCTAATTCGATTCTATTCATTTTTTGAATAGAAAAATACATAATAATAGCTTTTTTTACCCATTCATTAACTATCCATTTTCCGTTTAAATAATTTGAAACTCTCAATGCCCCCGTTTCTAAATGATCAATAACTTGAATAACTATATTTTTGATATTTGAATCAGTCATCCATGCATTTTTGTTTTCCCAAATTTTATCGATTTCTAATTTTAGTTTATTCACTTTTAATTCAATAATTAATACAACAAAAGTAGCAAAAATAAAATAAGATAACAAGTATTATATATATTTGAATAATGGCAAAAATACTAGGAATAGATTATGGAAAAAAAATTACTGGATTGTCTATAACAGACGAAAAAAAAATATTTGCATTTGGATTAAATGCTATTCCTACTAAAAATTTAATGAATTTTTTAGAATCTTTTTTAAGAGATGAAAAAATCGAAAAAATTGTTGTTGGATTACCAAAAAAACTGAATAATAAAAAAGAAATTTTAATAGAAAAAGATATTCAAAAATTTATAAATCAATTTCACATCAAATATCCTAAAATTGTTATAGAGAGATTAGATGAACGTTTTACATCTAAAATGGCTTTTTATACCATGATCAGATTAGGGTTAAAAAAAAAAAAAGAAGAAAAAAAGTAATTTTAAATCAAATTAGTGCTACTATAATTTTACAATCTTATCTTACAAAAAAAGAAAAAAAAAATTAATTGCAAATCAAATCATATGATATTACCTATAATTCTTTATGGAAATCCGATTTTAAGAAAAAAATGTTTGGATATAGATTTTTCTTCCTATCAAAGAAGAGAAAAAATCAATAAATTGATTCAAGATATGTTTGAAACTATACATAAAGTAAAAGGTATAGGATTAGCCGCACCACAAATTGGAAAAAATATTAAACTTTTTATAGTAGAAACTCCTTTTTTAAATGAAGAGAATATAAAAAATTATTATAAGGAAGTTTTTATTAATGCTAAAATATTAAAGATTTATGGAAAAGAATATAAGTTTAATGAAGGATGTCTTAGTATTCCTGGAATTATGGGGTGTATAAAAAGGAAATCTAATGTAATAATTGAATATTATAATAAAAATTGGAAAAAACAAAAAAAAGCTTTAAAAGGGCTATGTGCGAGAGTCATTTTACATGAATATGATCATATTGAAGGAAAACTTTTTATTGATTATTTCTCTTCTATGGAAAAAAAAATAATAGAAAAAAAATTAATAAGTTTATCAAAAAAGAATTTATAATTTATTTTGAGTAAACATCATCTATTATTTTTTTGAAGGTGTTAGGATCATTCATAGATATGAATGATAAAATTTTTCGATTTATTTTAATCTTTTTTTCTGATAATTTACTCATAAATTCAGAATATGATTTTCCATATTGACGGACTCCTGCATTTATACGTTGAATCCAAAGAGATCTAAAATCTCTTTTCTTTTTTTTTCTCCCTGAAAAGGCGTAAGACAAAGACTTTTCTACAGCATTTTTAGCAACTGTATAAATTTTACTTCTGGAACCATAAAATCCTTTTGCTAATTTCAGTATTTTTTTACGTTTTCGTCTAGATGAAACGGAATTAGTAGATCTAGGCATAGATTTGTTTTTTTATATTTTTTTGATCTGATTTTTTCAACAAAGTAAATACAGAAAGATTACGTTTTCTTCTTTTTGATTTTTTATTTAACAGATGATTCTTGAATGCATGTTTTCTTTTCACATATCCATTTGCTGTTATTTTAAATCTTTTTTTAGATCCTGATTTCGTTTTTAATTTAGGCATATCAAAATTTTTTTGGAGCTAATATCATATACATTCTTTTCCCTTCCATAACCGGCATTTGTTCAACTTTTCCATATTCTTCAATTTCTTCTGCAAATTTTAACAATTTTATTTTTCCTTGATCTTTATATACTATAGAACGTCCTTTAAAAAAAACAAATACTTTCACTTTATCTCCACGCATTAAAAATTTTTCAGCACTTCTAATTTTAACTTTTCCATCATGATCTCCAATTTGTGGTCCAAATCTAATTTCTTTAGTATTTACTTTAACTTGTTTTGCTTTAAATTGCTTTTTTCTTTTTTTTTGTTCATATAGAAATTTCTTATAATCCAATATTTTACATACTGGAGGACTTAATTTAGGATTAATTTCGACTAAATCCAATTCCCTTTTTATTGCAAATTGAAGTGCTTCTTGTATAGAATAAATCCCATTCTTTAGTAAAGAATCACCGACTAAACGAACTTTTTGTATATCAATACTTTCATTGATACGATATTCTTCTTTTTTTTGGGGTAATGGTCGGTACATTTTGTTTTTTCTATTCCCTCTTGAAAATTTCTTTTTTATAATAGTAGTTTTAGTTTTGATTTTTGAATTTATTTGTTTCATTTAAAATATGTTCTATCCCATCGGAAATAGAAAATATTCCCATATGTCCTAATCCATGACGTCGCAATGATATCATTTGATCTTTTTCCTCTTTTTTTCCTAAAATAATCATATAAGGAATTTTATTTTCTTCAGAATCCCTTATTTTTTTGTTAATTTTCTCATTTCTATTATCAATAAACGCACGAATATTGTAATTCGACATTAAATTTAAAATTTTTTTTGCATAGATTATATATTTTTCACTTATAGGAAGTATGACAGCTTGATTCGGAACCAACCACAATGGAATATTTCCTTTTGTATGTTCTATCATAATAGCAATAATACGTTCTAATGAACCAAAAGGAGCTCTATGGATCATTACTGGACGACATTTTTCATTATTTTTTCCTTTATAATATAAATCAAATCTTTCAGGTAAATTATAATCTACTTGAATTGTTCCAAGTTGCCAACTTCTACCTAAAGAATCTTTTATTAAAAAATCTAGTTTTGGTCCATAAAAAGCGGCTTCTCCATAATTAACATATGATTCGATTTTTTCTTCTTTGACTATTTGTAATATAGCCTTTTCAGCTTTTTCCCAATTTATTTCTGATCCTATATAATCACCTATTTTTTTAGGATCTCTAAGAGAGATACGAACTGTATATGTAAAAAAACTTAATGAACGAAAAACATAAAAAATTAAATTAATAACTTTCTTAAATTCTTCTAATAATTGATCATAAGTACAAAAAATATGTGCATCATCTTGAGTAAAACATCTTACTCTGGTTAATCCATGAAGCTCTCCACTTTGTTCATAGCGATATACTGTTCCAAATTCAGCAAAACGTTTAGGAAGATCACGATAAGACCATTCTTGAGAACGATAAATCTCACAATGATGAGGACAATTCATAGGTTTTAAAAGAAATTCTTCTTCTTTACGAGGAGTATGAATAGTTCGAAAATGATCTTTTCCATATTTATTCCAATGTCCACTTCTAACATATAATTTTTTATGGCCAATATGTGGAGTAACGACCATTTCATATCCTGATTTTTTTTGAACGTCAATTAAAAATTCTTCCAAATTTTTTCTTAAAACTGTTCCTCTAGGTAACCATAAAGGTAATCCGGTTCCTACTCTATCAGAAAAAATAAAAAATTTAAGTTTTCTACCTATTTTTCTATGATCATAATCTTTTTGATAAGATGATTTATTTTTATTCATAAAAATAAGTTACAAGTTTTTTTATTTTATGATTTATGATGATAAAAATAAATATAATGTAGATGCTATTATCCCCCCTACAATAGGACCAATTATAGGAACCCAAGCATAATTCCAATGATTTTTTACTTTTCCCGTAATAGGAATAATAGAATATATAATTCTTGGACCTAAATCACGAGCAGGATTTATAGCAGCACCTGTAGCCCCTCCTAAAGATAGAACAACGCCTAACACGACTAAAGCATAAGGAATAGCCCCTAAAGACCCTAACCCTATAGGATATTTTCTTTCTCCAAAAAAAAGAATTCCTTCTGTAGAAAGATATAAAGAAATAAATATAAAAATGAAAGTTGCTAATACTTCACTTAAAAAATTAGAAAATAAATTTTTTATAGAAGGGATAGTCACAAAAACAGATAATTTTTCTTGTTCGTCTTGAGTTTCCAAAAAATGATCCTTGTATAAAACCCATACAAATAAAGATCCTAACATAGCTCCAACGAATTGAGAAAAAATATAAAAAGGAACCATTTCCCACCTAAATTTTCCAATTATGGCAAAACTGATTGTTACACATGGATTTAAATGAGCTCCACTATAAGGAGCAGAAACTATTATTGCCATAAAAACAGCTAATGCCCATCCTAGAGTAATAGGAACCCATCCTCCATATTTGCTATGCCCTTTAGTTTTTGATAAAATCACATTTGCAACTACTCCATTTCCTAAAAATACTAGAATCATTGTTCCTATGATTTCTGCATATATTTTTGTCATTATATTACTTATTTTATTTTTCTAGACCAAGAACGAGTTGTTTTAATAGCTCTTTTCCAACCTTGAATTCTTTTCAATCTACTAGACATTTCTTTTGGTTCAAAAACTTGTTCTAATTGCCATTTATCTTGAATTTCTTCAAGACTACTCCAATAATTTACAGCTAATCCAGCTAAATAAGCAGCTCCTGCCGCTGTTAATTCAGAAATTTTTGATTTGACAACTTTGACATTTAAAATATCAGATTGAAATTGCATTAATAATTTATTTACTGTTGCTCCTCCATCTACACGAAGTTCTTTTATAGAAATACCAGAATCTGCTTCCATCGCTTTAAGTACGTCCATATTTTGGAAAGCAATGCTTTCTAAAGCAGCTCTAACAAAATGTGCAGAAGAAGTTCCTCTCGTAATTCCTACAATAGTACCTCTAGCTTTTTGATCCCAATAAGGAGCTCCTAAACCTGAAAAAGCTGGAACCATATATAAACCTTCTGTATTGTCCACTGAAGAAGCTAATTTTTCCGCTTCGTTAGAAGATAAAAGTAACCCAAGTCCGTCTCTTAACCATTGAATCACAGCTCCTGCAATAAAAACACTTCCTTCCAATGCATATTGGACTTGATTTTTAATCTTCCAAGCAATAGTAGTAATTAAATTATTTTGAGAAAAAACAGGATGATTACCCACATTCATTAACATAAAACATCCCGTTCCATAAGTATTTTTTACCATACCAATTTTAGTACACATTTGACCAAAAAGAGCGGCTTGTTGATCTCCTGCAATACCAGATATAGGAATTTTATGTGATAAAATATGTCCTGTCGTATAACCAAAAATTTCGCTAGATGACTTTACTTCTGGAAGCATGTTTACTGGAATATTAAATAGATCTATCAGTTCTTGATCCCAACTTAATGTATGAATATTAAATAACATAGTACGCGAAGCATTAGTTACATCTGTAACATGAATTTCTTTTCCAGTTAAATTCCATATTAACCATGAATCTATTGTTCCAAATGCTAAGGATCCAGAGTCAGCTTTTTTTTGAGCTCCTGGAATATT
Source organism: Blattabacterium cuenoti (assembly GCF_014251795.1). Classification (NCBI taxonomy): domain Bacteria; kingdom Pseudomonadati; phylum Bacteroidota; class Flavobacteriia; order Flavobacteriales; family Blattabacteriaceae; genus Blattabacterium; species Blattabacterium cuenoti. The sequence continues at coordinate 190,375 of NZ_CP059201.1, forward strand.
TTCCAGAATCCATCTAATTTTTGTAGCGGAAAAATATGGATCTATAATTAAACCTGTTTTTTTTCGAATCATTTCGGTTAATCCTTCTTTTTTAATTTGATCACAATATTTGAATGTTCGTCGATCTTGCCATACTATAGCATTAAAAATAGGTTCTCCTGTTTTTTTATCCCAAACAACAGTAGTTTCTCTTTGATTTGTGATTCCTATTGATACAATATTTTCACCTTCTAAGTTAGCTTTTAAAATAGCTTCCAAAGCAACTGAAGCTTGTGTAGACCATATTTCTTCTGCATTGTGTTCTACCCATCCCGGATGAGGATAAATTTGTGTAAATTCTCTTTGAGCTACGGAAACAATATTCCCAACTTGATCAAAAATAATAGCTCTAGAACTGGTAGTTCCCTGGTCTAATGACAGCACATATTTTTTCATAAACATATAATAACTTTTCGACCCTACTATTAAGCCACTGGATAATAGTATTGCATAGCTAGCTTTTTGAAAGCAGCTACTTGTGATTTTTCCCATTTTTCATCTCTAGAAAGTTCTTTAGCCATTAATGTAGCTATTCTTGGTGCTATATCTATAGCTTTTTTAGCATTCAAAAATAACAAACGAAATCTTCTAGCCAAAACATCTTCAATTGTTCTCGCCATTTCATAACGAACCATCCAAATTACTTCTGCTTCAGTATAAGAAGAAGAATTTTTTGATATTAAAGAAACACCTAATAATGGATTTTTATCAATTAATTTTTTGATATGATATTCATCTTCTCCATATTTATTCCAATGATAATTTTTACTTTTATATGAAGAATAAGATCCATAAATTTTAAGATTTTTTGTTACAGAAGGCTTTTTATTTAGATTACCTATATTAATAGCTTTATTGACTGTATCTTCTGCCATTTTTCTGTATGTAGTCCATTTTCCACCTATAATACTAATCAATCCAGATGGACTAATTATAAGTTTATGAGATCTAGAAATATCTTTCGTTTTAGTATCCGTAGAACAAAAATTATTAGGGAGAAAAAGAGGACGTAATCCGGAAAATGCACTTAGTATATCACTTTTTTTTGTATGAATTACAAAATATTTATTGAAAGTTTGTAATATAAAATCAATTTCTTCTTCCAAAGGTTTTGGTTCAAGAACACTTTTTTCTAAAAAAGTATCTGTGGTTCCAACCAAAACATGATCATACCATGGAACACAAAATAAGACTCTTCCATCTTGAGTTTTTGGAATCACTATCGCATTTGAACTACTAAAAAAAGATTTATCTAATACAACATGTGTTCCTTGACTTGGTTTGATTACAATAGGACATGTCGACTCATCCATTTTTGAAATAGAATCATAGAAAACACCAGTAGCGTTTATAACTACTTTTGAATAAATAGAATATTTTTTTTTAGTTTCGACATCACAGGCTAGAACTCCAGAAATTTTATTTCCAACTTTTTTTAGTAAACTTATTACCTGAAAATAATTTAACAAAATTCCACCTTTCTTAACACAAGTTTGTGCTAAATTTATAGCTAAACGTGAATCATCAAACTGTCCATCATAATATAAAATACCTCCTTTTAACTCTTTACTTTTAATTTCTGGAAAACTTTTGATTATTTCACTTTTAGATAAAAATTTAGATTTTCCAAAACTTAGAGAGCCAGATAACCATTCATACAATTTTAATCCAGTCCAATACATAATACCCATTTTCCAATTGAAAATTGGAATAATAAATTTTTGTTTTTTGACTAAATGAGGAGCATTTTTTAATAAAAAACCTCTTTCTCGTAATGCTTCATAAACTAATCTTATATTTCCTTGAGCTAAATATCGTATCCCTCCATGAACTAATTTCGTGCTTCTACTAGAAGTAGCTTTAGAAAAGTCAGATTGTTCTAGTAAAAGAGTTTTATATCCTCTAGAAGAAGAATCTAAAGCTATTCCTAATCCTGTAGCTCCACCTCCTATTATGATGATATCCCAAATATCTACATTATCTAAGATCTCCAAAAACTTATCTCTATTTAAAAAACCTTTCATCATGTTTCAATGTTTCACTCATATCAAATTCCAAACGGAACATTTTATCGTATTTTTGAAATGTTAAATGAACAAAATTAAAAATATTTTCAATAAAAGAAAATTTTAATTAAAATCATACATTCCTTTCTTTATTAATCATTTGATATATAAAATCTTTTACAATTTTTTTTCCTGAATGAGCATGAATTTTTTTCATAATTTGACTCATGTCATGAAATTGCTTCAAAAAAATATCTATATCATTCAATTTTATACCAGATCCTTTAGATATTCTTTGTCTTCTTCTTATATCCGAAAGGATTTTCGGATGATTTCTTTCATAAGGAGTCATAGAATGAATAATTGCTTCTACTTTTTTGAAAGAATTTGTTTGATTTCCAGAAAAAGAAAAATATCTATCGATTCCGGGAATCATTGAAATCAGATTTTTTATATTTCCTATTTTTTTAATTTGTTGAATTTGTTCTAATAAATCACTAAAACCAAAACGATTTTTTGAAATTTTTTTATAAATTTTTTGAGTTCTTTTTTCATCAAATTTATCTTGTACTTTTTCAACTAAAGAAACTATATCACCCATACCTAATATTCTATTAGCTATTCTATCTGGATGAAAAACTTCCAAATCTTCTATTTTTTCACCATTACTAATAAATTTTATAGGTTTTTTCACTACACTAGATATGGTTATAGCAACGCCCCCTCTACTATCTCCATCTAATTTCGTTATTACAATACCATCAAAGTTTAACACTTTTGAAAAAGATTGAGCCGTATTTATAGCATCTTGTCCTGTCATCGTATCTACAACAAATAAAATTTCATCTGGGTTAGAATATTGATTTATTTTTTTGATTTCTTCCATCATGATCGCATCTATTGCTAACCTTCCAGCTGTATCAATGATAATTACGTTTTTCTTTTTTTTAGAAGCATAAATAATAGATTGAGACACAATCTCAATAACGTTTTTACATTCTTTTAAAGAAAAAACAGGAATGTTTATTTTTTCAGCTATCAATTTCAGTTGATCTATAGCTGCAGGACGATGAATATCTGCAGCAACTAATAAAGGAAATTTGTTTTTTTTTCTTAGAAAGAAAGCAAGTTTAGAGGAAAAAGAAGTTTTTCCGCTTCCTTGTAATCCACAAATTAAAATAATAGTAGGATCTTTAGAAAGATTCATTTCTCCACTTTTTTCTCCCATTATTGAAACTAATTCGTCATATACTATTTTAATAATTAATTGTCTTGGATTTAAGGAAGTTAATACTTTTTTTCCAAGTGACTTCTTTTGAACTCTTTGAATAAAATTTTTAACTATTTTATAATTAACGTCTGCATCAATAAGTGATTTTGCGATTTCTTTTAAAGAAGATGCAATATTAACTTCTGTAATTGTATTATGTCCCTTCAAAATATGAAGAGCTTGAGATAATTTATTTTGTAAACGTTCAAACATAAAGTATACATTTTATTTACTAATATATTACTTATTACTACTTACTACATACGATCAAGCATTTTAATGCCTAATAAATTCATTCCAGATTTTAAAACATTTCCTGTGATATGGATAATATTCATACAAATGTTGCTATGAATCATGTTTAAGGGATCTATTAATTTCTTATTTTGATAAAGATGATTAAAAGTTTTAGATACTTCATAAATATAATTTGCTATTAAAGAAGGATTTAAATGCATTGCTGCTTTTTTTAAAACAAATGGATATTTTTGAAGAATTTTGATCATGTTTTTTTCATGTATGTCAAATTTTATATTTGACCAATAATAATTAATTAATGAACAAAAATTGAAAAACTTTCGTTCTAAAGAACGAAGTCTTGAATAAGTATATTGAATATATGTTCCTGTTTTTCCTTTAAAATCTATAGATTTTTCAGGATGAAAAATTATTTTTTTTCTCGGGTCTATTTTAAGAAAATAATATTTCAAAGCTCCTAATCCTATTATTTCAGCATCTTGATCTTCTTTTCTATCTTGATATTCAGATTCATGAAATTTTTTTAAAAAATTCTTTTTTGCAATAGAAGACATTTTTAAAATTAAACTATCTGCATCTATAATATTTCCTTCCCTTGATTTCATTTTTCCACTTGGCAAATATACCATTTCATAAGATAAATGGGATAATTTATTGACCCATATATATCCTAAACGTTTTAATACATTAAAAAGAACTTGAAAATGATAATCTTGTTCTTTTCCTACGATATAAATAATTTGATCTACATTGTATTTTTTGAAACGTTCCACAGCCGTTCCAATATCTTGAGTTATGTATACAGAGGTTTGATCAGATCGTAATAAAAGTTTTTGATCAAAACCTTCCTTTATTAAATCGATCCAAATCGATCCATCTTTTTTTTGGAAAAAAATACCTTTCTTAAGACCTTTTTTCACAATTTTTTTTCCAATATCATAAACATCACTCTCGTATTCTGTTTGATCAAAAGTAATTTCCAATTTTTTATAAGTCTCTTTAAACCCTTTATAAACCCATTGATTCATTTCTTTCCAAGTTTCTCTAATAACAGGATCTCCTAATTCCCATTTTTTCAAAATTTCTCTAGCCTCATTCATAATTGTATTTTGAATGGGTCTTTGACTGTTACAAGACTCTTCTTGAATTTCTTTACGATAAATTTTATCAAATAAACTATAATATTTTCCTACAAAATGATCTCCTTTCATTTTAACATTATCAGGCGTTTTTCCTTTTCCAAATCTCTTCCAAGCTATCATAGATTTACATATATGTATTCCTCTATCATTAATAATTTGAGTTTTGATTATTTCATGCCCAACCGTTTTTAATATTTCAGCTATAGATGATCCAATAAGACTATTTCTAATATGGCCTAAATGAAGAGGTTTATTTGTATTAGGGGAAGAGTATTCTATCATGATTTTTTTAGAATGATGTTTTAAATCATAAAAATTTGTGTTTAACATGTTTTTCAAGAGATAAATATAATAACCATCTTCGAAAATAAAGTTTAAAAATCCTTTAACAACAGAAAAATGAATCAGTTCTTTTAACTTATTTTGAACATAATTTCCTATATTGATTCCTATTTCATCAACAGACTTTTTTAATTTTTTTGATAAAGGAAATAAAATTAAAGTAATATCTCCTGGATATTCCTTTTTAGTATATTGAAAATCTAATTCAGTAGAATCATATAATTTATATAAAACAAACACAGATTCTTTTACTATTTTTTCTATGGATTGAAAATGATCATTCATAAACGATATCAAATGATTTTTTTACAAATCTCTTTTTAATAAAACTCTCCATCCAAAAGGATCTTCAGATCGATTGTGTTGTATATCCAATAATTTTTTCTTTAAATAAAAAGATATTCTTTTTTTCTCTGCAATATTTGGTAATAAAAAATTATTTCCTTTATAACTAATTGTTTGAAAATCATTAACAACAACAGCGGTCCCACAACCAAAAGCTTCTTTTAATTCACCGGTATGAAATCCTTTGATAATTTCTGAAACGTTTAAACTTCGTTCTTCAACGAAAAAGCCTTCTTTTTTAGCTAAAGAAAGAATACTTTTACAAGTAATTCCACTTAATATGTTATCATTGGCTTTTGGGGTTATAAGTTTATTATTTAAATAGAAAAAAACATTCATAGTTCCGGATTCTTCAATCATTGTGTGAGTAGAAGAATCTGTCCACAATATTTGATCAAATCCTTCTTCATGAGCAAGTCTAGTAGGATAAAAAGAAGAAGCATAATTACCAGCAGCTTTAGTAAATCCAACACCTCCTGATGCAGAACGACTATATTTTTCCTCTATTTTAATTTTTAAAGGATGTTTATAATAAGTATCTGCGGGAGTAGATATAATCATAAACATGTAATCCTTAGAAGGCTTAGCAGACAAAACTCCATCAGTTGCAATTAGAAAAGGACGAATATATAGAGATTGTCCATAATTTTTTGGAATCCAATCCCTGTCTAAATCTATTAATTTTTTTAATCCATTTAAAAAAATATTTTTTGGAATATTTGGCATTTCTAAACGGGTAGCAGATCTATTGATTCTTTTTAAATTTTCTTCCGGACGAAATAAAAAAACATTTTCATTCTCATCTTTATAAGCTTTCATACCTTCAAAAACAGCTTGTCCATAATGGAATACTAAAGATATAGGGGAAAACATTATATTTCCAAAAGGTTTTATAATAGAATTTTTCCATTCTCCATTCTTGAATTCAGAACAAAACATATGATCAGAATACTGATTTCCAAAAACAATATTGTTAAAATCCATTTCTTCAATCCTAGAACGTAAAGTTTTTTCTATTTTCATAAAATTAAAAAACATTAATCGAAATCAAACAAAACAAGACACTACAATACAAAACAAATATAATAAATAATAAAATTTATTAACTATCATGCATTATTTCTAATACTTTTTCTACAATATTTTCCACAGAAGGCTTGGAAAAATAATCTCCATCTGATCCATAGGGAGGACGATGTTCTTTAGCTGTGATCGTAACAGGTGGACTATCTAAATAATAATATCCATTTTGTTCTTCTAATATTTTTTGTAAAATATAAGCGGAAGCTCCTCCTGGAACATCTTCATCTATGATCAATAATCTATTAGTTTTTTGTAAACTTTTTACAATATCTTTTTGTAAATCAAATGGAATTAACGATTGAATATCAATAACTTCAGAATTTATATTCATCTTATATAATTCTTCTGCTGCTTCGCTAACAATTCTCCAAGTAGAACCGTAAGTGACCATAGTAATATCTTTTCCTTTTCTTGTTTTTTCTACTACTCCAATAGGAGTTCTAAATAAACCTAAATTATTTGGTAATTTTTCTTTAATTCTATATCCATTAAGACATTCGACGACTAAAGCAGGATCATCTCCAGATAATAAAGTATTATAAAATCCAGCCGCTTTAACCATATTTCTGGGAACGAGAACTAAAATTCCTCTCAAATAATTAATCATTCCACCCATTGGAGACCCAGAATGCCATATTCCTTCTAAACGATGTCCTCTAGTTCTAATAATAACAGGAGCTTTTTGTCCTCCTTTTGTTCGATATTGCAAACAAGCTAAATCATCACTCATAATTTGTAGGGCATATAAAATATAATCTATGTATTGAATTTCGACTATAGGACGAAGCCCTCGCATTGCAAGACCTATTCCTTGACCAATAATGGTAGACTCACGTATTCCTGTATCACAAACACGAATTTTTCCATATTTTTTTTGCAATCCTTCCAAACCTTGATTCACATCTCCTATTTTTCCGACATCTTCTCCAAATATTAAAAGATCAGGATGTATTTCTAATAATTTATCAAAATTTTCTCTTAATACAATCCTACCATCTACTTCAAGATTAGTATATATAGGAAAAACTTCTGTTTTCTTCATAGATGCTTTTTCAGAAATGCTATACAAATGTGAAGAATAATTTTCTTGTTCTTCATGGTATTTTTTTCTAATCCACTTTATCAAAGAATCTTTTTGATCAGACTTCACTTCTTTTAAAAAATATAATATTTTTCTAGCAATGCGAAAGATTGATTTTTTTGTAGGATAATTTTTAGTTGTATTATGTAATTCTTGAATATATTTTTGAATCCATTTTTTTTCTTTATAAGTATTTTGTATTTTATATAAGATGCTTGCTACTTCATTTTTAATTTTAATAATAGGTTTTTGAAACGCTTTCCAAGCTTTTTCTTTTTCATTTTCAACATATTTTTTAGCTTCTCCATCTATTTGATCTAAAAAACTAACATTAGCTATTTTACAACAATCTTTTTCATTGATTCGAAAATTAAGAATCCAATCTCGAAATTTTTTTATTCCATCATTATTCACTTCCCATTCTAAACGTTCTTTAGACTTGTATCTTTCATGTGAAGAAGAAGTAGAATGTCCTTGAGGTTGAGTTAAATTTGTTACATGTATGACAACGGGAACATGTTCATAACGAGCAATTTTATCTGCTGTAACATATGTTTTCGTAAGATCTATGTAATTCGATCCATTTACACGAATAATTTCTATTCCTTTTTCTTTTTTATTCCTATGAAAACCAGATAAAAGATCACTAATATTTTTTTTTGAAAATTGATATTTATTCGGAACAGATATTCCATATTCATCATCCCAAATAGAAAGGATTATTGGTATTTGTAATACTGAAGCAGCATTTAATGTTTCCCAAAATAATCCTTCAGAAATCCCAGCATTCCCAATAGTTCCAAATGCTACTTCATTTCCATTATGAGAAAATATTTTATGAGTTTCCTTTAAATTTTTTAATTTTTTATAAACTTTAGAAGCTTGAGCTAGGCCTAATAATTTAGGCATTTGAGCCGCAGTAGAGGAAATATCAGCACTGGAATTTTTTTTTTTAATAAGATTTTTCCAATTTCCATCCTCATTTAAAAAACGTGTACCAAAATGAGCGGTCATCATTCTTCCAGATGAAACAGGTTCTGCCTCCAAATCTGAGTGTGCATATAATTGCGAAAAAAAATTTTTTACAGTTAAAACTCCAATGGCCATCATAAACGTTTGATCACGATAATATCCAGATCGATAATCTCCATTTTGAAAAACTTTTGCCATAGCTAACTGAGGAATTTCTTTCCCATCTCCAAATATTCCAAATTTAGCTCTTCCATTTAAAACTTCTCTACGCCCTAATATGCTAGTTTCACGACTAATTCTTGCTAATTTATAATCATTTAAAACCATTTTTCTAAATGAATCAAAATCAAAAAAGTTTTCCTCCTCATCACTCAATTTTTTATTATTTTTTTTCATAAAACTATATATTTTTATAATGAAAATACAGCAATTTTCATTTATGAATTTCTTTATTTAATTTTAAGTATTTTTAAGTTTAAAAAAATAGAAACTATGATTGATCACATGTTTGGAAAAATCACTCTTTCTATTATCAAACCAGATGCTGTAAAAAAAGGATATGTTGTTCCTATTTTATCTCAAATAGTTCAATCCGGTTTTCACATTTTAGCGATAAAAATGACAGAATTATCTAAACAATCTGCTAAAAAATTTTATTCAGAACATAAAAAAAAATCATTTTTTGAATCTTTAATAACATTTATGTCTTCTGGACCAATTGTGTCTATAATATTAGAAAAAGAAAATGCTGTAAAAGATTTTAGAATTTTAATAGGAGACACTAATCCAATCCACGCAAAAAAAGGAACTATACGAAATTTATATGCCTCCTCTTTAGAAAAAAATGCTATACATGGATCTGACAGTAATCAGAATGCTTTTAAAGAATGTTTTTTTTACTTTTCTAACAGAGAAATTTTTTTAAAATCATAAAAATAAAATTTTTTTTTTACCATGAAACAAAATTTTCTTATAGCTATTTTTTCCATATTAGTTTTAATATTAATAATTGTATTGTGGATATCTAATACATACAATCAATTAGTCAAATTAAATGAAAATATTAAAACCCAATGGGGACAAGTAGAAAATGTTTATCAACGTAGAATTGATTTAATTCCAAATTTAGTCAATACAGTAAAAGGATCTGCTAATTTCGAAAAAAATACACTAAAACAAATCGTAGAAGCTCGAGCAAAAGCAACTTCTTTTTCTATAAACAGAAATGATTTAAATCAAGATCAAGTAAATAAATTTCAAAAAGTACAAGATCACTTAAATAATTCTGTCAGTCGATTACTATTAATTGTGGAAAATTATCCTAATATTCAATCAACTAAAAATTTTTTTGAATTACAAAATCAGTTAGAAGGAACAGAAAATCGTATTAATGTGGAAAGAAATCGTTTTAATGATAAAGTGAACAGTTTCAATACTTATAGAAACCAATTTCCAAAAATTATAATTGCGAACTTTTTTTCTCAATTTCAAGAAAAAGGATATTTTCAATCTCAAGTAGGATCAAAAAAATCTCCTATTATAGATTTTTCTAATTAAGTTGATTTTAGATGAAAAATGGTTATTTCGTTTATGGAATATCGGATATGGAATATCAGATTCGGATATATCTAGATCATATTATGAATTGAAATAAAATCAATTCAAAAAAATCATGAAAAAAATTGTTCGATCTATTTTAATTTTTTTAGTTTTTTTTTGTACAAATTTAGTACAAGGACAGTTTGATATACCTGAAGCTCCAAAAAGAATATATCCTGTACAGGATTATGCAGGAGTTTTATCAAGAAAACAAATAGAAAAATTAAATCAAAAACTTATTACATATTGTAAAATTACATCAACAGAGATTTTGGTAATTATCATTAATAATCTTAACGGAGAAGATCCAAATTTATTAGCATCTCGATGGGGAGAAAAATGGAAAATTGGAAAATTTTATAAAAATAATGGCATAATTATATTATTATCCATTTATGATAGAAAAATATCTATCCAAAACGGATATGGAATAGAACCTTACATGACCGATATTTTAACTATGAAGATTATAAAAAAAATCAAACCTATATTAAAAAATAATCTTTATTATCAAGCTATAAATTATGGAACTCAAGAAATATTTCAAATTCTGAAAAATAAATTTCAAAAAAAACAGAGTAAGAGTAATCAAATATTTTCCACATGGAATTTATTAATTAGCATTTTTTTGATTATATTCTTTTGTTTTTTAACAAAAAACACTTCATTATTAAATACATTACTTTTCACGAATATCTTATTCAGAAATTCAAATTTTGATAAAGACCATGATGATAACCATGATGATAACTTTGATGGATTTGGAGGAGGAGGAAATTTCGGAGGAGGAGGAGGTAGCAGCAGTTGGTAATTTTATTTTTTTAAAAAATCCAAGTATTCCTTAAGTTTTTTTATTTTATTTAATGTATCATTTTCTTTTTTTTTCTCTTTCAAAAGCAAACTTTTTGTAACAGAAGTTACATATTTATTATTACATAAATTTTTTCTAATAACGGATAATAAGTTATAAAAATATTGAATTTGATTTTCAATTTTAACAATATCATCCCTATAATTTTTAGAATATTTTTCATGATTTAAGGATAGAAAAAACTGATCTGTATCTAAAAAAAAAGAAAAAAAAGACACAGATTCCGGTTTCTTTAAAACCGGAATGATTTTATCTAAATTAGCTAATTTTAATATAATGGAATCATATTTTTCTTCTTTTTTTCTCATAGAAAATAAAATAAGACTTTTTTTATGAGAAATATGATTTTGATTTCTAATATTGCGTATTTTAGATATTATTTCAGTAGCTCTTTCGAAAGAAACTAAAATATCATAATCATAATTTTTTTTTTCAGGCCAATAAGAACTCATTAAAGTTTCTTGACGTGATCTTTTTTTAATAAGATTCCAAATTTCTTCTGAAATGAAAGGCATATATGGATGTAATAATTTTAATATATTCTCAAAAAAATTAATCGTATTTAAATATACGATTTCTGGTACACATTTATTACCATAAATTGGTTTGATAATTTCAAGAAAATAAGAACAAAAATCAGACCAAATAAATTTATATAAAATCATTAATGATTCATCTAATTTATACTCTTTAAAAAATTTTTCAAAAGTCTCCAAAACATAATAAAAACGATTCTCAAACCATTTTATAGCAAGTAAAGAATAATCAGGAACATTCTGATTATTTCTTAGTATTTTCCAACTTTTAATTAAACGAAAAGCATTCCATATTTTATTAGAGAAATTTCTTCCTTGTAAACATATTTTTTCTTCAAAATGAAAATCTTTTCCTGCACTACTTTTTAACATAAGTCCCATACGAACAGCATCAGCTCCATATTGATGAATCAAATTTATAGGATTTGGAGAATTATTTAACGATTTTGATATTTTATGATTTTTATCATCTCTAACAATTCCAGTAAAATATACTCTTTTAAAGGGTTTTTGATTTTTAAATAAAAAACCGGATATAATCATACGTGCAATCCAAAAAAATAATATATCTGAACCTGTCACTATTTCTTCAGTGGGATAATAATAACAAATTTCATGATTATGAGGATGATGAATTCCATCAAAGACAGATAAAGGTAATAACCAAGACGAAAACCAAGTATCTAAAACATCTGGATCTTGCCACATTTCATTATAATTTAAATATGGATTTTTACTTTTACTTCTTGCTTTTTCTAATGCTTTTTCTAAATTTTCTGCTACAACAAAATCATTAATTTTTTTTCCATAATAATAAGCAGGAATCCGATGTCCCCACCATAATTGTCTAGATATATTCCAATCACGGATTTCTTTCATCCATTTAAAATAAGTTTTACCAAATTTTTTTGGGTAAAATCTAATATCTCCATTTTTTACAGCTTTTATAGCAGAAATAGACATTTTCTTCATTTTTAAAAACCATTGGATGGATAATCTTTGTTCGACTAATGATAAAGTTCGTTCTGAAAAACCTACTTTATGATTATATTTTTCTATATTTTTTAAAACTTTTAACTTATTAAGTTCTTCTATAATTTTTTCTCTTACTTTCAAACGATCCATTCCTTCATAGTGAAGACCTTTTTCATTTAAAGTTGCATCTTCATTGAAAATGTCAATTACATCTAAATCATGTCTATCTGCTATATTTTTATCATTTCTATCATGAGCCGGAGTAATTTTTAAACACCCAGTTCCAAAATTTGGATCTACGTATGAATCTTGTATAATTGGAATATATCTATTAATTATTGGAATTCTAGCATATTGTCCTATCAAATGAGAATAACGGACATCATTTGGATGAAAACAAATGGCTGTATCCCCAAATATGGTTTCAGGACGAGTTGTTGCTACAGTTACATAATTTTCTTCTCCTTTTATTTTATATTTTAAATAATATAATTTTCCAATATGTTCTTTATAAATTACTTCTTCATCAGAAAGAGTAGTTTTAGCTTCTGGATCCCAATTAATAACATGATAACCTCTATATATGTATCCCTGATTATATAAATCAATGAAAACTTTCGTAACAGATTGAGATAATTTTGAACTCATTGTAAATTGAGTTCTATTCCAATCACATGAACAACCTAATTTCTTTATCTGATCAAAAATAATATTTTGATGACTTTTAGACCATTTCATGACATAATACAAAAACTTTTCTCTTCCTAAAGAAATTTTTGATAATCCTCTTTTTTTTAATTTATGAACAACTTTTGCCTCCGTAGCAATGGATGCATGATCCGTTCCAGGAATCCAACAAGTATTATATCCTCTCATTCTCGCATACCGAATCAATACATCTTGTATTGTATTATTTAATATGTGTCCTATATGAAGAACTCCAGTAACATTTGGAGGAGGCATAATTATAGTATAAGGAATTCTATCATCTGGGTAAGATGAAAAATGATTTCCTTTCATCCAATAATGATATATTTTTTTTTCTACGGATTTTGGATCGTATTTAATTGGAATCTCCATAAATTTAAAAATATAAAAAAAATTGAAATAATCATGAAAATAGTTTTGATTGCTGCTGTTTCCATAAATGGATTTATAGGAAAAAACAATCAATTAATGTGGCATTTACCTAATGATTTAAAACGTTTTAAAAATTTAACTACAGGAGAATCAGTTCTGATGGGAAGAAAAACATTCGAATCCATTGGAAAAATACTTCCGAAAAGGAAAAATATTATATTAACAAAAAATAAAAAGAATTTTCAATTCAAAAATAAAATAAATGTTCAAATTGTTTCCTCTATCAAACAAATAGAAAATTTAAAAAATTTATTTGTTATAGGAGGAGAAAAAACATATGCATACACAATTGAAAAAGCACATTCTATAGAACTCACTCTAATTCATAAAAAATTTTATGGAGATGCTAAATTTCCAAAAATAGATCCAAAAAAATGGAAAAAAATACATGAATTGATTTATGAAAAAGATAAAAATCATTTATTTAATTACAGTTTTATTAGATTTGAAAAAAATAAATAATTATTCTCTTCTATCCAATTCTTTTTTGATTCGTGCTGCAAGTTCATAACATTCGTTAACTACTGCATGATTTAACAAAGCATTCAAATCTTTTTCTGTCATATTTTCTAAATCTTGTTGACTTTTTTCTTTTGAAAAAAAAAGACTACTATTTTTCATTTCTGCTTCAGAAACATCATTTTCTTTATCAATAGGAAATCCATTCTCAAAATAAATACCAGCTTTATCAAAAATTTCCTTTGTCGTATAAATAGGAGCTTGAAAACGTACGGCTAAAGCAACAGCATCTGATGTTTTTGAATCTATTTTATATTCTTTTTTCTTAATTTCTTTTCTTTCTTCTTCTGTTTCTATAAAATCCCCCTCCAACAATATATAAGAAAAAAATATTCCATTGACCAATTTATATATCACCACGGCTTTGAATCTAATATGAAATACTTTTGCAATGGAAAGAAATAAATCATGTGTAAAAGATCTTGATGGATCCCTTTTCCCTAAAGCATAAGCAATAGACTGAGCTTGCAAACTCTCTATAATAATCGGAAGTTTGATTCTTCCAGATTCTTCCTCGAGCAACAAAACATATATACCAGATTGTATTTGACTTAAGGATATTCCCCTTATAGCTAATCTAATGAATTGATCCATAATAACATATAAATTATACAAATCTAATTACCGTTCCCAAATATCCTAAATAAAGGATATTTTATCATTCACAATCAATATAATAAAATTATTATTATTATGTAATAATTTTTTTTATATATTTAATAATAATATTAAAAATTTTTTATTATGAATACTTCTTTGAGATTTTTGATTCCAACGATTTTAATTGCGTTGGGATTTATTCTATCTTGTAATGATGGAATAACATCTGCAGATGAAGAAGAACCTGGCGTGAAAAAAAATACTTCTGTAGGTGTTCCTGATTCTCCTAACGGTATAGCTTCAACCCCTAATCCTACTCCAAAAGAACCTGAACCAGAACCAGAGCCCCCTTACAACATAGATGATATTGATCCAGAAGAATTATCCAAACAAATAAAAGAAGTAGGAGAAAAAGTAAAAGAATTAGAACAAGAAAATACAAAACATTATGATGAATATCATGAAATGGTGAAAATTCAAAAACAAATTCTGGAAGAGATCAAAAGAAGAAAGATGATAATGAGATTTAAACCTGTAGGGACAGAAGAACAAAAAAAAGCTCAAAAAGATTTTGAAGATGAAAAAAAATATGGAAAAGAAAAATTAAAAATACTTAAAGAAAAAAACATTCTTTTACATAAAATATCAAAATCACTAGCAAAAGCTAGAGAAGAACAAATGGATTTACAAAAAAAACAAGAATACTTTTTAAAAAAACAAAAAGAGAAAAAAGAAAAAGAAAATAAAAAACAAAATTAAATTAGTTACCCGATTAACGGAAAAGAAAGATTTTTCTTTCTTTTCCGTTATTTTTTATATTATATATTATGAAAAATTGATACCTCATATGTTATGAAAAAAAAGAGTTTTCGTGAAGTTATAGCAGAAGCTATGAGTGAAGAAATGAGAAGAGATCATACTGTGTATTTGATGGGAGAAGAAGTCGCCCAATATAATGGGGCTTATAAAGCTTCTAAGGGAATGTTAGAAGAATTTGGACCAAAAAGAATTATTGATACTCCTATATCGGAATTAGGTTTTTCTGGAATAGGTGTAGGATCTGCTATGAATGGATGTAGACCTATTATTGAGTTCATGACTTTTAATTTTTCCTTAGTTGCGATGGATCAAATTATTAATAATGCAGCAAAAATACGTTATATGAGTGGAGGACAATGGAATATTCCCATTGTTTTTAGAGGGCCCACAGGTTCTGCAGGACAATTAGGCGCTACACATTCTCAATCTTTTGAAAGTTGGTATGCTAGTTGTCCTGGATTAAAAGTGGTTATTCCATGTAATCCTTATGATGCAAAAGGTCTTTTAAAATCTTCAATAAGAGATAATAATCCAGTAATTTTTATGGAATCTGAACAAATGTACGGAGATCAGATGATGATTCCAGATGAAGAATATCTCATACCCATTGGAAAAGCAGATGTAAAAAAAAAAGGAACTGATATCAGTTTAGTATCTTTTGGAAAGATTATGAAAATAGCTTTAAATGTCGCATATAAGTTGGATAAAGAAAATATTAGTGTGGAAGTAATAGATATTAGAACCATACGTCCATTGGACTATGAGTCTATTGTTTTTTCTGTCCAGAAAACCAATCGTTTAGTAATTTTGGAAGAATCATGGCCTTTCTCATCTATTGCTTCTGAGATTTCATATTTTATACAAAAAAAAGCATTTGATTATCTTGATGCTCCTATTCATAGAATAACTTTATTAGATACTCCTGCACCTTATGCTTCTAATTTGATAAAAAATTGGTTTCCTGATGAAAAAAAAATAATCAACGCTATAAAAAAAACCCTTTATTTAAATGTTTAAATATTGATGCATCAATAAATTGCTTGAACTATTTTATAAATATTTTCTGGTCTATCCATTGTATAATAATGAATAACTTTTACTCCAGAATTCTTTAATTCTTTAGATTGATGAATAGCCCATTCAATTCCAATATGAGATACATTTTTTTTATCTTTCGTTTTTTCTATTTCTTTTACTAATTCATTAGGAATATTTAAATAAAAACGAGATGGAAGAATATTTAATTGCTTTTTAGAAGAAATAGGCTTGATTCCAGGTATAATAGGAACAGAAATCCCTTCCGATCTACATTTTTTTACAAAAGAAAAGAATTTTTTGTTGTCAAAAAACATTTGAGTCACAATATAATTAGCTCCTGCTTCTATTTTTTTTTTTAAAAAAAATAAATCGCTCTCTATATTTGGAGCTTCTAAATGTTTTTCTGGATATCCTGCTACTCCAATACAAAAATCAAATAATGGAGCTTCTTTTTTTTCCACAAAAGTTTTATCGAGATATTTTCCTATATTCAAATCTTGAACTTGTTTCACTAGTTCTAGGGCATATTTGTGTCCATCTTTTTGCGCAAAAAAATTTCTTTCATATTTCATAGGATCTCCTCTAAGAACCAAAACGTTGTCTATCCCTAAAAAATTGAGATCGATTAAAGCATTTTCTGTCATTTGTTTATTAAAACCTCCACAAATTAAATGAGGAACTGCATCTATTCCATATTTATTCATAATAGCAGCACAAATACCTACGGTACCTGGCCGTCTCGAAATTTTCCTTCTCTGTAAAAGGCCATTATCTTTTTCTACATAAATAAATTCTTCACGATGATAAGTCACATCAATAAAAGGAGGACGAAACTCCATTAATGGATCTAAAGTAGAAAAAATATCTTTAATATCACGTCCTCTTAAAGGAGGTAAGATCTCAAAAGAAAATAAACTTTTCTTTGATTTAGCTATATGCTCAGTGACTTTCATAAAAAATTATTTTACTTAATATGATCAAATTCTGTGTAAGGAATTAAAACTTTAGGAATATTAATTTGATTTTCAGTCTGATTATTTTCTAACAAAGCTGCCATTATTCGTGGCAAAGCTAAAGCACTACCATTAAGAGTATGACATAATTCTATTTTACCTGCAACTGTTTTATATCTAAGACGTAATCTATTAGATTGAAAATTAGTACAATTTGATACAGAACTCACTTCTAACCATTTTTTTTGTGCCATAGAATAAACTTCCAAATCATAAGTTATAGCAGAAGAAAAGCCAAGATCTGGCCCATTCAAACAAATGATACGAAAAGGTAAGTTTAATGATTGTAAAATATTTTTTACATGTAAAACCATTTCTTTTAATGAAGAAAAAGAAGAATATGGTGTAGTTATTTGAATAATTTCTACTTTTTCAAATTGGTGTAATCTATTTAATCCTCTAACTTTTGATCCATAAGATCCTGCTTCTCTTCTAAAACAAGAAGTATAAGTAGTCGCTTTTATAGGAAGATCTATGTATGTTAATATTCTGTCTCTATAACAGTTCATGATAGGAATTTCTCCAGTAGGAATTAAATAAAAGTTATCTTTTTCTATAAAATACATTTGGTTTTCTTTATCTGGAACTTGTCCCGTAGCATATCCAGACTTCTCATTAACAAGATAAGGTAAACTGTATTCTTTATATGAAGCTTGTATGTTTCGATCTAGAAAATATTGAATTAAACTTCTTTGTAATTTAGCTCCTTTTCCCATATAAACTAAAAAACCTGATCCAGATATTTTTGTTCCCAAATTTGAATCAAATAAACAAAATTTTTTTGATAATTCCCAATGAGGCAAAGGATTGACAACAGAAGAATGAATGTCTCCTTCCTGAAGGATAACATCTTTTTTTATAGAATTCTTTTTTACTTTTTCATCAGGTATATTAGGAATTTGATTTAATTTTTTTTCTAAATCTTTTGAAATTTTTTTTAATTGAACAGAAATATTTATTTTTTTTTCTTCTAAGGAAGAAGATTTTTCCTTCAAATATTTGATTTGATGATCATCATTATTTAAACTTAAAATTTGACCTATTTTTTTTGATATCAAATTTTCTTTTTCCAATATTTTGTTTAAAATATTTTGAATTATTTTTTTTTTTTCGTCTAAAATTAATATTTCATTGACAAGATGTAATTTTGTAAAATTACGTTTTTCTAATCCCAATAAAACTTTTTCTTTGTTCTTTCGTATAAAAGAGATTTTAAGCATATCATGTGAAAAACTAAATGTTTGATGCAACTCGTTTTGTAAGATACAAATAATATATTATTTTCACTATATTTGCATGGTGTAATGTACATGCATAAATTTTATTTTAAAAAAAAATTTGATCAATATTTTTTAAAAGATCATAATATAGCCAAAAAAATTGTAAACTATCTTTCTTTCGAAGGTTACAATACAGTAGTGGAAGTTGGGCCTGGATTAGGAATCCTAACTAAATATTTGTTAAAGTTAAATAATAAAACCGATTCATGCAATCATATCTTTCTAATAGAAATCGATGAGAAATTAATTTGCTTTTTAAGAAAAATTTTTCCAAGTTATAGAGATAAAATTATTCATAGAGATTTTTTAAAATGGAATCCTGAAGAAATTCATTTACAAAATTTTGCAGTGATTGGTAATTTTCCTTACAAAATTTCTTCTCAAATATTATTTCATATATTAAAATATAATCAATATATACCAGAATGCATTGGCATGTTTCAAAAAGAAGTTGCAAAACGAATTACATCTCGAAAAGGAAAAAAAACTTATGGAATTTTATCAGTTTTAGTTCAAACATTTTATAATGTAAAATATCTTTTTACTGTAAAAAAAAAGGTCTTTTTCCCCACTCCAAATGTACAATCTGGAGTAATCTCCTTAAAAAGGAAAAATGAAATGATTCACTGTAACAAAAATATGTTATTTCAATGCGTTAAAATTGCTTTTAATCAAAGAAGAAAAAAATTGAGAAATTCTCTACAACTATTTAACTATATTCAAAATTTTCACGAAATACCTTTTTTAAACAAAAGAGCAGAAGAATTATCTGTAAATGAATTTCTTCAATTAACAAAAGAAATAGAAATTAGGAAATGACTACTCAATTATTAGATGGGAATCTATTAGCTATAGAAATAAGAAACGAAATATCCAATATCATAGAGGAAAAAATAGTAAATAAAAATAAACGTATTCCTCATCTTGGAATTATTTTAACAGGAAATAATAGTTCTAGCATAACATATGTCAATAATAAAATTAAAGAATGCAAAAAAATCGGAATCAAGTATTCTTTGGTCCATTTGCCTATAAATAGTTTAGAAGAAGAATTATTGGTAGAAATAAATAAAATGAATCAAAATCCATGTATTGATGGTTTTATTGTCCAACTTCCTCTAGAAAAACACATAAATCAAGATAAAATTATCTTATCTATCAACCCTAAAAAAGATGTGGATGGATTTCATCCTGAAAATTTTGGTAAAATGACTTTTGGAATAGAAACTTTTTTTCCTGCTACAGCATTAGGAATATTGACGATTTTAGATAAATACAAAATTCAAATATCAGGTAAATATACTGTGATAATTGGGAGAAGTAGAATAGTGGGAAGACCAATAAGCATACTCATGAGTAGAAAAAATAATCTTGGAAATAGTACGGTAACACTTACTCATAGTAAAACTAAAAATATAGAATATTACACAAAACAAGCTGATATTATAATAGTAGCTGTAGGAATTCCAAAATTCCTTAAAGGAAAAATGATCAAAAAAGGAGCTGTTATTATAGATGTTGGTATACATAATCATGATAAAAAAATATTAGGAGATGTAGATTTTTATAGTGTTTATGGAAAAGCCTCTTATTTAACTCCAGTTCCAGGAGGAATAGGACCTATGACCCGTGTTATGTTATTAAAAAATACTTTATTTGCAGCATTAAATAATAGAATAGATAAATGAAAAAAATCAGTTATCCTGTAAAAGAATTGTTTTATTCTATTCAAGGAGAAGGACATTATTGTGGAATAGCTGCATATTTTATTCGTTTTGAAGGATGTAATATAAAATGTGATTGGTGTGATACTAAAGAAAGTTGGAATATAAAAAAACAGGATTTTATTACAATTGATAAAATTATTGAAAATGTTAATAATTATAAAGTCAAAACTGTTATAATCACTGGAGGTGAACCTATGATGTGGAATTTACATCCTTTAATTGAAAAATTAAAAAAAAAAGGATATTATATTCATATTGAAACTTCAGGATCTTATCCTATCAAAGAAAAATATGTAGACTGGATTACAATTTCTCCTAAAAAAAAAAACTTCCTTTACAAGAAAATTATAAAAAAATTAATGAATTAAAAATTATTATTGAAAATGAAAATGATTTTTTATTTGCTGAAGAACAAGCTACTTATATTCAATCTACTAATTGTTTCTTATTTTTACAACCTGAATGGACTAATATTTTCAGAATAATTCCAAAAATCATTTCTTATATTAAAGAAAATCCTAAATGGAGAATATCTTTTCAAATTCATAAAATGTTAAATATTCCTTAGATTAAGAATTTGAATGCCTATTTTCCAGAATATTAATTACGTCTTGTATTTTGAATCCCTTTTTTTTCAAAAGAATAAGATAATGAAAAAGTAAGTCTGCAGATTCATTTAAAAATAAATTTTTATTATCATCTTTAGATTCAATAATAAGTTCTACTGCTTCTTCTCCTAATTTTTGAGAGATTCTATTAATTCCTTTTTTCGATAATTGATATATATAAGAATTTTCTTGTTTTTTTTTTATTTTATTTGATATTATATTTTCCAAATGAAATAAAAAATTATTATGATTTATTTCATTCCAACACGTATCTGATCCTTTATGACAAATAGGACCTGCTGGTTCTGCTTTAATTAATAATGTATCTTGATCACAATCAATTAATATTTTTTTAATAAAAAGGTAATTTTTACTAATTTCTCCTTTAGTCCATAATCTTTTTTTCGATCTACTATAAAAAGTTACTTTTTTTTCATCAATGCTTTTTTGATAAGCTTCTTGATTCATATAGCCTAACATTAATACCTTATCTGTTTTTGAATCCTGAACAATCACGGGGATCAAATTTTTTTTAAAATCTATCATATTACATTTATATTTTATACCCTAACAGGTATGTGAAGACGATTTAAATAATATTTTAATTTTGAAATTTTTATTTCTCTATAGTGAAATATACTGGCAGCTAAAGCTGCATCAGCTTTTCCTTTTTTAAATATATGATAAAAATCTTCTAATTTACCAGCTCCACCTGAAGCAATAACCGGAGTGGAAATATTTTCAGATATTTTTCTAGTGATATCCAATGCGAATCCATTTTTTGTTCCGTCATGATTCATTGAAGTTAATAATATTTCTCCAGCTCCTCTATTTATTCCTTCCTTAGCCCAATCTAAGGTTTTAGTATCAGTCGATATTCTTCCTCCATTTAAATATACCCACCATTCATCTTCTTCATATTTTGTATCAATAGCCAATACGATACATTGACTTCCAAATCTTCTAGAAAGTATTTCTAAAAGATCTGGATTTTTAAAAGCAGCTGTATTTATAGAAATTTTATCTGCTCCCGCATTTAACAAATCTTCAACATCTTTTTCTTCCTGAATTCCTCCACCAACTGTAAAAGGAATATTAATATGACGTGAAATATCTTTTACTAAGTCAATTAATGTTTTACGTCTTTCATTTGTTGCTGTAATATCCAGAAATATTAATTCATCTGCTCCTTGCTTGGTATACCAAAATCCCAATTCTACTGGATCTCCAGCATCTTTTAAATGTTTAAAATTTACTCCCTTTACTGTCCTTCCGTTTTTTATATCTAAACAAGGAATGATCCGTTTAACTAACATATTTGATTGTTATTATTTCTCTTTTTTGTCCAATTTTTAAGATGTGATAATGATATTTTATTTTCATATATAGCTTTTCCAACAATAACTCCACTACAACCTAATTCAAATAATTGATCTATATCATTTATATTACTAATTCCTCCACTTGCTATCAATTTAATATTTGGAAATTTTTCAATAATTTTCTTATATAAAAAAAAAGAAGGACCTGATAAAACTCCATCTTTAGATATATCTGTACAAAAAATTTTTTGAATTCCATGATTGCTTTTTTCTTCTAAAAAATCAAAAAGTGGAAAATCAATAAATTTAGTCCATCCATTGGTCGCTATTTTATTATTTTTCACATCTACTCCTAATAAAATTTTGTCTCCCCCATAAATATCAATCCATTTTTTTAAAAGAAAAGGTTTTTTCACAGCAATGCTACCGACAGTTGCCATATGACCTCCATTTTCAAATACAAGACGGATATCCTCTTCAGAATGAAGACCTCCTCCAAAATCTATAATTAAATGTGTGTGTTTCGCTATTTTTTCCAATATTTTCCAATGAACAACTTTTCCTTTTTTCGCTCCGTCCAAATCAACTAAATGAAGTCTAGATATTCCATGATCTTCCAATAAAAAAGCAACCTCTAATGGATCTTTATTGTAAATTTTTTTTCTTTTAAAATCACCTTGTATTAATCGAACACATTTTCCATCAATTAAATCTATAGCTACTATAATATCCATTTTCATAAATTTATAATCGAATAAAATTTTCCAATATTTTATGTCCTACATAAGAAGATTTTTCAGGATGAAATTGGACTGCATAAAAATTATTTTTTTGTAAGGCCGCACTATAATTTAGTATATATTCTGTTTTTGCTATGGTATATTTTCCTAAAGGAACATAATAACTATGAACAAAATATTGATAACTACCATTTGGTACATTTTCAAATAAAGGACCTTTCAACTTATTAATTGTATTCCAACCTATTTGAGGAATCTTATCATTCTTATCACAAGATTGAAATTTTTTTACTAATAAATCAAAAACTCCCAAACATGTAGTATTGCTTTCTTCTGAATGTTTACAAAGTAGTTGCATACCTAAACAGATACCCAATATAGGTTGTTTTAATTCTGATAAAAGTAAATTCAATTTTTTTTCTTTTAAATATTTCATTGCAAAATTAGCTTCTCCAACCCCAGGTAAAATAATTTTTTCTGCATTTTGAATGGATTCTTTAGAATCTGTAACTGTAGCTTGTACTCCTATCCTTTCTAAAGAAAAAAGAACTGATTGAACATTTCCTGCAGGATATTTTATGATAATCGTTTTCATATTCATTATTATAAGATATTTACAATATACCTTTTGTACTAGGTATTTGATTATAAGAATTCTTTTGTATTGCCATTTTAATAGCTCTTCCAAAACATTTAAAAATAGATTCTATTTTATGATGATCATTTTTTCCTGTAGCATAAATATGTAAATTACATTTGGCTGATGCGGAAAAAGATTTAAAAAAATGGATAAACATTTCAGTGGAAATTTTTCCTATTCTTTCCCTGAAAAATTTTGCTTTCCAAAATAATTGACTTCTTCCTCCAATATCTAATGCAATTGTAGATAGACTATCATCCATAGGAAGAGAATAGAATCCATAACGTTCTATTCCTTTTTTGTTTCCTAAAGCCCGATAAAAAATTTCACCTAAAGTAATACCAGTATCTTCTATAGTATGATGGTCATCTACATCAAGATCTCCTTTTGTTTGAATATTTAAATCTATAGAACTATGAAATGCTATTTGTTGCAACAGATGATCAAAAAATCTAAGTCCTGTTTGAATATAGGCTCTTCCTTTTCCATAAAGAGAAATAGTAATTTGAACATTTGTTTCTAATGTATTTCGTTGATGAGTCAATTTTTTAGTTGAAACTGATGATAGATATTCATAAATATTTTCCCAGCTATCAGTTGTGAAGGATATTGTTTTTTTGAGATCTTTTTCATCTATACTTGAATAATAATTTTTTTCTTTTTGTGTCAAATTTTTATGATTATGATGATGATTATCTTTAATCCATATGGATTGACATCCTAAATTTTTAGCCAACAAAATATCTGTTAATCTATCTCCAATTACAAAAGATTTAGAAATATTGTAACAATCAGATTTTAAATAATTTTTTAACATTCCTACTCCAGGTTTTCTATTTGGAGACTTTTCTTCTGGAAAAGTTTTATCTATATGTACAGAAAGAAAATTAATACCTTCATTTTTTAAAACATTTAAGATATGATTATGTATAGGCCAAAAAATATGATCAGGAAATTGATCTGTTCCTAACCCATCTTGATTAGTGATCATAACCAAATCGTAATCCAATTCTTGAACAATTTTTGACAAGAAAAATATAACTTTTGGATAAAAATTGATTTTATCAATAGAATCAATTTGATAAGTAGGTGGGTTTTCTCGTATGAGAGTCCCATCTCTATCTAGAAACAATATTTTTTTCATTACATTTTTATTTTAGAGTATTTTTGAATCTGATCTATTAAATACTCATTTTCTTCATGAGTTCCTACTGTAATTCTTAAACAATTATTACATAAAATAATTTTTGAACGATCTCTAACAACTATTTTTTTTTTCATTAAATATTGATAAAGATTTTTAGATGAAAAATTTATTTTTGCTAATAAAAAATTAGCAGAACTAGGATATACTTTTTCTATGATAGGAATTTGATTTAAAGATTTTTGCATATATTCCTTTTCCGCAATAATATTTTTTAAATGAAAAAAAAATAAATCTCTATTATCCAATGCTTGGATAGCTATTTTTTGAGAAATGAGACTAATATTATATGGATATTTTACTTTGTTCATCCATTGAATAATCGATTGAGATGTAATAGCGATTCCTATTCTTAATCCTGCTAATCCCCAAGATTTAGACAGTGTTTGTAGAACAATTAAATTCGGATATTTATCAATTTCTACAGAAAAAGATTTTTGATTTGAAAAATCTATATATGCTTCATCTAAAACGACAATACCTGTAAATTTTTTTATTATAATTTCAATATCTTCTCTTTTGATATCATTTCCAGTAGGATTATTTGGAGAACAAATAAAAATAATTTTACTATGTGGATTTATATTTTTTTCTATTTCATCCAAATTTAATTGATAATTTTCTTCTTTTAGAAAAATTTTTTTTATATCCACTCCATGAATTTTTCCACATACTTCATACATCCCATAAGTAGGGGGAAAAATAATAGCATGATCTATTCCTGGTTGAGAAAAAATACGATAAACTAAATCAATAATTTCGTCACTTCCATTTCCAATAAATATTTGAGATGAAGAAATATTTTTAAATTCGGATATTTTTTTTTTCAATTTTTTTTGCAAAGGATCCGGATATCTATTATAAGAATTAAAAAAAGATAAAGGGGAACCAAAAGAATTTTCATTAGCATCTAAAAAAATATAGTTTTTTTCTTGATTATGTTCTATTCTAGCAGAAATATAAGGGTCCAGATTTAAAATATTATCTCTGATTAGAGAATTCAAATTAAACTTATTCATGCATATACATTTAAAACTCATTTTTTAATCGAATATTGATAGATTTTTTATGTGCTAGTAGTCCTTCCTCAGAAGATAAAATACTGATACATTTTGATAAACTTTTCAATCCTTTTTTAGATATTTTTTGAAAAGTAATCTTTTTTACAAAACTATCTATAGATACTCCACTGTAAAATTTAGCATATCCATATGTAGGAAGGACATGATTCGTTCCAGAAGCATAATCTCCTGCACTGACTGGAGAATAATTTCCTAAAAAAACAGATCCAGCATTAATTACTTTATCCCCCCAATAAGAAGCATTTTTACAATTAATAATCAAATGTTCTGGAGCTATTTTATTAATTAAATTTAAACATTCATTTAAAGAAGAAAAAACGACAATTTTACTTTTTCTCAAAGATTTTTCAACAATATTTTTTTTATTATAAATATCTAAAAATTGTTTTTTTAATTCGTTTTTCACTTCTTTGATCCAAGATTGATTATTTGTAGTAACTACAATAATATAACTTTCTGGATCATGTTCAGATTGGGATAATAAATCAGCTGCAACATATTTAGGGGTAGCATTATTATCAGCCATAATTGCCACTTCTGAAGGACCAGCCGGCATATCTATAGATACCATTCCTTTTTGAGATACAATCTGTTTAGCTATCGTTACATAAGAATTCCCTGGCCCAAATATTTTATATACAGAAGGAATACTTTCTGTTCCATAAGCCATAGCAGCAATAGCTTGAGCTCCTCCTACTTTATAGATTTGTGAAATTCCTACATATTTAGCTGCATATAAAATAGACGGATGAATTTCTCCATTTTTATTTGGCGGAGTACATAAAATAATATTTTTGCATCCTGATAATTTCCCAGGAATTCCTAACATTAGGACAGTAGATAATAAAGGTGCAGATCCTCCTGGTACATAAAAACCAATTTTTTCGATTGGAGTAATTTTTCTCCAACAAGAAACTCCTTTTGATATCTCTATTATAGGCTCCTCATGTATTTGTTCTTGATGAAAATGCTTAATATTATGATATGCAATTTCAATAGATTTTTTTAAACAATTTGAAATTTTGATATCAGCTTGATCAAAATCTTCTTTTGTCACTTGAATAGATTGGACGTCTGTATGATCATACTTTCTTGTATAAGCTTTTAAAGCTACATCTCCATAATTTTTCACGTTTTCAATAATAGGAATTACTAAATTCTTTAATTTAGAAATATCTTGATAATTTCTATTCGAAATAGATTTCCATGTTTCATATGTAGGATGAGTATATACTTGAATCATGTCCATATTTTTATAGTATAATTTTTTCTATGGGAAGTACTAATATATCTTGAGCTCCAAGCGCTTTTAAGTTTTCTATTATTCCCCAAAAATCGTTTTCATTGACCACAGAATGTACAGAACTACATTCTGAATTTGCTAGAGGGAGAATAACTGGACTTTTAATTCCCGGAAGATAAGATATGATTTTTTCTAATTTTTCATTTGGAACGTTTAATAGAATATATTTATTATTTTTGGCTTTTTTTACAGCTCTAATTCGGAATAATAATTTTTCCATAATAATATTTTGTGGAGAACCTAAATTTAGATGTGAAGCTAATACAGCTTCAGATTGAAGAACAGTTTCGACTTCTTTTAATCCATTCATAAAAAGTGTAGATCCACTACTCACTAAATCACAAATACAATCCGCTAATCCTATTCCAGGAGCAATTTCAACTGCTCCAGATATTTCATGAATTTCTGCATTTATATATCTTTTTTTAAAAAATTCCTTAACTAAAAAAGGATAACTTGTTGCAATACGTTTTCCATCTAGATCATTGATTTTGTTGTAATATAAAGACTTAGGAACTGCTATAGAAAGTCTGCATTTTCCAAATCCTAAAGTTTCTTTAATTATTATTCTTTTTCTTTTTTCTAGAAGAACATTTTTTCCTACAATTCCTATATCAGCTACTCCATCTTCTAAATATTGAGGAATATCATCATCTCTAAGGAAAAGTACTTCTAATGGGAAATTAAGAGCTGTTGTTTTTAATTTATCTATTCCAATATTAACTTCAATGCTGCAATCTTTCAGTAATTTTATAGAATCGTCATAAAGACGGCCCGATTTTTGAATAGCTATTTTCAGTTTATCCATAATCCAACACAGGAAAAAATAATAAAAGCTTACTGTTGTAAGCTTTTTAAATTTTAGTGAATCAAAAATTAATATTCATTTTAATGCATAACGCATAACAGCAAATATAAAAACTATTTTGAATATTTTATTAATTACTTTTAAAAATTTGAAAAGAATGAAAATCATCAGTTATAATATAAATGGAATTCGATCTGGAATTCGTAAAGGATTATCTGATTGGATTAAAAAAAATAAACCAGATATTTTATGTTTACAGGAAATAAAAGCTTTTCCAGAACAAATAAATACAAGTATTTTTGATTGTTTGGGTTATAATCATTACTGGTTCCCTGCAAAAAAAAAAGGATATAGTGGCGTAGCTATTTTATGTAAAAAAAAACCGATTCATGTAGAATATGGAATAGGATTAAATTCTGTTGATGAAGAAGGAAGAGTATTACGTATAGATCTAAAAAATATGTCAGTAATTAGTCTTTATATTCCTTCAGGAAATAATATGATGAAAAGATTGAATTTTAAATTTTTTTTTATGAAAAAATTTTTTTTACATATCAAAAAAATAAAAAAAAAATTAAACAATCTCATCATTTGTGGAGATTATAATATTTGTCATCATGAAATAGATATATACGATCCTATTCGAAATCAAAAATTGTCAGGTTTTTTACCTCAAGAAAGAAAATGGATGACTCATTTTATCAATTTAGGATTTATAGATAGTTTTAGAAGTTTAGTGAAAGAACCTCATCATTATAGCTGGTGGAATTATCGTTATAATGCTAAAAAAAATAATAAGGGATGGAGAATTGATTATGCAATGGTAAGTAATTCATTAAAAAAAGAGATCAAAAATGCTTATCTTATGCCTGAAATTCAGTATTCTGATCATTGTCCGGTTGCATTGGAAATTTTCACCATATAAAGAAACGAAATGACCTGACTGGGATTCGAACCCAGGACCCTTACATTAAAAGTGTAATGCTCTACCAGCTGAGCTACCAGGTCTAATATAATAGTTGTTATGAATTTGAACAAATATACTATAATTTTGATTTATGAAAATCAGTTTAATTGGATATATGGGAAGTGGAAAAACAACTATAGGAAAAATGCTATCTAAAAAGTTAAATTTAGAATTTTATGATTTGGATTCCATTCTTGTTGAAAAAAAAAATGATTCTATTTGTAACATTTTTAAGAAAAAGGGAGAATTTTTTTTTAGAAAAAAAGAACATTTTATGTTAAAAAAATTTTTGAAAAAAAAAAATAAATATGTTTTATCAGTTGGAGGAGGAACTCCTTGTTTTTACAAAAACATTTATTTGTTAAATAAATATTCAAATACATTCTATTTAAAAACTGAAAGTTACACTTTATTTAGAAGACTATTTACAGAAAAAAAAACGAGACCTTTAATATCTCATCTATCTAAAAATGAATTATTTCAATTTATCATCAAACATTTATTTAAAAGAGCATATTTTTATGAAAAATCTTTAAACAAAATAAATGTATACAAAAAATCAAAAAATGATATAGTTCAAGAAATCATGAAATCTATTTAATAATTATTTATGAAAATAAAATTATATCATCATTTTTTTTTAGATAAAATTAAAAAATATTTTTTCTCTAATTTAATTAAAAATAAAAAAAGAAAAAAAGTATGTGTAGCTGTAAGCGGTGGATTAGATAGTATGGTTCTTATTAATTTACTACTTGATATTCCTGAAATTGAACCAGAAGTAGCACATTGTAATTTTTCATTAAGAAATAAAGAATCCAATGAGGACGAAATTTTTATAAAAAATTTTTGTGTTCAAAAAAATATAGTATGTCATGTCAAAAAATTTGATACTTTATATTTTTCTAAAAAACATAAATTATCCATACAAATGTCCGCTAGAAAGCTAAGATATGATTGGTTTAAAAAATTGGTAAAAATAAATTCATATGAATATATAGTATTAGGGCATCATTTTGATGATTCTATAGAAACTTTTTTTCTAAATGCTTTTAGGGGGACAGGGATCAAAGGATTGTTAGGAATACCTAAAAAAAATGAAAAATTTATTCGACCTCTTTCTAATTTTACTAAAAAAGAAATTTTACATTATGCAAAAATAAAAAATATTAAATGGAGGTCTGACAGTAGTAATCAAGAAATGAAATATTTAAGAAATAAAATTCGTTCAATTTTATCTACTTTTGATACATTTTATTCGTTTTCTATTCATAATGGATTACAAAAAACTATTAATCATCTTTATGATGAAAATTTTTTAATAGAAAAAAAAATAGAAGAAGTTCGTAAAGAACTTACAATAGAAAAAAAATATGATCCATTTTTTTGGAAAATAAAATGTAAAAATTTTAAAAATTTACAACCTCTGTCTTTTTATTTATTTAAATTATTTTCTCCATATGGATTTAATGATATTAAAAGTATGGAAAATCTTATTGATGCACAATCAGGTAAACAACTTATATCCAAAAACTATCGTATCATTAAAAATAGAAATGATTGGATTTTAATTTCTCATCAATTATTATTAGAAAATAAAAAAAAAACTTATATGATAACGGATTTAAAAGTAGCCAATCAAATATCATTTCCTATTAATATGAAATTTTTTTACAATCCAGAAAAAAAAAATAAAAAAGATCTATTTCTTATAGATTTTAAAAAAATTCAATTTCCATTATTATTAAGAACATGGAGAAAAGGAGATTTTTTTTATCCTTTTAACATGAAAGGAAAAGGAAGAAAAAAATTAAGTAAATATTATAAGGATAAAAAATTTTCTCTTTTAGAAAAAGAAAATACGTGGTTGTTAATTAATGGAAACGGATATATTATTTTAATCATAAAAAATTGTTTAGATAATAGATTCAAAGTGACAGAAAAAACAAAAAAAATATTAGGAATACAAATATAGTTGAGTTATTATCTGTTTCTTTTCAAGATATCAATATCATAGTATTTTTTTTTAATTTTGAAAAGAATTAGTTGTTCTATTTATGAAAGTACATAATTTCAATGCAGGGCCTTCTGTTTTACCAAAAGAAGTTCTTAAAAAATCAGCTCAATCTGTAATAAATTTTAATGATTCCGGATTATCGTTGCTTGAGATTTCTCATAGAAGTATAGATTTTTTAGAAATAATTGAAAAAACTACTCTTTTAGTTAAACGTATTATGAATTTAAATGATGATTATGCTATCTTGTTTCTTCAAGGAGGTGCTACATTACAATTTTCAATGGTTCCATATAATTTAATGAATCAAAAAGCCGCTTATTTAGATACAGGGTTTTGGGCTCATAACGCGATTAAGGAAGCCAAAAAGTTTGGAGAAGTAATAGTGTTATTTTCCGGTAAAAATAAAAATTATACATATATTTCAAAAAATTACCATATTCCATGTGATATGGATTATTTTCATTGTACATCTAATAATACAATCATTGGAACACAAATGAAAATTTTTCCTCAAACATCTACTCCAGTCGTTTGTGATATGTCTTCCGATATTTTGAGTAGAAAATTAGATTTTAGTCAATTCAGTTTAATTTATGCTTCTGCACAAAAAAATATAAGTTCTGCAGGAATGACCATTGTTATAGTAAAAAAGGATATTTTGGGAAAGTTCAAAAAAACTATTCCTTCTTATATGGATTATAAAATTCATATACAAAACAATAGTATTTTAAACACTCCAAATGTTTTTTCTATTTATACTTCTATGTTGACTTTAGAATGGATAGAAAATCAAGGAGGCCTTTCTATTTTAGAAGAACAAAATCAGTATAAAGCTAAACTATTATATGATGAAATAGATAAAAATCATTTATTTGAAAATAAAATACATAAAGAAAATCGTTCTAATATGAATGTTTCTTTTTTTTTAAAAGAAAAAAACTTAGAATTAGAAAAAGAATTTAATAAAATATGTAAAAAAGAGAATATTGTAGGATTAGATGGGCATAGATATCTAGGGGGATATCGTGCGAGTATATATAATGCACTTCCATTAGAAAGTGTTCAATTTCTCATTGAGATTATGAAAAAATTCGAAAAAAAATTTTCGTAAGTATGATGATGAATCACATAATAGAAAATAAATTTTTTGACATAAAAAAACTAATACCAAAGAATACACAAATATTAGTAGTTTCTAAAAATCAAAATTTTTCTAATATAGAGAAATTGTATAGAGTAGGGCATAGAGATTTTGGTGAAAATTATATTCAAGAAATGGTAGAAAAATATAAAAAATTGCCGAAAGACATTCGATGGCATATGATTGGAAGAATTCAAAGTAACAAATTAAAATATATAATACCTTTTATTCATTTAATTCATAGTGTTCAAAATATAAAACAAATTGATATAATCAATAAAATTGCATTAAAATATCAGAAAATCATAAACTGTCTTTTACAGATAAAAATTTGTGATGATAAAAATAAATCAGGAATCACTTATCAAGAAGCTTCTAAAATATTGGAAAATGAAACTTATAAAAAAATGAAAAATGTAAAAATCATAGGGATAATGGGAATGGCCTCTTTTCAAGAAAAATTAACAAAAGTACATGATGAATTCTCATATTTACGTAAAATATATAATGAGTATAAAAATAAATATGGACATTATATTCTTTCTATGGGAATGAGCAGAGATTATAATATAGCTATAAAATATGGAACAACAATTGTTCGATTAGGTACTATGATTTTCGGAAATCGTAAAAAAACTATCTAATAGATTTTATATATTTTGTTACACTTTGATCTAATTTATTTTTATCTAATGATAATGATTGAATAAAAGAACTTCCAATGATTCCTCCATTAGCATACTGACATGATAAATCAAAAGTTTTTTTATCTTTTATGCCAAATCCAATTAATTTTGGAGTATCAATAGATAATTCTTTAATACGTTCGAAAAACGATATTTGTTCCTGTCCAAAAAAATTCATACTACCTGTAGTAGAAACAGAAGAAACTATATATAAAAAACCATCACTAATTTTACTTAACATCAGTATTCTAGATGAATGAGTTTTTGGAGTGATCAAAAATATCATAGACAAAGAATATTTATGAAATATGTTTTGATATTTATTCAAATAAATATCAATAGGAAGATCAGGTAAAATTAGTCCGGAAACACCTGATTCTTTACATCTTTTTAAAAATTTCTTTTGTCCAAATTGATAAAATTGATTATAATATCCCATAAGAATAATAGGAATTTTTATTTCATTTTTAAATTTTTCTATTTGATCAAATAATAAAGAAATATTCATTCCATTATTCAACGAAATTTGATTACTATTTTGTATAATTATTCCATCTGCTAAAGGATCAGAATAAGGGATTCCTATTTCAATTAAATCAACAGAAAGATTTTGCAAAATTTTTACAATTTCCATTGTACTGTTAATATAAGGAAATCCTGCTGTAAAATAAATGCATAATATACTTTTATTTTTATTTTTAAATAAATTATGAATTTGATTCATTATTTTTTAATAATTTAACAAAATATTTATCGTAAATATTAATATCTTTATCCCCTCTTCCAGATAATGTCACAATTACTACATCTTTTTTTTGAATAGGTATTTTTTTTAATGCAGCTAATGCATGTGCACTTTCTAAAGAAGGAATTATACCTTCTGATTGAGTTAACTCATATCCTGCCTGTAAAGCTTCCTCATCTGTAGAAAATAAAAATTTTACACGTTCTTTTACAAATAGATTGGCAAACATAGGTCCAATTCCTGGATAATCTAGACCAGGAGATATAGAATGAGTAGGAAGAACTTGACCATATTGGTCTTGTAAAATCAATGTCATACTTCCATGTAATATTCCTTTAGATCCACAGTGAATAGAAGCAGCTGTTTTTTTTGTTTCAATACCTAATCCAGCTGCTTCTACAGCGATTAGATATACAGAATCGTTGTCAAGAAAATGATAAAATGATCCTGCAGCATTGCTTCCTCCTCCTATACAGGACACTACATAATTAGGAAAAGAAAATCCTTCTACCTCTTTTAATTGTATTTTAATTTCTTCACTAATAATAGATTGAATATCTGCTACCATTTGAGGATAAGGATGAGGACCTACTGTGGAACCTATTAAATAATAACTTTCTGGATGATTGATCCAATAACGAATAGCTTCATTGACAGCATCTTTTAACGTTTTACTTCCACTATAAACTGGACTAACTTCAGCTCCAAGAGATTTCATTCTGATGACGTTACTATATTGACGTTGCATATCTATTTCTCCCATAAAAATTATGCATTTTAAATCCATTAATGCACAAATAGTAGCAGTCGCTACTCCATGTTGTCCAGCCCCTGTTTCTGCAACTATCCTTTTTTTTCCCAATTTTCTAGCTAATAAAGCTTGACCTATAGCATTATTTATTTTATGAGATCCTGTATGATTTAAATCTTCTCTTTTAAGATAAATTTTAGCATTGTATTGATTAGAATACTTTTTACTAAAAAATAAAGGAGAAGGTCTCCCTACATAATTTTTTAATAATTCTTTATACATTTTTTGATATTCATAGCTTGTAATCAGTTTTTTGTATTTACATTGTAATTCTTTTATATGATGATATAACATTTCAGGTATAAAAGCCCCTCCAAATTCTCCATAATATCCATTTTTATCTACAAAAAATTTCATAAACTTCTTATTTTTTTCATAAATATATTTAACTTGATACTGTTCTTTTTTCCTGGAAAAATTTCAAATCTACTATTAACATCTATTCCAAACATTTTAGGATGAAAAAAATTTTTGATTTGATCAAAATCTTCCATTCCAATACCTCCACTTAAGAAAAATGGAACATGAAAAGTGTATTCATCAAGTTTTTTCCAGCAAAATTTTTTCCCACTTCCTCCATAATGAATTGTATGACTATCAAATAAAAAATAAGTACAAAAAGGAATATAATCTATAGTTTCTTGATTAAAAGAAAATAGATTATCTATCCTAAAACTTTTAATTAATTTTAACCCTTTTTGAAATAATTTTTCACAATAAGAAGGACTTTCTGTCCCATGTAATTGAACAATATCTAATTTATGTTTCTTTACTATTTTCAATATATTTTCTTCTGATTCATTCACAAAAACACCTACTTTTAATATTTTTTGTTTAAATTTTGGCATAATAAAATTGAAACCTACAAACCTTGGAGAATGAGGATAAAATATAAAACCTATAAAATCAGGTAACAAATCAGATATTTTTTGTATTTTGAATTTTATTCCGCATATTTTCATTTTTATAGATCTCATATCATATTTTTTCCTTCCCTTCCAAGGAATCTATAAGGTTCTTACAGGTTTTTCCAGGATCTTTTTCTTTCATAAAATATTCTCCAATTAAAAAACCTTTGAATCCTTGTTTTTTTAATTCTAATATATGATTCACGTTATTGATTCCACTTTCTGCAATCTTCACATAATCATTAGGGATTTTTGAAGATAATTTGAAACAATTATTATAATCTACAATAAAAGTTTGCAAATTTCTGTTATTAATTCCTATAATATCAAAATTATCTGTTATCTTATCTATTTCAAATTCATTATGAATTTCAATCAAAACTTCTAAACCAATACTTTTTGAAAGTTGATAAAAATTAAATATCTGATTTTTAGAAAGAATTCCCGCTATTAATAAAATAATATCAGCTCCGATAGATTTAGATTCTATAATTTGGTATTCATCGATAATAAAATCTTTTCTTAATATAGGAATAGAAACTATAGAACGTGATTTTTTTAAATCTTCGTTTTTTCCAGAGAAAAAGTGTTCATCTGTAAGAATAGATATTCCACTAACTCCTGATAATTCATAATCCTTAACTACTTTTTCTACAAATATTGTATTATTAATAATTCCTTTAGATGGAGATTTACATTTAAATTCTGCAATGATACCCGTATGACTTTGATTTATATTTTTTACCAGAGAAAAAGTTTTTTCTTGAAAAAAAGAACTAGATTCTAATTTTTTTATAGGAGATACAATTTTCTTGTTATAGACCTCTTTTCTTTTTATAGATATAATTTGGTCAAGAATATTCATAAGCTTAATAATTTTTTTAGAATATTCTTTGCTTTTCCACTTTTTAGTGAACGTTTTGCTTTATCATAATTATTTTCAAGACTATCTTGATTTAATAAACTTAATGCAAATGTAGCGTTTGTTAAAACAACTTCATTTTGAGAGAAAGTCCCCTCTCCAGATAAAACATTGATAAATATACGGATATTTTCTTCTGTATTTTTTCCTCCTTTTAATTCTTTTGGATTAATTATAATTTTTTTCTTTCCCATTTCTAATTCTTCTATAGAATAAAATTGTTCACCTTTTTGCGTATAACATTTGAATCCACTAGTAAGTGTGATTTCATCATATCCATCTAAACTATGAACAATAGCATAATTTTTATTTGTATTTTGGTACATATAATAATATATTCTTGCTAATTCTAAATTATTGACACCTAATAATTGATTTTTTGGTTTTCCTGGATTTAATAATGGACCAAGCGTATTAAAAATAGTTCTGACTCCTAATTCTTTTCTGACTACAGATATAGTCCCTAATATAGGGTGAAATATCGGAGCATGTAAATAACAAATTCCTACTTTATCTAATTGGTTTTTTAAATTTTCTTCTTTGTTAGTAAAATGATATCCCAATCCTCTTAATATATTTGAAGAACCAGTAATAGAAGAAGAACTAAAACTGCCATGTTTTATTACTTTTTCTCCTGCTCCTGCTACAATAAAACATGCTAAAGTAGAAATATTAAAAGTATTTTTTTCATCCCCGCCTGTTCCTACAATGTCAATTGCATTAAATTCTGTAAGATTAACTTTTATGGATAGTTCCATTATAGCTTGTTTAAATCCTATTATTTCTTCTAAAGTAGGAGATCTCATATTATATATAGTGATTATAGCTATAATTTGTGTTGGACTCATTTTTCCTTTTGATAATTCTAAAAATAGATTCTTTGCTTCTTGTTTTTTCAGTGTTTTTTCTAAAAAAAGATTTTTTAGTATTTGTTTCATAATTTAACTTAAATTCAACCAATTATCTATAATTTTTTCTCCATATGGAGTTAAAATAGATTCTGGATGAAATTGGACCCCACGTACATCGTAAAATTTATGACGTAATGCCATAATTTCTCCTTTATTTCCAATAGCTGTGATCTGAAGTTCGTCAGGAAAATTTTTTTGAGATATAATCCAAGAATGATAACGTCCAACTTTAATTTTTTTAGGTAATTTTTGAAATAAAATTTCTTTTGGATCTACTATTTGAATCAAACTAGATATTCCATGATAAACTTTTTTTGTATTGATAAGAGTAGCTCCAAATACTTCTCCTATTGCTTGCTGTCCTAAACAAACTCCAAAAATACTTTTAGTAGATGCAAAAGTTTTCACTAAAGATTTTAAAATATGTGCTTCATCAGGAATTCCAGGTCCTGGAGAAAGAATAATTTTATTATATTTTTCTATATCTGAAAGTTGAATCTCATTATTTCTAGATACTTGTATAGAATTTTTTGTCGATTTTTTGACAGCATGAACAAGATTATAAGTAAAGGAATCATAATTATCCAAAATCAGTATTTTTTTTTTCATAATACTTTCATATGTTTTTAGCTAATTCGATAGACTTCAATAAGGCCATAAGTTTGTTATTTACTTCTTCCAATTCTTTTTCTTCTTTAGAATTGGATACAATACCTGCGCCAGCTTGAAAAAATAGGATATTATTTTTACTTACAAAAGAACGAATAATTATCGCCGTGTTAATACAAGAATTATTTAATCCAAAAAAACCAATTGCTCCTCCATATACTCCTCTATTTTGATTTTCAATTTGATCGATTAATTCCATAGCTTTATACTTAGGTGCACCAGAAAGAGTTCCTGCAGGAAAAGAATCTCCAAATACTTTTATAATTGATATATTCTTTTCTATTTTTCCAGACACTTTAGACACCATGTGTAATACATGAGAAAAAATTTGAATTTCTTTAAATTCTTCTACTTTTACATTATAAGAATTTTTACTAAGATCATTTCTTGCTAAATCTACTAACATAACATGTTCTGCATTTTCTTTCGGATCATTTTCTAGGGTTTCTGAAAGTTTTTTATCCTGTTCTTTATTTCCTGATCTTCGTATTGTTCCTGCTATCGGATTAATATAAGCTATTTGATTATGAATAATAAGTTGTGATTCTGGAGAAGATCCAAACAATTTATAATTTCCATAATCAAAATAAAAGAGATACGGAGAAGGATTTATAAATCGTAAAGCACGATATACATTAAATTCATCTCCTTTAAACTTTTGTTGAAACTGACGAGATAACACAATTTGAAAAACATCTCCACGTAAACAGGCTTTGATTCCTAAAGATACCATTTTTTTATACTCCATATCTGTTACATTTGAATGACGATTTCCAACAGATTTAAATGAGAAAGATGTAAAATTTTTCTTTTTGATTAATTCAATTAATTGATTGATATAAGTTTTTTTTTCAAAATCATGGAATTGATGTTCTATTAAATAGATTTCATGATGAAAATGATGAAATACGATTAAATTTTTATAAAAACCGAACCGTATTTGTGGAAGATTATATATTTCTTTAATTGTAGAATTAAATTGAATATTTTCAAAATGTTGAATGCTATCATAAGATATATATCCATATAATCCTGAATAATCAATAGTTATATTTTTATTTTCAAATTTTGAAAAAAAATCCTCAATTAAAATTTTTATATCTAATTTTTCATTTATAAAAATGTGTTTGTGAACACTGTTAGGATATGATATTCTCAATACATTTTTATCTAAAATAAGTTCAGAAATAGGATTAAGACAAAGAATAGAGAAATTTTTTTTTGAAAATTGATAATCAGAAGATTCTAATAATAACGGATTAGGAAAAACATCTCTTAATTTTAAATATAATTCTATTGGTGTAGTACTATCAGCTAAAATTTTTTTCTGAATAGTTCTAAAATTAAATTTGAACATGATTTATGGTATTTTGACATTATAAAAAAAGGCCGTCACAAAGACAAGCCTCAAAAATATTGTCAACACAATACTTTAATTGAAGAATACCATTTACTACTTGAGAAATGACATTTACATCATGCAAATATAAATAAATTTTTTTCTATTTATTTTAATAAATAGTGCATAATTCGATTATATGAAAATATTTATTTTTACTTTCTTTATTTTTTTTATCTATAATTCATGCATCTATACATGCATCTGTAACAGTATAGATGAAAAAAAAATAAATCAAATGCATATTGACGAAAAAGAAAATGATAAATTTTATCATCCTACTTTTCAAGATTATAAATATTGGACAGAAGAAATGAATATAAAAAAAACTTTTTTAGAAAAATCTTTTTCTATAAAAAAATATTATTCTCAAAATTTTTTAAAAAATGATGATATAAGTTTTTTTTCCAGAAATGGAAAAGACTTTCTTATTATTAGAGATGAAAAATTTATGAAAGGAAATTTTAATCAAAATATGCAAAAAAATATCTTTTTTTTTCAAGATCCTTTTTTTTATCGAGAAAAAATTCAATATTATGATGTAAAAACTCCTATTTCAGAAATTTTTTATATAAATAATTCTTTTAATGGAGAAAAAATATTAAGTGCTTTTTTTTCTAAAAATTTTAATGAAAAAATTAACTATTCTATAGAATATAGAAATTCTAATTTAAAAAATAAAATAAAAAAAAGTAAAGATTTAATATTAACTACCTTGAATTATCAAGATCATGATAATTATAAATTGTGGGGACATTATATTTATCAAAAATTTGAAACAAAAGAAAAAGAAAAAATCCCAAAATGGGATATAATGAATTACAAAAATGTTTTTTTTAATTATAAAAAATTAGTTCATAGCAGATTTTATATAAATTTCATTCAAAAAATATTTTCTTTTAAAGAAAGATCGATATGTTTAAAAAATTATGTGGAATATGAAAAATATTTTATAAACTATTCATTTTATGATTCTTATATATTTCATAATTTTGAAAAAAAAACAATGAAT
This sequence comes from Blattabacterium cuenoti, assembly GCF_014251795.1. NCBI lineage: Bacteria > Pseudomonadati > Bacteroidota > Flavobacteriia > Flavobacteriales > Blattabacteriaceae > Blattabacterium > Blattabacterium cuenoti. The sequence continues at coordinate 230,925 of NZ_CP059201.1, forward strand.
CATTTTTATTTGAGAAATGGTTTATTTTTAATTTTCAATCAAAAAAAAATAAATATAGAAGTAGGATCTATTTTTGATAAAATACATTATCAATTATTGAGTGCAAATGATTTTAAAAATAAATATATCAATAATTTATCCATACAAACTAAAGTAAATTATCCTATTAGTAATGTTTTGAATTTCTATTCAAATGGAAAATGGATTATCGGAAATGGAAATAAAAACATTAATTATCAAACTGATATTATGTTAAATACTTTTTTATTTTCAAAATTTTTGTTTTTAACTCGATTGAATATTGATAACATCAAAAATGATCAAAATATCAATCAAAAAAAAACAATAGATTTTTCTTTAAGTTCTGAACATGGAGATAAATATTCTATTTTTATATCTAGATTAAATCATTTTTCAATGAAAAAAATTTATTCATATGGATTTAAAATTCAAACCACACATGAAATATCAAAATTTGAATTAAATAATATTTTTTTCTATCACAAGTGTAATGATAATCCATTAATTTTTTCTATTCCAAATTTTTTATCTAAAAATACAATTTTTTATAAAAATAATTATTTTAATCAAGCTTTATTTATACAAACAGGTTTTTCTTTTCATTATTTTAGTAATCCTAAAAAAATTTCTTATCCTTTTGATTTTCAAAGTTTTTTTTTAGAAAAAGAGTATCTTCCTATTGAAGGGAAAATTTCAAAAACTTATTTTTTAGATTATTTTTTCAATTTTAAAATATATAGAACTATATTTTACTTTAATATTCACAATATAGATACAGAATTTATTTCTAATCCTCATAATCCTCATAGGATATTTATTAAAACTGGTTTCGTTTGGAATCTTTTTACTTAAATTATAAAAATATATCTGTAAAAAACGTAATTTTATTTATCGAAAGTTAATAAAATGAATAAATTTTTTTATTTTGTATTATTATTTTTGATGTCATCATTTTACTTTTTACAAAAAGTACAAGGAAAAAATAAAAAAGAAATAGAAAATGTCATTGAATATGTGAAGAAATATGCTGTTTTTGCTATTGAAGAAATGGAAAAATTTGGAATTCCAGCTAGTATTAAATTAGGTCAAGGTATTTTAGAATCTTCTGTTGGAAACAGTTCTTTATCAAAAGCTACAAATAATCATTTTGGAATTAAATGCGGTAAAAATTGGATGGGTGACATTTATTATCATGATGACGATCTTCCAAAAGAATGTTTTCGAAAATATAATTCTGTGGAGGAATCTTTTCATGATCACTCTAAATTTTTACAACAACCACGTTACTCAAAACTGTTTGATCTTAAAAAAAATGACTATCAAGCTTGGGCAGAGGAATTAAAAAAAGCAGGTTATGCTACATCCTTAAATTATGCGAATTTATTAATTGATCAGATTGAGAAATACTATTTATGGAAATTTGATCAAAATGCTACTTGTAGCATGGAAAAGAGAATTAACCAATATTTAAATTATATACAAAAACAGAAAAATCAGAATTTTTTTTTCAAAATATTTAATGATAAAATACGTTTTTTTATAAAATTTTTTTCAAAAAAAAAAGTTACATGATCTAATTATGCTTAGAATTAAAATTTTTTAATATGAACCTGAACCCTAGTAATTTAAGATATAGTAAAAACCATGAGTGGATAGGAATCCAGAACGAAAAAAATGAAGCTTATATAGGGATTACACACTTTGCCCAAAATGAGTTAGGAGATATTGTTTATTTAGATGTTGAAAATTCAATAATAGGAAAAAAAATCAAATCAAATAATTCATTTGGAACAATAGAAGCGGTTAAAACTGTTTCAGATTTATTCATGCCTGTTTCAGGTTTTATTATTGAAATTAATAAAAAATTGTTATCTCATCCAGAATTGATTAACGAAAGTTCTTATCATGAAGGATGGATTATACGAATAAAAATTATAGATATCGAAGAATACAGAAAATTAATGTCTTTGAATGAATACGAAAAATATATACAAAAATCAAAATAATCAAGAAATAAAATATGAAAAGAAAGAAAATTTTTGATTTTCTTGATGATGAAAAGATTGCAGATCAAATAATTGATTTTAATCATAAAAATATTACCACAGTTCGTTTTTTAATTCCTGCTATTCACTGTAATTCTTGTGTTTTAATTTTAGAAAAATTACCTCAAACACATAAATACATTTATGATTCTATTGTTGATTTTTCCAGTAAACAAGTTTGGATTACATTCAATAATATTGAATATAAATTAAGTGATATAGCTAAATTGCTTCATAATATGGGATATCATCCATCTATTAATTGTGAATCAATAGATAAAAGAAAAAATCATACCAATTTATTTGATAGAAAATTAATAGGAAAATTGGCTATTTCTTTTTTCTGTTTTGGAAATATTATGCTTTTAGCAATACCAGAATATGTAGGTGCTCAACAAGAAGATCTATGGTTTGTGGAAAACCGTAATTTTTTTCGTTATTTAATGGTGATTTTATCTTTACCTGTAGTAATATTCTCTTTTTATGATCATATCAGATATGCTGTATTAGGATTAAAAAAACATATTTTAAATATGGATGTTCCAATTTCTATTGGAATATTAGTTCTTTTTTTATGGAGTTGTTATGAAATATTCTGTGATTTAGGTTCAGGATATTTTGATAGTCTTTCTAGTTTTTCATTGTTTTTACTTTTGAGTAAAATATTTCAAATACATACTCATAATGAAATTTTATCTTTTGATAAAAATTATAAATCTTTTTATCCAATTCTAATTACAAAAATACATAATGAAAAAGAAGAGAAAATTTTACTTTCTTCTTTAAAAAAAGGAGATTTAATTTTAATCAGAAATGAAGAAATTATTCCCGCTGACTCTGTATTAATGAAAGGAAATGCTATACTAGATAATAGTTTTATAACAGGAGAGTCTTATTTAATTAATAAAAAAATAGGAGAAAAAATTTACGCTGGTTCTAAACAAAAAGGAGAAGCGATTCTTGTTAAAGTGATCAAAAATATAGATCATAGTTATTTAAGTTTGTTATGGAATAAGAGTAAATCTAATCAACTTTTTCAAAAAAAATTATTTTATTTGAATTCCATATCTGCTAAATTTAGTCAGTATTTCACTCCTATAATATTAATAATAACTTTGTTAACTGGAATATACTGGTCTTTCAGTAAAGATGTTTTAAAAATTTTTCATACAGTTTTTTCCGTTTTGATTATTACTTGTCCTTGTTCTTTAGTACTTTCTACTCCACTCATTTTTGGAAATATCATACGTTTTTTTTCAAAAAAAGGTTTTTATATCAAAGATATTTATACAATGGAAAGAATTTCTTTAGTGAAAACCTTGATTTTTGATAAAACTGGGACTATAACTGATCCAAATAAAGAAAAAATATATTTTATAGGGAAAATAAAAGATGAAGAAAAAAAAATTATAGCTTCTTTACTAAGAAATTCAAGTCATCCTTTAAGCCAAAAAATATTATTAGAATTATCTGTAAACATAAAAGATCTTTATCCTTTAAAAAATTTTAAAGAAATCATAGGTAAAGGATTAGAAGGTATTATAAAAAATATACCAGTTAAAATTGGTTCTTCAAAGTATTTAGGCATTAAAAGACAAATAATTAATGAAAATGAAATCAATCAAACAACAGTTTATGTTTCTATAAATAATAAATTTTTAGGTTATTTTGTATTCAGAAATTACTATCGAAAGGGAATAAAAAAAATGTTCAAAAATTTAAAAGAATATAAAATTTTTATTCTTTCTGGAGATCATAATGATTTAGAAAAAAAATACTTAGAATCAATTTTACCAAAATCAAGTAAAGTTTTTTTCAATCAAAGTCCAGAAGACAAATTAAATTATGTTAAAAAATTGCAAAAAAAAGGAGAAAAAATTCTTATGTTTGGAGATGGGATCAATGATTGTTCCGCATTAAATCAAAGTGAAGTAGGAATTGCTGTATCAGAAAATCCAAGTAGTTTTTTTCCAAGTTGTGACGCTTTTATACAATCTAATTGTTTGAATAAAATTTTTTTATTTTTGAAAATATCTAGAATATCTACAAAATTAGTATTTATCAATTTTATGATTAGTTTATTTTACAATAGTATAGGAATTTTGTTTGCAACTACCGGAAATTTAAAACCTTTTATAGCTGCTATTTTAATGCCTTTAAGTTCTTTTTCTGTTATTTTTTTTTCTATTATATCTACTTGGATTGTTTCACGAAAATTAACATTTTAGTTTTATGGATATATTAATTATTATGATATTGTCTAGTATTTCTTTAGGAGCTCTCTTTCTTATATTTTTTTTAATCAGTCTTTTTTACGGACAATTTGATGATTATGAATCTTCTTCTATTAGAATTTTCATTGATGATATTGAAAAAAATTAAATTTTCTCATGAAACTAAAAACATATTATTACAATAACAGGATTGTAAAAGCTTTTTTATATGCTACAATATTTTGGGCTTTTGTTGGATTTTTAGCTGGATTATTTGTAGCTATATTATTATTTCTTCCTGAAGTTCCTGAATTGTTTTTTGGTCATAGACTCAAGGATTCTCAAGGTATGATGGGTTTTGGAAGATGGAGGATGTTACATACTAGTACTGCTATTTTTGCTTTTGTAGGGAATATTATTTTTACGGGTTATTATTATGCTTTACAACGTTTGTTAAAAACAAGGATTTTTAGTGATATCCTCAGTTGGATTCATTTTTGGGGATGGCAAATATTTATCGTTTCTACTTGGATCACTTTTTTATTGGGAATTAATACTAGCAAGGAATATGCTGAACATGAATGGCCTATAGATATAGGAATACTGATTATTTGGATTATTTATGGTGTTAATATGATTGGAAGCATTTTAAAAAGAAAAATTCAACATTTATATGTAAGTATTTGGTTTTTATTAGGAACATGGGTAGCTGTCGGGATGTTACATGTATTTAATAATCTTGAACTTCCTATATCTCTTTTATCTTTTAAAAGTTATTCGATATATGCTGGAGTACAAGATGCTTTAATGCAATGGTGGTATGGGCACAATGCCGTTGCTTTTATTTTAACTACACCTATATTGGGTTTAATGTATTACTTTGTTCCAAAAGCATCTCATCAACCTATTTTTTCTTACAAACTTTCCATTATACATTTTTGGTCATTGATATTTATATACATTTGGGCAGGCCCTCATCATTTAATGTACACCTCTCTTCCTAATTGGGCTCAAATGTTAGGAACTATTTTTTCAATTATGTTAATTGCTCCTTCTTGGGGAGGGATGTTAAATGGATTGCTTACTTTAAGAGGGGCTTGGGATAAAATGAAAACTAATCCTATTTTGAAATTTTTTGTAGTAGGAATTACTTGTTATGGAATGGCGACTTTTGAAGGACCAATGTTAGCGACTAAAACTTTAAATTCTATAGGACATTTTACAGATTGGGTTATAGCACATGTTCACTTAGGGACTTTAGGATGGAATGGTTTTATGGCTTTTGGAATCATATATTGGTTAACTCAAAAAATATGGAATACAAAGTTATATTCTACATCATTGGCTAATGTTCATTTTTGGTTAGGTTGTATTGGTATCATTTTATACATATTTCCTATGTATTTTGGATCTATTTTACAATCTATGATGTGGAAAAAATTTAATCCTGATGGAACTTTAGCTTATAAAAATTTTTTAGATTCTGTTTTATACATCATTCCATTTTATAAAATACGATTTTTAGGTGGAATAATTTACTTTTTAGGTTTTATTTTAATGATTTTTAATATTTTTAAAACAATTAGAAAAGGTTATTCATTCGATAATGAAAAATTTCAATTTTATCCATTAAATTATACGAAAAATAAAGAAAAAAAGGAGACATTTCATGCATGGTTAGAAAAAAAACCAATACAACTAACGATTCTTTCCTTTATAGCAATAGCTATTGGAGGATTTATAGAAATTATACCTACTTTAGTCATTAAATCTAATGTTCCTACGATTCATAATGTAAAACCTTATAAAGCTCTAGAATTAGAAGGTAGAGATTTATTTGTAAGAGAAGGATGTAATGCTTGTCACAGTGCACAAGTTCGTCCATTTAGAGATGAAGTAGTACGTTATGGAGAGTATTCCAAAGCTGGAGAATTTGTATATGATCATCCATTTCTTTGGGGATCTAAACGAACAGGTCCAGATTTAGCTAGAGAAGGAGGAAAAAATCCAAATTCTTGGCATTTTAATCATATGTATAATCCTCGTTCTACTTCTCACGGATCAATTATGCCAAGATATCCTTGGTTAATTTATAATAAATTAGATAGATCTAATACGGAAAAAAAAATGCAAGCAATGGTAAAATTAGGAGTTCCATACACTTTAAAGTATATTAAAAATGTTCATAAAGATATGGATCTTCAGGCGAATAAAATTGTATCTGACATTTATAAAGAATATCCAAATTTAAAAAAGGAAATAGATAAACAAAAAAAAGTAGAAAAAGAAAGATTTGTTCCATTAGAAAAAAGAGAAATTATAGCTATTATTGCTTATTTACAACGATTAGGTACAGATATAAAATCTTAATCTTAACATATAATAAAAAAAGTTTATGATAAGTTTTTTTAAACAATATTTTACAGGAGAGAAAAATATAGGAATATTTCAATCCATTATGTTAATTTTGTTTTTATTGATATTTTTTTTTGTAATATTTTTTGTTTTTTCAAAATCTAAAGAATATTATAATAAAATAAGTTTAATTCCTTTAGAAGAATTAGAAGAAGAAGAAAAAAATAAAAGATCATGAGATCTAAAATTTCTTCTTTTATTATGATACCTTCTCTTTTATCTGTTATAATATTCATGTTTTATGTATTTTTTATAAGTTATAATCACATATCTTATTTAGTACATCCTATCACCATATTTTTTTTTATTGTAATTACAGTGTTATTGTATATTTTAGAGTCGATTAATCGTTTGATTTTTAAAAAAAAATTACAATTTATTTCAAAAGAAGAAAGGGAAAAACTTTTTGAAGAAAATGAAGGAAATTATTTTTATAGGCTTTATAAATTTATATTTTACGATTATAGAAAAATCCATCATAATGGAGTGAAAAAAATAGATCACGGATTTGATGGAATTATAGAATTAGATAACAAATTACCTATGTGGTGGGTTCATCTTTTTTATCTTACCATAGCTTTTTCTGCAATTTATTTTTTTTCTTATTTATTAATAGATTTTTCTAATCCTTATAAGGAGTATGATAGAGCTTATCAAAATCAATTAAAAGAAATTCAAATTTTTGAAAAAAATACTCCACAAGCAACTATAGAAAATGCACATTTTAAGGAAAACTTAATTCATAATGGAAAAGTTCTTTTTGATGAAAATTGTGCAACTTGTCATCAATCTGATGGTAGTGGGAATATAGGACCTAATTTAACAGATAATTATTGGATTAATATAAAAGACAAAGATTTGTTTAAGAACATATTTTATATAATATGGAATGGGAGTGAGAATAATCCAACTATGCGTGCTTTTGGTCAATCAGGAGAAATTAAAGGAAACGACATTGAAAAAATATCTAGTTATGTTTATTTTATCAATCAAAAATCTAAAAAACCTTTAAAAGGGAAAATTCATCAAGGAACAGAAATAAAAGAATGGAGAAAAATGTAATTATAATTACATTTTTTAGATTTTTTCTCGAAAAAATTTAAAGTTTTAATTATTATGAAAATAAAATTCAATTGGGATATTGGAATTGTGTTATCTTTAGTTTTTTTTATAATCTTTATTATTTACATTGCTTTCTTTTTTCCACATGTAGGAAGTGAACTTGTTTCAGATAAATATTATGAAGAAGAAATAAAATATCAAGAAATTATAGATGAAAAAAAAAATGTATTGAAACTTCCTGTAAAAATAAAAGTTTTTATTTTGTCTTCTGGAATTAAGATAATGTTTCCTTCTATTAATAATGATATTAATGGTTTTTTTACTTTATTCAGATCTTCTTCAAAAAATTTAGATTTTACACAACCTTTTAAAATATTGAAATCTGAAAAAAAAATATTATTGATTCCTAATAAATTTTTAAAAAAAGGACATTATAAACTTATAATAAGATGGAAAACAAATAAAAAATATTTTTTTGAAAAAGATATTTTTTGGAATCAATTAAATGTTTTTTACCTGTTTTCAAAATTTTAATATTTTAAACATAAAATCATGAGAAAAAACATAGGTAATTTTCGTGAAGAATCTTTAAATTATCATAGTAAATTCCCTTCTGGAAAGATACAAATAACCCCAACAAAAAAATATAGTAGTCAAAGAGATTTATCTCTTGCTTATTCACCAGGAGTAGCTGAACCTTGCAAAGAAATAGCTCGTTGTTCTACAGAAGTATATAAATATACTTCTAAAGGTAATCTTGTAGCAGTAATTACTAATGGATCGGCCGTATTAGGTCTTGGTGATATTGGAGCATTAGCTTCTAAACCGGTGATGGAAGGTAAAGCTCTTTTATTTAAAATATTTTCCGGTATTGATGTTTTCGATATAGAGATTAATGAATCTGATCCAGAAAAATTTATAGAAACAGTCAAAGCAATTGCTCCTACTTTTGGAGGAATTAATTTAGAAGATATCAAAGCACCAGAAGCTTTTGAAATAGAAAAAAGGCTTAAAAAAGAACTTAACATTCCTGTTATGCATGATGATCAACATGGTACTGCTATTATTTCTGGAGCAGCGTTGTTGAATGCTATTACTTATGTAGGTAAAAAAATTAATGAAATTAAGATGGTTGTTAATGGAGCTGGAGCTGCAGCCATTTCTTGTGCAAGAATATATAAACAACTTGGAGTTCTACCTGAAAATATTTTAATGTTTGATAGTAAGGGTTTATTACATACTTCAAGAAAAGATTTGAATGAAGAAAAAAAAGAATTTTCTGTCAATACTTATCCAATTCAAAAATTGGAACAAGCTATTAATAATTCTGATATTTTTATAGGGTTATCAATAGGAGGAGTATTAACTCCTAACATGTTAAAAAGTATGGCTAAAGATCCAATTGTATTTGCTATGGCAAATCCTGATCCAGAAATAGACTATAATTTAGCTGTTAAAATCCGTCCAGATGTTATTATGGCGACAGGAAGAAGTGATTATCCAAATCAAGTGAATAATGTGTTAGGATTTCCTTATATATTCAGAGGGGCACTAGATGTTCATGCTAATGTTATCAATGATGAAATGAAACTTGCAGCAGTATATGCTATCGCTTCTTTAGCAAAAGAACCTGTTCCAGAACAGGTAAATATTGTTTATAATAAAAAAAATATTTCTTTCGGAAAAGAATATATTATTCCAAAACCATTTGATAATCGTTTGATTATTCGTGTAGCTCCTGCTGTAGCAAAAGCTGCAATGGATTCTGGAGTTGCAAAAAATCCTATTTTAGATTGGAGAATCTATCAGGAAAAATTACTTGATAGAATGGGATATGAAAGTAAAATGCTTAGAATGATTCAAAATAGAGCACGTACAAATCCTAAAAAAGTTGTTTTTTGTAATGGAGAAGAATATGATATTTTAAAATCTATTCAAATTCTTCAAGAAGAAGGAATTGTTTCTATTCCCATAGTTCTAGGAAATGAAGATCGTATTAAACGTTTAATTGATGAAAATAATTTAGATATTGAGTTAAAAATTATAGATCCAGAAAAAAATAAAAAAGAAGTGGAGAATTTTTCTAAAATACTTTGGGGAAGAAGGAATAGAAAAGGTTTAACTTTATATGATTCCAAAATTCGCATGCGTACGAATGATCATTTCGGAGCTATGATGGTTGATCAAGGAAAAGCAGATGCTGTTATTACAGGATATTCTAGAAGTTTTTCATTAAGCTTACGTCCTATGTTAGAAGTTATAGGAAAAGCTGATTTTGTTCACAAAACGGCAGGAATGATGATTTTATTAACAAAACGTGGTCCTTTATTTTTAGCAGATACAGCCGTGATTTTAGATCCAACAAGTGAAGAATTGGCTAGAATAGCTTTAATGGCTTCTCATGTAGTTCAATATTTTGATATTGAACCTCGTATAGCTATGTTATCTTTTCAAAATTTTTCTTCTCATTCAAAAACTTCTTCTAAAGTCTCTCAAACAGTAGCCTTTTTACACAAAAAATATCCAGATTTAATAGTAGATGGAGAAGTTCAACCTGATTTTGCATTAAATGAATTTTTATTATCTAAAAAATTTCCTTTCTCAAAGCTTGTTAAAAAAAGGGCAAATATTTTTATTTTTCCAAATTTAGAATCAGGAAATTTGACTTATAAATTCATTAGAGGATTAGGAGAAGTTCAAACTATTGGTCCTGTTATGTTAGGAATGCGAAAACCTGCACATGTTATGCAAATGCAATCTAGTATAGAAGAAATAGTGAATCTAACTACTTTAGCTGTAATAGATGCACAAATTAGACAAAATTAAAAATATGTGTTTTAAAAAAAACTTTTTTACCAAAAAGAATTTGGACTTTTTTTTCAAAAAAAATAGGAATTGAACTAGATGTATAAAAAATAGGAAATCTATTATAAGTAGAATTTAAACATAATAGTTTTTTTTCATTTAACTTTTTCTTTATTTCTTGCACCACTATTTTTTGTATATCGATTAAATGAACTTTTCCATGATAAAAATTGTCTATTTCTTGTTTTAAGAATAAATAATGAGTGCAAGCTAATAATATTGCATCTATTGATTTTAAGTGATTTAAATAATTGCTTATAATAGGATTTATTTTTTTGATTTCCCAACCATTTTCTATAATAGTGGCTAATAAAGGTGCAGATATTTGAACTACATCTAAATGATGATAGTATTTTTTTATTTGATTTATATAAAAATTTGAATGAATAGTAGCAGGTGTTGCAATGATTCCTATTCTTTTATAAGAAAGAAAAATTGTATTTTTTATTACAGGATCTATGACATTAAATATTAATATTTTTTTATAAAATTTTTTATGAATAATATTTAAAGCATTCGATGCTATCGAATTACATGCTATGACTAAAGCTTTGCATTTTTTTTTATAAAGAAAAGATGCAATTTTCATAGAATTTTTGATAATAAATTCTTTAGATTTTTCTCCATAAGGCATATTTTTTGTATCACCAAAATAAATAAAATCTTCATGAGGCATCTGAATTTGAATTTCTTTAGCTATAAGAAGTCCGCCAATTCCAGAATCAAATATTCCTATTGGAGATAATGCATTTATTTTCATATTCAAATTAAATTAAAAGGAAAACGAATTAAAAAAAATAATACAGATAAAAAAAATAAAAATAAAACTGTATGAGTAATTTGATGATTTTGATATAATTTTTGATAGAAAAGAATAAATATTAAAAATCCAACAATCATTGTAATTGGATGTTCAATTAATTTAAAGCGAATTTTTTTTTGTTTAAAAATTTCAAAAATTCCAATTTTATTTTTATATAAATGAAAAAATATTAACATAAAACCAATCAATATCTGAACAAGTATAATGAGTACTGTCAAATTCAACATAACTTGAAAAAAAAACCCAATTTTTATTTTTGAATATCTTTTACTACATAAAATGTAGATCATTTCCATAATCAAAAAAATCATCAAAAAAAAAGCTATGTAACGATGAAATTTTGATAAAAATTTGATTAACAATTAATCAAATAATTTTTGACTCAGTTTTTTTTTTAATCTATCAGCTTTATTCATATGTATAATATTTTTCTTAGATAATTTATCTATCATGGAGATAACAACAGAATATTCTTTCTTGTTTTTATTCATTAATAATTTTTTTATAGCAGTCTTAGTACTTTTATATACATATTTGTTACGTAAACGTCTAGTATGATTTTGTTTGATTCTTTTGAAAGAAGATAAATGATTTGCCATAACAATTATTATAGCCCATAGGGGAATCGAACCCCTCTTTCCAGGATGAAAACCTGACGTCCTAACCAATAGACGAATGGGCCTCTGATATTTTATTGTAATTAGTAATACTAAGATAAATTAAATTTTTTTTATATATTTTGTTTTATGTAGATAAATCTATCAGATTTTTTTGAAAAAAAGTTTATCATAAAATAATTTTTATTTTCAGAATAGAGGAAGTCATGAGACTGAAAGACTAGAATAAAGAAATGTTTTTTCTTTTTATCAACCTAAAAAAGGTTTTTTTATTTCGAAAAAAAAAAAAAAGGAGATTTATAATTTTTTGTTGTGACATACTAAAAATCAAATTAATAATAGCCATCACATACAATTAGATCAAAATACTGGAATCATGGACTCTGGATCATCCATTTATTATTCACAATAATTAATTAAAAAACCTAAAGATTCTAAATCTCTCCAAAAATTAGGATATGATTTTTCTACAACATTTGGATTCTCTATTTTTATAAAATCAGAACATAATCCAAATGTAGAAAAAGACATTGCCATTCTATGATCTTGATAAGTTTGAATTTTGATAAAAGAATCAATTTTTTTTTCTCTACAAAAATCTATTATTCTTAAACAAGAATTCGTAATTTTTATTATCACTCCAAATTTTAAAAGCTCATTTTTTAATGCTTGTAATCTATCTGTTTCTTTAATTTTTAATGTTTCTAAACCTTTTAAATCACATTTTATACCAATAGCAGCACAAGTCACTACAATAGTCTGAGTAAGATCTGGTGTTTTGTTTAAATTTAATTCAATAAATTTTGGGAATGAAAAATTCAATTTTTTATTTAATATTATTACATCTTTATCAAAGATTGTATGAACGCCAAAGTATTTATCATATATAGATGAAACTTCTTTATCTCCTTGTAAACTTGTATTTTTATACGAACGTAAAATAATATGACTTTTTTTTGCAATAGCAGCCATAGAATAATAATAAGATGCAGAACTCCAATCTGATTCTACATGAAAATATTTTTTTTCCTTACTTTTTATTGGATAAATATGAATCATTCTGTCTTTCCAATCCGCTTTGATTCCAGCTAGAGTCAGTAAATCAAAAGTCATTTTGATATAGGGAATAGATGTAATCTTTTCCTGAAGATATATTTGTAACCCCATTTTAAATTTACTTGCTATTAACATAAGAGAACTTATATACTGACTACTCATTCTTGCATCAATATCTATTTTTCCTCCTAAAATTTTTTGACCCAAAATTTTGATTGGTGGAAATCCTTCTTTTTCCAAATAATAAATTTCAGATCCTAATTCTCTTAAAGCTTTCACTAATATAAAAATAGGTCTTTCTTTCATTCTATCTGATCCTGTTAATATCACTTCTTTTCCTTCTTGTATTGAGAAATAAGAGGTTAAAAAACGCATAGCAGTTCCAGCATGGTGAATATCTAATACATTAGAATTACTGACTAAACTTTTTTTTAGAATTACTGTATCTTCAGAATTAGAAATATTTTCAATATGAATATCATCTTTATAAATAGCTTTTAAAATTAAAAGACGGTTAGATATACTTTTAGATCCCGTAATTAATATAGAACCACATAAGTCATTGCTATTTTTGCAAACATTAATGTAAGAATACATACTTTTATTTTAATTTTTTATTGTCATGATGTCTATCATGGTCCCTAATTTTCTTTTTATTTAATTTTCTATGAAAGGATTTTTCTAAATCAATCCCAGTTTGATTTGCTAAACAAATTATAACGAATAATACGTCTGATAATTCTTCTCCAAGATCTTCGTTATTTTTACAATTTTTTTTATTTGATTGTTCTCCATAATTTCTAGCAACAATTCTAGAAACTTCTCCTACTTCTTCAGATAAAAGAATAGTGTTAGTTAATATATCAAAATAACGAATTCCATGATGAATTATCCAATTATGAACTAGTTTTTGTAAACTATGAATTTCCAAAATTTATTAGTTTTTTTTATGTTTTAAAACAAAATCTACTTTTTTTATAATAGATTGACGATCAATTTTATATTTTTTTAAAAGTTCCATAGGTTTTCCACTTTCCCCAAAAGTATCATTAACAGATACGAAACTTTGAATAACTGACGATTTTCTAGTAGTCAGTACTCTAGCTATACTTTCTCCTAATCCTCCCCAATAATTGTGCTCTTCTGCAGTAACAATACATTTTGTTTTATGAATAGATTTCAAAATGGTTTTTTCATCTAATGGTTTAATTGTATGAATATTAATCACTTCACATTCTATTCCTTTGTTTTCATATAAAATTTTAGACGCTTCCAAAGATTCCCATACCAAATGTCCTGTACTCACAATTGTTACATCTTTTCCCTCTGTTAATATGACTGCTTTTCCTATTTCAAATATTTTATTTTTATCTGTAAAATTAGCTACAGAAGGACGACCAAAACGTAAATATACTGGACCGAAGTAGTTTGATATAGCTATAGTAGCTGCATAAGTTTGATTATAATCACAAGTATTAATAACGGTCATTCCAGGAAGCATTTTCATCATTCCTATATCTTCTAAACTTTGATGAGTCGCTCCATCTTCTCCTAATGTTAACCCAGAATGTGAAGCACATATTTTTACATTTTTTGAAGAATAAGCAACAGATTGACGTATTTGATCATAAACACGAGATGTTGCAAAATTAGCAAATGTTCCAGCAAATGGAATATATTGACCAATACTAAGTCCAGCTGCGATCCCGATCATATTAGCTTCAGCTATTCCTATTTGAAAAAATCTTTCAGGAAATTTTTTAGAAAACTCATCCATAAATAAAGAAGTGGTAAGATCCGCACATAATGCGACTACTTTATTATTTTTTTTACCCAAAAAAGTTAAAGCTTCTCCAAAACCAGCTCTAGTTTCTTTAAGTCCCTTATTTTCATATTTTTTCATAAAAATTTTCTTATTAATAATCTCCTAAAGAAGTTTCAGGAAGTTGACGTAATGCTTTTTTTAATTCTTTTTCACTAGGATATTTTCCATGCCATGCATTATTTCCGACCATAAAATCAACACCGTATCCCATTTGAGTATATAACATGATTAAAATAGGTTTTTTTTTACCAGTTTCATTTTTAGCTTTTTTTAAAACACTTATTACTTTTTCAATATGATTCCCTTCTAATTCTTCGATAACTTTCCAATCGAAAGATTCAAATTTTTTTTTTAAATTCCCTAGAGGTAACACTTCATCTGTAGTTCCATCTATTTGCTGTCCATTATAATCTACAGTAGCTATATAATTATCTATTTTTTTTGCTCCCGCATATAAAGCAGCTTCCCAAATTTGTCCTTCGTTTAACTCTCCGTCTCCGTGTAAACTGTAAATTATACTATGATCTTCTCCGTTCAGCTTTTTTGATAAAGCGGCACCAATGGATACAGACATTCCTTGTCCTAAAGAACCGGAAGAAATCCGTATTCCAGGTAAATGAGTACTAGGATGTCCTTGTAAACGAGAATTTAATTTTCTAAAAGTAGATAATTCTTGAATAGAAAAAAAACCAGAACGAGCTAAAACACTATAATAAACAGGAGATATATGACCATTAGATAAGAAAAAAAGATCTTCACCCTTCCCATCCATAGTAAATTGATTTGGATTATAATGCATAATTTTTTTATATAAAGCCACAAAATATTCTGTACATCCTAGAGATCCTCCAGGATGGCCAGATTTTGCCTCATTTACCATGCGTAAAATATCTCTTCTTACTTGAATACACAAATCTTTTAAATAACGTACATTCATTTTTTCAATTTTTGTTTGTATATTTTTCTCAAAACTTTCACAAAAATAACAATTAATTATGAGTATTCTAAATCGGAGGGCAAGATTTTTATATCATTTTATAGAATATTATATAGCTGGAATACAGTTACTTGGAACAGAAGTAAAATCAATCAGACAAAATAAAGTCAATATTATGGAAAGCTTTTGTCAAATGAAACATGGAGAGTTGTATTCTATAAATATGTATATAGATGAATACAAATTTGGAACAAATTGTAATCATTCAAGTAAAAGAGAAAGAAAATTATTATTAAAAAAACAAGAATTAATAAGAATTAATAAAAAATTAAAAAATCCAGGTCTTACTTTAATTCCTATCGAATTATTCATTAAGGGATATATAAAAATGAGGATAGTTTTAGCTAAAGGAAAAAAAACACATGACAAACGTGAATCTTTACGAAAGAAAGATTTTTTTAGAGAAATTAAACAATCTTTCAAATTAAAAAATCGTATTTAATGAAATCAAATATTTATATTTGTTTAGATTTAAAGAAATTATAGTTTTATGAAAAACGTCAATTTTTTTATTGTTATTTTATTTGCTTTTTTTTCATCTGTTTTTTCACAAGATTCGAAAGAAAAATGGTTCATTCGTGTAGGAGCACATGATATTAATTATTATCCTATAAGGTCTCCTTTGAAAGGTTTTTTTCTTAAAAGGAATAATAGTTTTAATCCCATTATTTCTAGTATAGAATTAGAACACAATATAAAGAAACATATAGGTTTATATTTAGATGCTTCATTAGGTATGGTAGATAATACAAGATGGAGAATAGGAAATAATTTTTTTATCAAATTCAGCAATGGGATAAATTTATACATGTTACCTCATAAAAAATTTGATCCTTACTTAAGGTTAGGCATAGGTTATCATAAATTCAATAATTATCTAAACAGAGAATTGAGAATTTCAGATACAAAATATTTTAAAACAAATAGAAAGAATTTTTTTCTATTAGACGGTGGATTAGGTTTAAATTTTTGGCTGGTATCAAATTTTGGATTGAATGCTCAAAGTACTTATAATCAAGTATTTGCAAAACAATGTGGAGATTATTTGAATTTTTGGAAACATAATGTGGGACTGATTTTTCGTTTTGGGAATTTAAAAATAAATCATGATCATAAAATTGTAATAAATCATATAGATCAAGTAGATCAAGATCTGTCTGAAAAAAATGATAAAAATGAATCTGAAAAAAATAATAAAAATGAAGAGGAAGAAAAAGAGAAAAAAATTTATTGTCAAGATATAGATCAAGATCATGATCATGATGGAATTTGGGATAAAGAAGATTTATGCCCTAATCAATTTGGATTGAAAAAATTTAAAGGTTGTCCTGATACAGATTTAGATAATATTCCTGATCATGAAGATCAGTGTCCAAATCAATTTGGATTGAAAAAATTTAAAGGTTGTCCTGATACAGATTTAGATAATATTCCTGATCATGAAGATCAGTGTCCAAATCAATTTGGATTGAAAAAATTTAAAGGTTGTCCTGATACAGATTTAGATAATATTCCTGATCATGAAGATCAGTGTCCAAATCAATTTGGATTGAAAAAATTTAAAGGTTGTCCTGATACAGATTTAGATAATATTCCTGATCATGAAGATCAGTGTCCAAATCAATTTGGATTGAAAAAATTTAAAGGTTGTCCTGATACAGATTTAGATAATATTCCTGATCATGAAGATCAGTGTCCAAATCAATTTGGATTGAAAAAATTTAAAGGTTGTCCTGATATAGTTTTTCGTCCTATTCTATTTGGTTTAGGTAAATTTTCATTATCTACTCGTTCTTTAAAAATTATTAATAATGTTGCTAATATTATGATTAATAATTTTCCTAATTCGAAATTTTACATTAATGGATATACAGATGCTAATGGAAAATCCCGTTATAATCAATTTTTATCTCTAAAAAGAGCTCGTTCTGTATTTGAAGCTTTAGTTTCAAAAGGAGTGGATTCTTCTAGAATAGAAGTTAGGGGATTAGGAGTCGGAAAGAAAAAGAAAAGATGTGTTGAAATTGTAATACGTAAGTCGTAAGTAATAAGCATAAACATAAATAAGAAATAAAAAGTCTCTTTGATTGAGGCTTTTTATTTATTTGCATAAAAAAGATATATATACACTTATTTGATAAAGTATTAATAAGGGTATTAAGACTATGATTGTACTTAAAATATCTCCTGGGGTTATAGCAGATGCTATAACTAGCATAATCAAGAAAGCATGTTTTCTATATTTTTTCAAAAATGAAGAAGATATTAATTCTATTTTAGTAAGAAAAAATATAAAAAATGGAAATAAGAAAATAATTCCCATAGAAAGTACTGAATGAATGATCAAAGAAATATAATCTGATAAATCAAATATATTTTTAGGAATCGAACTGATTCGAAAAGAATATCCAAAATGAATCAAAAATGGACATAATATAAAATAACCAAAAAAAATCCCCAATAGAAACATAAAAGAGACCAGAATTAATATACATATAGAATATTTTTTTTCTTTATACGAAAGAGCCGGTTTGATAAATTTCCAAAATTCATAAAAAACATAAGGGATAGATAAAATTACCCCTCCTATAAAGCAAGTCCATACATAAATATTAAATTGTCCAAATATTTGTCTATTTTGTATTTCTAAATTATTATACAAAAAATAAACGGAATTTAAATGAATACCTAAACCAGAAAAAGAATTCACTAATTTGTAAAATATACGGTAAGTGATAAAATCTTTTTTTGCTGGAGCAAAAATAATACAATCGAATATAAAATTTTTATTATTCATTAAAATAATCATTGAAATAATTATTGCACAAATGCAATGAATTACATGTTTTCTTAGTTCTTCAATATGTTTCCAAAACGGCATTTTATTTTCGTTCATTCAAAAAAAAAATTAAATTTTTATAAAATAATATTTCTTTTTCATAAAAAATTGTAATTTTCATGTTAAACTTCATATAAATGAAATGTGGAATTATAGGTCTACCAAATACAGGAAAATCGACATTCTTTAACAGAATTTCTAATTCTAAAGCTTTATCAGAAAATTTTCCTTTTTGTACCATAGAACCAAATTATGGAATCACAAAAGTTCCAGATCAAAGATTATACGAACTCAAAAGAATTATTAATCCTGAGAAAATAATTCCATCCGAAATAAAAATAATAGACATAGCAGGTTTAATTAAAGGAGCGCATAAAGGAGAAGGATTAGGAAATAGATTTTTATCTCACATTCGTGAAACAAATGTCATTATACACATAATACGTTTCTTTCTCGACATAAGTATCCTTCATGTAGAAGGGTCTGTGAATCCTATTAGAGATAAAGAAATCATTGATATGGAATTACAGTTCAAAGATCTAGAAACAATAGAAAAAAGATTAAAAAAAATAAATCAAAAAAATCAGAAATATATAGAGATACTACAAAAAATTCTTTCTTTTTTAAAAAAAGGAAAAAATGTTAGAACGTATCCATTTCAAAAATATGAAAAAGAATATATAAAAGATTTACAGTTATTAACTGTGAAACCTATAATTTATGTATGTAATATAGATGAAAAACTGGATATAAAAACTAATTCACATATAGAAAATATTAAAGAAATGGTAAAAATGGAGAATGCTCCTTTGGAAATTTTATCATTGAAAAAAAATTGTATAAAAGTTGACCAAATATTAAAAAAAACTTATAAGTTATTAAACTTACAGAGTTTTTTTACAGTAGGTAAAAAAGAAATTCGATCTTGGTCTATTCCTAGTACATGTACAGCTTATGAAGCTTCTTCAGTTATTCACACAGATTTTAAAAAAGGATTTATTCGAGCAAAAGTGATTCATTATGATGATTTTATTAAATATGGGTCCGAAGAAAATGTGAAAAAAGCAGGAAAAATATTTTTAGTAGGAAAAAATTATCTCATTCAAGATGGAGATATCATTCAATTTCGATTTAATCAATAAAAAATTTTTTATTTTTATTATTAATTTCTTGTAAAGTTTCAAAAATCAGTAATATAGCTTTTTCTACATCATTTTTATGAACCATTTCTACTGTGGTATGCATATATTTAAGAGGAATGGAAATTAAAGCAGACAATACTCCTCTATTGGAATAAGCAAAAGCATCTGTATCCGTTCCTGTATATCTAGATGATGCTAAACGTTGAAAATGTATTTTCTTATTCATAGCAGTTTGAATAATTAATTCTCTAATATTTTTGTGTATTGAAGGAGAATATCCAATAACAGGGCCCAATCCACATTTTACATCTCCTTGTATTTTTTGATCAATCATAGGACTATAAGTATCATGTGTCACATCCGTCACAATAGCTATGTTAGGTTGTATGGTTTGAGATATCATTTTAGCTCCTTTTAATCCTACTTCTTCTTGAACTGAATTGACTATGTATAATCCAAAATTTAAATCAACTTTATTTTCTCTTAGCATTCTTGCTACTTCCGCTATAATAAAACCTCCTATTTTATTATCTAATGCTCTAGATACAAAATAATTTTGATTCATAATAAAAAACTTATCGGGATAAGTGATAACACAACCTAGATGAACGCCCATTTTCATCGCTTCATTTTTACTTGAAACACCAATATCAACAAATATATTATCTATATTAGGAGATTTTTCTTCTGAAGGTTTTCTTGTATGAATAGCAGGCCATCCAAAAACTCCATGTACAAATCCTTTTTCTGTATGAATGATTACTCTTTTAGATGGAGCTATTTGGTGATCAGATCCTCCATTACGAGATACATATATCAATCCTTCTTCTGTAATATAATTAACGTACCATGATATTTCATCAACATGTGCTTCAATAATCAATTTATATGGAGAATTATAATTGATAATTCCTACTGCTGTTCCATATAAATCAGTTTGAATTTTTTCTACATAAGAACTAATATGGTTTATCCATATTTTTTGTCCTTTACTCTCATCTCCCGTTGGAGAAAATTCATTCAAATATTTTTCAAGAAATTCAATAGAATTACTATTAATTGAATAATGACTCATTCTTTTTTTTAAATTAAATTCAAATCGTAATACATCCTTCAAATATAAATTGAACATTTCCGGTTAAGTAAATCTCTTGATATTCATTTTTTGTTTTTTTGAATGAAACCCATAATTTACCTCCAAGAGTTTTAACCAAAATATTTTCAACACCATTTTTTATTTTATTAGTTTCGCATGCAGCAATAACAGAAGCGACTACTCCTGTCCCACAGGATAAAGTTTCATTTTCAACTCCTCTCTCATAAGTTCGTACTTTTAAAGTTTGATCTTCAAGTATTTCCACAAAATTAACATTGACTCCTTCTTCTAAATAAGTACTTTGAGATCTTATTTTTTTTCCTTCTTTATATACGTCTTTTTCTGCTACATGTTCTACGAATAGAATATGATGTGGAGATCCAGTGTTTAAAAAAACATATTCTGAATGAATTTCTATTGCATTTTTATCTATGTTAAGCATATTTATAGAAACTAAATTCTGATTATTTATGAATCCAACATGATATCCATCCATAGCTCGAAAATAAATTTTATCCTCTTTTTTTTTTATCCCTAACTTATGAGCAAAAGAAATTGCACATCTTCCTCCATTTCCACACATTGTGCTTTCGATCCCATCAGAATTACAATATTTCATATAAAAATCACTATTATTATCATTTTTAATGAAAATAATTCCATCAGCCCCAATTCCAAAATGTCTATCACACAATCTTTTGAATAAAAAAGGATTCCCCATCCCCTCTTTTCTATAATCTAGAAGTATGAAATCATTTCCTGTTCCTTGATATTTATAAAAACTTAATTTCATAAATTAAATAACGAAGTTAATATTATTTTTTAATATATTTGTTTTAATAATTTTTACTATATGATATGAAAAAAATAGTTTTTTATATTGTGTTAAGCAGTGTTATGAGTTCAATAATAACTATTTCTGCATATAAACAATATGTAAGAGAAGAATTTTTACCTTTTCCATATACATCAGAAAAAACAAAACTTACTTCTGCTTCATCAAATTCTTCATCATTGGTTAGTTCTGGTGGTTTACCTGATTTTACCAGAATCGTATCAAAAACCATACATACAGTAGTCAATGTAAAAAATTATTCAAAAAAATACACCAATCAATTTGATCCATTTGATTTTTTCTTTGGATTTCCTGATGATTTTGGAAATAGAGGAAGAAAACCTCAAAAAAATAATGATATTCCTGGACTTCATGGATCTGGGGTAATCATATCTCCTGATGGATATATTGTGACTAATAATCATGTTATAAAAGATGCAGATAAAATAGAAATCACTCTACATGATCAAAGAACTTATAAAGCAAAGTTAATAGGAACAGATCCTAGCACAGATATGGCTTTATTAAAAATTAATGAAAAAAATTTGCCTTTTATTTACTTTTCTGATTCTAATAAAGTACAAGTTGGAGAATGGGTTTTAGCTATAGGAAATCCTTTTGATTTAAACTCGACTGTTACAGCTGGTATCATAAGTGCAAAAAATAGAAGTTTGGGTATATTAAGAGGAGAAACACAATCACAATCAGCTATTGAATCTTTTTTTCAGACTGATGCAGCTGTAAATCCTGGTAATAGTGGTGGAGCTTTAATTAACACTAATGGGGAATTAATTGGAATTAATACAGCTATTTCCTCTGCTTCAGGAAATTTTATAGGATATAGTTTTGCTGCTCCTTCTAATTTGGTAGCAAAAGTGATACAAGACATAAAAAAATACGGAACCGTACAACGTGCATACTTAGGAGTCAGAGGTATGGATCTTTCTAAAACCGAATATTTAAAAGCTTATAATAGAGAAACACATCAAAATATAAAATCACAACAGGGTTTTTTAATAGGAGAAGTATTTGAAAACAGTGGAGCAGCTGATGCAGGTTTGAAAAAAGGAGATATTATAAAAAGTGTAGATGGAAAACCTATACAAAATGTTGCAGATTTATCATTTATTGTTGGAACTAAACATCCAGGTGATAAAGTTAAAGTGAATATTGTACGTAATAAAAATACAAAAACTTTTACCGTTGTTTTAAAAGATTTGCAGGGAAGAATAAAAATAAGAACTAAAGAAGAAATTTCTCCTTCTGAATTATTAGGGGCAAAATTTGAACCATTAAGTAAAGAGTATAAAAAAGATTTTGGAATTAATTATGGAATTATAATCACAGAAATCAGAACAGGTCGTTTAAGTTCTATAGGGTTGGAAGAAGGAGACATCATTTTATCTATTAATGGAGTAAAAATGAAAAAACCTAATGATGTTGATAAAATTTTGAAAAAGTATTCAGGCGATGTGACAATCAAATCTATTAAACAAAACGGACAAGTATATATAGCAGGATTTGAAATGAATTAATTTCTATTTCTATCCCAATAAAAAAATATTGTAATTATTCCATAAATTAAATTTGGAAACCAAACAGCTAAAAAAGAGGGTATATAATCCTTGTTAGAATATATTTTGTTAATTTCTACAAAAAATATATAAAAAAAGGCTAACGCAATTCCTATAATCAGGTTATAGGCGATTTCTCCTTTTTTTCTTTTTGTAGATATGGATAGTCCTAAAACAGTAAATATTAAAGTAGAAAAAGGTAAACTTGTTCTTTGATAATATTCATTTAAATGCATATTCATGTTTTTTTTGTCTTTTTCCATATCAATAAATTTTTTCAATTCATGAATATTCATAGTTTCTGCTATATATTCCTCCGGTAATAGTTGTTCTGGAGTTATGGGTAATTTCTTAATTTTATAATCTCCTATCATAAAAAAATCATGATTTTTTTTTATGATAGTTTCTTCATAAGAAAGAAAAATATATATTTTATACTTTTTGTACCAAAAAATATTCTTAGATTTTAAAATGTGGATTAACTTTTTCCCATTAAATCTTTGATATACACATTCTTTACCTATGTTTTTTTTTTTTGAAAAATTTCGAATGAAAATATACTCATTTTTTGAAATTTGAGCACTTATTGTTTGATTATTTTCATATTTATTTTTGTATTTTGCACTTAATAAATATTGATAATGGAATTTGTTTTTTTTTTTGTTAGCTATAGGTAAAAAATAATAATTTAGTATTAAAGATACAATTCCTATCATAATAGCTGATGTCAAATAAGGGAATGTCAATCTCATAAAACTAATACCATTTGATAAAATGGCCATAATTTCTGAATTATGGGTTAATTTTGATGTGAAAAAAATAACAGATAAAAAAACGGAAATAGGAGAAAAAGTATTAATTAACCATATGGACCAAAAAGGATAATAATCAATTAAAGCCTCTTTAATTGATCCTTGATTATTTTCTAAACGATGCATTCTTTGAGAAATATCTATAATTACAGATAAAAATTGAATAGAAATCGTAATAAATACAAAAGTTCCAATAAAATTACGAATAATATAACGATCAATAATTTTCATATTATAAACGTTCTTGTAATAAAGGAATTATAGATTTTTTCCAAGAAAAAAATTTATTATGTAGAATATGAATTTTCGCTTCTTGAATAAGATGAAAATAAAAAGAAAGATTATGAATGGAAGCAATTTCCTTTGCTAAATTATCTTTAGATAAAAAAAGGTGTCTGACATAAGATTTACTGTATAATTGATCAACATAAGAATTCCCAAATTCATCTAAACAAGAATAATCTTTTTCCCATTTTTTGTTTTTGATATTCATGATTCCTTTCCACGTAAAAAGCATTCCATGACGTCCATTTCTTGTAGGAATCACACAATCAAACATATCGATTCCTAAAGCTATTCCTTCTAAAATATCTACAGGATAACCTAATCCCATTAAATATCTAGGTTTTTCTTTAGGTAAAAGATCTGTTAATAAATTAATCACACTATGTGTTTGTTCTTTTTCTTCTCCTAAACTTAATCCACCTATTGCATAACCTTCAGCTTTTAATAAGGAAATATATTCTACAGAATATTTTCTTAGATCCGTATAAATACTTCCTTGTATAATAGGAAAAAAACTTTGCTTATAATTATATATTTCTGGATTATTTCGTAAATAATAATAACATCTTTTTAACCAACGATGCGTTTTTTTTAAAGATTTTTCAGCTTCTTGATAACTACAAGGAAAAGGAGTACAATCGTCAAAAGCCATAATAATATCTCCACCTATAATACGTTGAATTTGCATAGATTTTTCAGGATCAAAAAAATGAAAGGATCCATCTAAAATAGATTTAAATACAACTCCATTTTCAGTATTTTTATTTAATTTTTTCATTGAAAAAATTTGAAAACCTCCACTATCTGTTAATATAGATCCTTTCCAATTTAGAAAAGAATGAATACCTCCTGCTTGACGTAATACTTCAATACCGGGTTGAAAATGTAAATGATAAGTGTTTCCAAGAACTATTTTAGATATTTTATAAAGTTCATGATTTGGAACAGATTTAACATAACCTTTTGAAGCTACTGGCATAAAAATAGGTGTTTCTATTTGCCCATGATCTGTTTCTAAAATTCCTATTCTTGCTTTTGAACAAGTATCCGTTTTAATTAAGTCAAATTTCATTTGAAAAAATTTTTAAAAATTTAAGTGATATATGTGACATATAGTATTTATAAAATATAATTTCGTCCTATATATATCTATATAAAAATGAATTTTCAATATCGGCATAAGCCAGTTCTTACAAAAGAAAGTATAAAAAATTTAATTACAGATCAAAATGGAGTTTATGTAGATGCTACATTCGGTACAGGAGGACATTCTTATGCTATACTAAAAAAATTAAATAAAAAAGCAACTCTAATCGCTTTGGATCAGGATAAGGAATCTATCGAAAAAAATTGTATTCAAGATAAACGTTTTCATTTATTTCACAAAAATTTCATTCATATACGTAATGTTTTGAATCAAAATTGTATAAATAAAGTATCAGGAATATTAGTAGATTTGGGAATTTCATCTTTGCAAATAGATAATCCGACAAGAGGTTTTGCGAATCGATTCGATTGTGTTTTAGATATGAGAATGAATCAAGAATCTTTTTATTCTGCTCAAAATGTTCTAAATGAATGTTCAAAAAAAAAGTTATTTCATATATTTTATGAATATGGTGAATTAAAAAATGCAAAAAAAATTGCAGATAAAATATTTAATAAACGTTTAAAGAAAAATATTAAAACTACTTTGGATTTAATTCGTCTTTTCTCTATAAAAGGATCGTTTAAAAATAAAAAAAGATTTTTTGCTAGACTTTTCCAGTCTATACGAATAGAAGTTAATAATGAAATAAATGTTTTAAAGGATTTTTTATTAGAATCTTCTAAAATTATATTACCAGGAGGGAGAATTGCCGTGATTTCATATCATTCTATAGAAGATAGAATTATTAAATATTTTTTTAAAAAAGGAATTATAATAAATAAAGTAAATTTTAAAACTCTTCCTTTCCAAATGATACATAAAAAAGTCATTAAACCTAGTTTTCAAGAAATCATAAATAATCCACGATCTAGGAGCGCTAGATTAAGAATTGCAGAAAAAACTTAAAAAATAATATCAAATGAAAAAAAAAATACAAGATATTCTGAAAGGAAAATTTTTAGTAAAAAAAAATGCTTATCGTATTTGGAATTTTATTTTTTTTATTACTACACTATCTTTGATTAGCATTACTAGTTCACATATAATGGATAGAAAAATTCGGAAAATAACTCTTCTTGGTGAAGAAATAAAAGAATTAAAATCTGAATACGCAGATTTACATAGTAAATGTATGAAAATACAATTAGCTTCTTTTATAAAAAAAAAATTAGTGAATGAATTAAAAGATTTAGACTCTCCTCCATATGAATTAATCATAGATAAAAAAGATGTGGATTATCTCCAAAAAAAATGAAACAAAAAAGATATATTCTATTATATAAGTCTTATTTAATTGGTTTTTTATTCATATTTATTGCCGCATTAATTATTTTCAATTTATTTTATATTCAAAATTATTATTATTCAGAAGGATACAAAAAATCTGTTATAGAAAAAACGATTAGAACCAATTTAATTAAAGCTAAACGTGGAAATATTTATGCATCAGATAATAGTATTTTAGCAATGTCTATTGTAAGATATGATATTCACATTGATTTTAGGTCTATATCTGAAAAATTATTTCAAGAAAATGTTTATTCATTATGTAATTCTTTAGAATTTCTATTTAAAAAACCCAAATTTTTTTTCTATAAAAAATTTCGATATGAAAAAAAAAGGGGGAATAGATATTTTTTATTAGCAAAAAATTTAGATTATCCACATTTTAAAATATTACAAAATTTTCCCATTTTCAATAAAGGACAAATACGAGGGGGGTTCATTGTAGAAAAAAAGATATGTCGAATTCATCCATTGGAAAATATTGGAAAAAGAACATTAGGATATGATGATCATAGAGGAAAAGCCGGATTAGAAGGAGCTTTTAGCAAATATTTGAAAGGAAAGGATGGAAAAAGATTAGAACAACGTATTAGTTTGAAAATATGGAAACCATTGAAATCAGAAAACGAAATTAATCCAGAAGATGGAAAAGACGTTTATTCAACAATAAATATATATTTACAAGATGTCGCCTATCATGCATTACTTCAAGAGTTATCTATTTCTCAAGCAGATCATGGATGTGTAATTTTGATGGATGTAAAAAGTGGAGAAATTCCTGCTATGATCAATTTAGAAAAAACTAAAAAAAATACTTATGAAGATTTAAGAAATTTTGCAGTATGGGAAGGAAGTGAACCTGGATCAACTTTTAAAACTATGGCTATTCTTGCTGCTCTTGAAGATAAAAAAATAGATGTAGATATGATTGTCAATACTCAAGGTGGAGTCATGAAATTAAGAGGAGAAAAAATACGGGATAGTCATTACAGTGGACATGTTGAAATGAATCCAAAGCAAATTTTAGAATTTTCTTCAAATGTGGGAATAGCAAAAATTATTTATGAAAATTATAAAGAAAATCCGGAAAAATTTATAGAACACTTACGAAAATGGAAATTAGATAAAAAAATAGATATAGACATACCGGGAGAAAGTATGCCTTTTATACCAGATCCTGGAAAAAAAAATTGGAGTAGCATTACCTTACCATGGATGACTTTTGGATATAATATAAAACTAACTCCTTTACAAATACTTACTTTTTATAATGCTATTGCAAATCAGGGTAAAATGATTAAGCCTTTATTTATTAGAAAGATAAAACATCATGGAAAATGTATAAAAAAATATACAAAACCTATTGTTATGATTCCTTCTATAGCTGAGAAATCTTCTTTAATGAAAATACAAAATATGTTAGAAGGAGTTGTAAAAAATGGAACAGCTAAAAAATATTATAATTCAGAATATCCTTATGCAGGAAAAACGGGAACAACACAATTAAATTATTGGAAAAAAGGAAAACCCGTATCTTACAATAGTTCTTTTGTAGGATACTTTCCTGCTAAAAATCCAAAATATTCTTGTATTGTAGTCATTTCAAAACCAGAGAAAGGATATTACGGAATCGAGGTAGCAGTTCCTGTATTTGACAAAATAGCTAAATATATCTACACAAGAATAGGTAGAAAAATATTTTTAACAAAGAAAAAGAATAAAGAAAATTTACTCAATAAAATTGGAGAATCAAAAAATTTTTTTACTGATAAATGGATCATGCCTAATGTAGTATCTGTTCCTGGTAAAGAAATCATACCTATATTGGAAAATAGGGGTTTTCATATAGAATATGAAGGAACAGGAAAAGTATTAACTCAATCTATTCGACCAGGAAAAAAATTGAAAAAAAATCAGATGATATTTTTGAAATTAGAAGAATGAAAAAATTCTTAAAAGATGTACTACAAAAAGTACATGTGTTAAAAATGATAGGAAAAAATACTTCTAAATTTGTAGAAGGAATTTCTATGAATTCAAAAATAGTACAATCTAATATGATTTTTGTAGCTAAAAAAGGAAAAATAACAGATGGACATAAATTTATTATAGATGCGATTCAAAAAGGAGCTCATACTATAGTTTGTGAAAAAAGTCCTTCTTTTATTCATAGAAATATCACATACATATTAGTTCAAGATTCTATGGAAGCTTTAGGTATTATCTCATCTAATTTTTATGATCATCCTACAAGAAAAATAAAATTAATAGGAATTACGGGAACAAATGGAAAAACCTCTGTCGCAACAATACTTCATCAATTATTTTCTAAAATAGGAGAAAGAAATATTCTTATTTCTACTATAGGAATCAAAATATTGTCTAAAAAATATCCTACAACACATACTACCCCTGATATTATTGAAATTAATAAATATTTAAATATTTCAATACAAAAAGGATGTAAGTATGCTTTTATGGAAGTTAGTTCACATGGAATACATCAAAAAAGAATTGCAGGATTATTATTCAAAGGAGGCATTTTTACTAATATCACACATGATCATTTGGATTATCATAGATCTTTTGATCATTATTTATTAACTAAAAGGATTTTTTTTGAAAATTTATCTGAAAAAGCTTTTGCATTAATTAATTTAGATGACGAAAATTCGCATAAAATCATAAAAAAAACTTTAGCTAAAACCTATTTTTATGGAATAAAAAAAAATGCAAATTTTAAAATTCAAATTTTGAAAGAAAGCATAAATGGAAATCAATTATTAATTGATGGTCATGAAATTTTTACTCATTTGATAGGAAAATTTAATATTTATAATCTATTAGCCAGTTATGCTACAGCTATTTTATTGGGAAAAAATAAATATGATATTATTAATAAAATCAAATATGTTCAACCGATCAAAGGTCGTTTTGAGCAATTTATATCCAGTTCTGGCATTTCTATTATTGTAGATTATGCACACAATCCAGATGGATTAAAATCTATTTTAGATAATCTTAAAAAAAGAAAAAAAAATAATGAAAAATTAATTTGTGTTATAGGTTGTGGAGGAAATAGGGATATCAAAAAACGTTCTATGATGGGAAAAATTGTTTATGAAGCGTGTGATATATCTATTTTCACATCAGATAATCCAAGATATGAAAATATCAATAAAATATTAAATGATATGATAAATTTTGAATCATCTTTCAAAAAAAAATCTATTTTAACCTTTGTAAAACGAGAAAGAGCTATTCAAGCTGCTATTCAGATTGCTCAAAAAAAAGATATTGTTCTAATAGCTGGAAAAGGACATGAAACTTTTCAAGAAATTAAAGGAAAACGTTATGATTTTAATGATATGAAAATAGCTAAAAATTTGTTAAAAACTTACTCTAAGTAAGATGATTAATTTTTTGAAATACTTTTTATTGATTATCAATATCAATTCTATTTTTTATAGAGCGATTATCGCTTTTTTTTTATCGTTTTGCATAGCTTTTATTTTATATAAAAAAATTATATGTTGGAATCGAAAAAATAGTATTATAGGAGAACAGATACGAGATCTTGGACTTTTTGGACAAAAAGAAAAAGAAGGGACGCCAACTATGGGAGGTGTTGTTATGATATTTTCAACATTAATTTCTACAATATTATTTTCTACATTACATAATGTATATATACTCATGTTGATAATGACTACATTGTATATGGGTTGTATTGGATTTATAGATGATTATATTAAAATCAAACATAATAAAAAAGGACTTAATATAATGTGTAAAATATTAAGTCAAATTCTATTAGGAATTTTTGTTGGGAGTACTATGTATTTCAATTGTATTAAAAAACAAAAAATAGAATCAAAAAATTTTCCTATAAAAAAAGAATATGAATTAAAAACCAGTATTCCTTTTTTTTCTTCCATATATCAAAATAATGAATTTGATTATACTAATATTTTGAGTTGGTATAATAAAAAATGGAAAAAATATACATGGACTATTTTTATTCCTATTGTTATTATAATTATAACATTTGTATCCAATGGAGCGAATTTAACTGATGGAATAGATGGATTAACAGCTGGAATTTCTTCTATTATTTTTGTTACATTATCTTTATTATCTATAATTTCCAGTAATAAAATATATTCCTCATATTTTAATTTTATCTATATACCTCATATAGAAGAAACAATCATATTTTCTTCTTCTTTTTTAGGAACTTTAATAAGTTTTCTTTGGTATAATACTTATCCAGCTCAAATTTTCATGGGAGACACTGGAAGCTTAACTATAGGAGGAGTCATGGCTACACTAATTATTATAAATAAAAAAGAATTCATACTACCTATTTTAGGTGGAATTTTTTTCGTAGAAAATATTTCTGTAATTATACAAGTCTTGTATTTTAGGTATTCTAAAAGAAAATATGGCATAGGAAAAAGAATTTTTCTTATGGCTCCTTTACATCATCATTTTCAAAAACTAGGATATCATGAAAATAAAATTTTTAATCGTTTTGTGATCATACAAATGATACTTTCTATGTTAGTATTTATTTTATTAATTATTTAAAAAAATGAAAAAAAAATTCATAGTTATATTGGGTGGAGGAGAAAGCGGAGTAGGGGCAGCTTTATTAGCTAAAAATAATGGATTAAAAATATTTTTATCTGATTCTGGAATTATCACGGATGAATATAAAAAAATTTTAATAAAAAATCAAATTCCTTTTGAAGAAAAAGGACATACGGATAATTTCATTATTCGAAATGCTATGAAAGTGATAAAAAGTCCTGGAATTTTTTATAAAAAAAATTCTTTGATAAGAAAGATCAACTCTTTAGGGATTCCCATCCAATCCGAATTGGAATTCGGTAAAAGTTATATCAATAATTCTTATATCATAGGAATCACAGGAAGTAATGGAAAAACAACAACTTGTTCTATTATTTATCAAATACTGAAAAAGTCAGGTATACATGTAGGAATTGCAGGAAATATTGGACGTAGTTTTTCTAAAGAAGTTATAAAAAAAAAGATGTTTACGTATTAGAAATGAGTAGTTTTCAATTAGATGATTGTTATAATTTTAGGTCAAATATTGCAGTACTATTAAACATAACAAGAGATCATTTAAATATATATGAGAATTTTGAAAATTATATTGATTCAAAATTTAGAATAGCGACTTTTCAAAAAAAAGAAGATATTTTGATTTACAATCATGACGATCCAATTATAAGAAAAGGGTTAAAAAAATATCCTATTATATCTCATTGTATTCCTTTTTCTATAAAAGAAGAATTGCATATAGGTGCTTATATAAAAAATCATAAAATATTTATTCGAAATAAAAAAAATGAAGAAATAGATTTTCTATCTATAGAAGATATTCCTTTAATAGGAGATCATAATTTCTATAACATAATGGCTTCATTGATTATATCAAAAATATTAAACGTAAAAAAAAAATTAATAATTTCCATATTATTAAAATTGAAATCTATAGAACACCGTATGGAAAAAATACACAATATAAATGGAGTACAATTCATTAATGATTCTAAAGCTACTAATGTAAATGCAGTTTTTTATGCGTTAAAAAGTGTGAATGCACCTATAATATGGATAGCAGGAGGAGAAGATAAGGGTAATAACTATATAGAATTAATTCCATTGGTTAAAAAAAAAGTAAAAGCTATGATTTGTTTAGGACAAAACAATGAAAAAATTATAAATTCTTTTAAAAATATCATTAATATTATTTTGGAAACAAAAAATATGAAAAAAGCTGTTTATATGGCTTATATGTTATCTTCTCATGGAGATAATATTTTATTTTCTCCTGCTTGTTCTAGCTTTGATCTTTTTAAAGACTATCAAGAAAGAGGAAATAAATTTAAACAAGAAGTAAGAAAACTGATTTATGAAAATTTATAAAAAAAAAGATTTTTTTTTAAATAAATATATAAAAGGAGATAGATATTTATGGGCTTTTATATCTTTGTTGGCTATATTTTCTTTTTTACCAGTTTATTCTGCTAGTACAAATTTAGTTACTACATATGGAGGGTCAAATACAGTGTTTAGTTATTTATTAAAACATGCTATTTTTTTATTAGTTGGATTTTGTATCCTTTTTGTTACTCAATTTATAGATTATAAATATTTTTATCGAATGTCTATTCTTTCCATGCCTATAGTATTCATTTTATTAATTTTCACTATAAGTCAAAGAAAAGAATTAGATGGAGTGAATGCTTCTCGTTGGCTACACATTCCAATTATTAACATATCTTTTCAAACTTCTAGTATTGCTGGATTAGTTCTATTCATTTATTGTGCCAGATATTTAGCTAATAAAAAAAAAATAAACTTTATAAATTCTTTTTTTCCCTTGTTATTTCCAATATTTCTTATCATTGGATTAATTTTTCCTGCTAATGGTTCTACTGCTGTTATTGTTTTTCTATCCGTTTTAATTTTGCTTTTTATAGGAGGATACCCATTTATAAGTGTTATAGGAGTTCTTTCAATGGGTATTTTATTTTCTGGAATATATATTTATTCTGTTATTAAATGGGGATATAAGAACCCAATGAATAGGGTATATACATGGAAAAGTCGTATAGAAAAATTTTTAGATCATGAATCGAAAGAAAGTTATCAAATGAAACAATCTAAAATGGCTATTGTTTTAGGAAATAAATTTGGTCGTGGTCCAGGTAAAAGTGTTTTAAAGGCTTTTCTACCACAATCTTCTTCAGATTTTATATATGCTATTATAATAGAAGAATATGGGTCTGTTGGAGGTGTTATCCTTTTATTTATTTATATACTAATTCTAATGAGAATTATGATAATAGCTACGAAAGTAACAAATTATTTTTGTTCTTTGTTAGTTCTTGCTGTAGGGTTTCCTATTATCAATCAAGCTCTCATTAACATGGGAATAGCTGTTGGTTTATTTCCAGTAACAGGACAAACTTTACCTTTAATTAGTGCTGGAGGAACTTCTATGTGGGTTACTTTTTTTAGTTTTGGCATTATATTAAGTGTTAGTAAAATGATATATAAAAATTCCACTAATGACTCAAATTATAATATAATTCATCATGAATCATGATATTTTATCATATAGAATAATTATTGGAAGTGGAGGAACAGGAGGACACATATATCCGGGAATAGCTATTGCTAATGAACTTAAAAAACAACTTCCGAAAGTTAATATTCTGTTTATAGGATCTAAAAATCATATGGAAATGCGAGAGATTCCAAAATTCGGATATCCCATTGAAAAAATTTGTCTTTCAGGTGGAAAGGATAAATTTCTTTCTATATCTGGTTTCATTTTATCTATACAACTAATATATAGTTTTTTTTTAGCAAATAAAATTATGAAAAAATTTTCTCCCGATATAGTTATCGGGACAGGTGGATTTATCAGTTTTCCTACCTTATATGCTGCAAAAAAGAATAAAATACCTATCTTAATTCAAGAACAAAATTCTTTTCCTGGATTAACTAATAGAATATTTTCTCGTTATGCGAATAAGATATGTATTGCTTATGAACAAGCAAAAAAATCTTTTCCAAAAGATAAAACGATCATAACTGGAAATCCAGTTAGATCTGAAATATTGCAATTACCTAGTAAAGAAAAAGCTTGCATTCATTTAGGATTAAAAAAAACAAAACCTATTATTTTATCTATAGGAGGAAGTCAAGGGTCTCATAGTATGAACAATGCTTGGATAAAAGGATTAAAAAAAATAATAGAATTGGATATGCAACTGATTTGGCAGGTAGGAAAATTTGATATTCATAAGATTAAAAAAAATAAAATGTTTTATCATTCGAATATCATATTTATGGAATTTATTGAAAATATCCCTATATGTTATGCTGCGGCAGATATCATTGTATCTAGAGCTGGAGCTTTAACTATATCAGAAATATGTATAATAGGAAAACCATATATATTAGTACCTTATCCTTGGTCTTCAAATGATCATCAAAATAAAAATGCTAAAATATTAGAAGAAAAAGAGGCCGCTTTAATTGTAAATAATGAGGATATAGAGAAAAAATTAGTGAATTCTGTTGTCAAATTAGTGAATGATTCTAATATGAAAAACAAAATGAGAAAAAATATATTAAAATTAGGAAAACCTCAAGCAACAAATGATATTGTAAACGAAATTTTACAAATTATTTTATGAATTTAAAAAAAATTAATTTTTTTTATTTCTTAGGAATAGGAGGAATAGGTATGAGTTCTCTAGCTAGATATTTTAATACTATGGGAAAAACTGTTTATGGTCATGATCAAAATAAAACTTTTTTAACAAAGGAATTAGAAAAAGAAGGGATATCCATCAATTATCATGATAATATTGAAATATTACCGAAATGGATATTATCCAAAGAATGTTTGATTGTATATACACCAGCCATTCCTAAGCATCATAAACAATGGACATATTTAAAAAAATATGGAAAAAATATAAAAAAACGTTCTCAAGTATTAGCTTTAATTACAGAAAATGAAATTTGTATTGCTATAGGAGGAACACATGGGAAAACAACTACTTGCACCTTATTAGGACATATTTTATATAGCGTAGGAATGAATGTTACTGCTTTTTTAGGAGGGATATCTGAAAATTATCAATCAAATTTGATATTGAATAATGTATTAAACGGAAGAAAATTTTTTTTGGTAGAAGCTGACGAATTTGATTATTCTTTTTTATATTTGTCTCCTAATATAGCATGTATCACATCTTTTGACCAAGATCATGTAGATATTTATCCAATAGAAAATGACTTGAAAAAAGCTTATGTTGCTTTTTCCAATAGAATAAAAAAACCATATAAAAAAATTTTTCTTTGCAAAGAAGAATGTAAGAAAGAGTCTTTTATATGTGGGAACACTATATATTATTCCGTTATAAAAAAAGATAATTATTATGCTAATCATCTTTATATAAAAAAAAATAAATGGTACTTTGATTTTCATACTCCAAGAGAAACATGGAAATCTTTACCTTTACCTATTCCTGGTCTACATAATTTAAAAAACGTTACTGCAGCATTAGCTATATCTGATTATCTTAAAATAACTCAAAAAGAAATTAGAAAAGCTTTATTTTTATTTAAAGGAATTAAAAGAAGATATTCTATTCATTATCAATCTTCAAAAAAAATATATATAGATGATTATGCACATCATCCAACAGAAATTAATGCTTTGATATCTACTGTCAAAAAATGTTTTCCTAATAAAAAAATATTGGGTATTTTTCAACCTCATTTATTTAGTAGAACTAAATTTTTTGAAAAATCTTTTGCAAAAAGTTTGGAAAATCTTGATATTTTAATTTTACTAGACATTTATCCAGCTAGAGAATTAGATAAAAAAAATGGAATTAATTCCAATAATTTATTAGAAAAAATAAGAATAAGTTATAAAGAAATATCTACTTTAGCCAAAGTTTTAGAAAAAATTAAAAAAAAACATTTTGATATTATTTTGACAATGGGAGCTGGAGATATAGATACTTTAATTATTCCTATCAAAAAATGGTTGAATAAACAATATGGATAAAAATAATAAAACATTCTTTATCCTTATTTTATTCCTATATATGATTTGTTTCATTTCGCTTTTTTATTTCTCTCAAAAAACACATCAAAACAGAATTTTAAAAAAATTTCATA
Organism: Blattabacterium cuenoti; assembly: GCF_014251795.1. NCBI lineage: Bacteria > Pseudomonadati > Bacteroidota > Flavobacteriia > Flavobacteriales > Blattabacteriaceae > Blattabacterium > Blattabacterium cuenoti. Next base: position 267,628 of record NZ_CP059201.1, read on the forward strand.
TTATCATTTATCCTTTATATCAAAATCATTTTGTAAATGAAAGAATTATTAAAAATATTCTATTCCATAAAACAGAAAAAATTGAAAAAAAAATCGGTCAATTATGTATATTGAGAATGGAAAAAAAACTCAATGATTATCCTTTTATAAAAAAATCTGAAGTGTTTCTTAGTATAGATGGGACTCTGAATATTAAAATTTTGCAAAAAGAACCCATATTAAGAATCAAAAATGGAAAAAGAGAATATTATCTTACTAAAGATGCAGAGGATTTAGAACTTTCTTCTTTTTTTTCATCAAAAGTCCTTTTAGCAAAAGGACCTTTTTCAAAAGAAGAAAAAAAACATTTAACTAATTTAGTAAAATTTATAAATTCCGATAATTTATTAAAAAATCAAATTATTAGCATAAAAAAAAATAATAAAGATTCATTTATTTTAATTCCAAAAATCGGTAATCATCATATTATATTGGGAAATATAAAAAATTTTAAAAATAAATTGAATAAATTAAAAGCATTTTATAAGCAGTACCTAAATAAAATAGATATTAATCAATATCAAAGTATTGATTTACAATACAAAGACCAAATAGTTGCAAAAAAAAGATAAGTCTATGGAATATCAAGATATAGCTATAGGTCTTGATGTGGGAACCACGAAGATTGTAGCTATGGTAGGAAGGAGAAATGAATATAATAAAGTTGAAATATTAGGCATAGGGAGATCTAAAAGTGTAGGTGTGCATAGAGGAATTGTAAATAATATAACTCAAACAATTGAAGCTATTCGTGAAGCTATATCTGAAGCAGAGCATAGTTCTGGTTTAAAAATCAAAGAAGTTATTGTTGGAATAGCAGGACAACATATTAGAAGTTTACAACACAATGATTATATTACTAGATTAGATTTTGAAAATGTCATTAGTCAAAATGATATACAAAAATTAATAGATCAAGTTCATAAACTAGTTATGCAACCAGGAGAAGAAATTATTCATGTTCTTCCTCAAGAATACAAGGTAGATAGTCAAGCAGAAATAATAGAACCTATAGGAATGTATGGAAGTCGTTTAGAAGCAAATTTTCATGTAGTAGTAGGACAAATATCTTCGATACGTAATATTGGAAGATGTGTCAAAGCTGCAGGATTAAATTTATCTGGAATGACTTTAGAACCTTTAGCTTCTGCTGAAGCAGTTTTAAGTACTGAAGAAAGAGAGGCAGGTGTTGCTTTAGTGGATATAGGAGGAGGAACTACGGATATTGCGATATTTAAAGATAATATTATCCGACATACTGCCGTGATTCCTTTTGGGGGAAATGTCATTACTGAAAATATAAAAACGGATTGTTTAATTATCGAACGACAAGCAGAATTACTAAAAATAAAATTTGGATCTGCATGGCCAGGAGAAAATAAGGAAACAGAAATTGTTTGTATTCCTGGATTAAGGGGTCGTGATCCTAAAGAAATTTCTTTAAAATATCTTTCAAAAATTATTCATACACGAGTATGTGAAATTTTGGAACAAGTAAATGTAGAAATAAAAAATTATGGAAATGAAGAACAAAAAAAAAGACTAATTGCAGGATTAGTCATGACAGGTGGAGGTTCTCAACTGAATCATATTCGTCCATTAACAGAATATATTACTGGAATGGATGTTCGTATAGGTTATTCTAATGAACACATTTCAGGAGGAGAAAACGGGATTATTAGTCATCCAGAATATGCTACATCTATAGGATTAATAATTAAAGGACTTGATGATAAAAAAAAATATCTTTGTACAAACGCAGATATGGGACATAAAAATGATGAAAATTATGAGTTTATTTCTCCAAAATTTTATAATAAAAATCGTAGATTCAATTATGACGAAGATCATAAAAAGAAAAAAAATAAACCAAAATCAAAATCTTTTCTTGAAATTTGGGCAGATAAGTTCCGTCAAATATTGAATGATACAGAATAATCAACCATGAAATGAAAAAAGAAGATTTTATACCAAAAAAAGAAAACGTTCAATTTGGATTGAAAAAAAATCGTTCAGCTTCTATAAAAGTAATTGGAGTAGGAGGAGGAGGAAGTAATGCTTTAAGTCATATGTTTGAACAAGGAATTACTGGTGTAGATTTTATAGCGTGTAATACGGATGCACAAGCATTAAAAAATAATCCAGTCCCTATAAAAATTCAGTTAGGTGCTTCTATTACAGAAGGATTAGGGGCTGGAGCTGATCCAGAAATAGGGGAAAAAGCCGCATTAGAAAGTTTGGAGGAAATAAAAAGTATTTTAGATTCTAATACTAAGATGACCTTTATTACAGCAGGAATGGGTGGAGGAACGGGAACTGGTGCTGCTCCAATTATTGCAGGAATTTCTAAAGAAAAAGGAATTCTTACTGTAGGGATCGTTACGATTCCGTTTCATTTTGAAGGAAAGATGAGATTAAAACAAGCTCAAAAAGGAATAGAAGCATTAAGAAAAAACGTGGATTCTCTCATTGTTATTAATAATGATAAATTAAGAGAATTATATGGAAATTTAGGATTCAAAGCTGGTTTTGCAAAAGCAGATGAAGTTTTAACTACTGCAGCTAAGGGGATTGCAGAAGTCATTACTCATCATTATAAACAAAATATAGATTTAAGAGATACAAGAACCGTTTTAAAAGAAAGTGGAACAGCTGTTATGGGTTCTTCTATTGCGGTTGGAGAAAATAGAGCTAAGGAAGCAGTTGTCCAAGCTTTGGATTCTCCATTATTAAATGACAATAAGATTACGGGAGCAAAAAATGTTCTTCTTCTTATTGTTTCAGGAAAAATAGAAATTACTATAGATGAAATAGGAATTATAAGTGATTATATACAAGCTGAAGCAGGTAACAATGCTAATATTATAATGGGTTTAGGAGAAGATGAAAGTTTGGAAGAAAGCATTTCAGTCACCATAGTAGCGACGGGATTTCCTACGGATGTACAACGGGTTATTAATCACGAAGAAAAAAAAATATTTCATAGATTAGAAGAACCTTATGAACAAAAATTAAAAAAAATGGAAGAAAACCATTCTTATTCTAAACGAATCGATCCTTATTATTCAAAATCAAATCATTTAGAAAAATCTTGTTATAAAAATAAAAAAGATTCATCAAATCAAAAAAAAAATATTTTCGATCAATCTATCAATTCAAATTTTTTGATAAAAAAAAAATATATGCTAGAAGATAATTTCGATCTTCCTATTTCATCCAATGAAATAATATTAAAAAATCGTATTCGTAAAAAAGAAAATAATACAAATCAAGAATTCAATTAATGTTTCTTAACATTCCTAAAGGAACCAGAGACTTTTCATCTATTGAGATGAATAAACGCAATTATTTAATTCAAACTATTCGAAAAAAATTTGAACTTTTTGGTTTTTATTCTATAGAAACTCCTGCTATTGAAAATATTTCCACTCTTGTTGGAAAATATGGGGAGGAAGGAGATTCCTTAATATTTAAGTTGTTACATTCAGGTAATTTTTTAAAAAAAAGGATTTTAGATTTTTATAAAAAAATAAAAAATGATAAAAAAACAGTTAATGTTGCAAAATGCTTAACTGAATATATATCTAATAAGGCTCTTAGATATGATTTAACGGTTCCTCTTGTCCGTTATGTAGTTATGCATAGAAATGAAATTTTTTTTCCTTTTAAAAGATATCAAATACAACCTGTCTGGCGTGCAGATAAACCTCAAAAAGGAAGATTTAGGGAATTTTATCAATGTGATGCAGATACAATCTCTTTATCTTGGTCTTTATGGGAAGAAATAGAATTAATTCAGCTTTGTGACGAAATTTTTACTAAACTAAATTTTCCTATTCTTATCTATATTAATCATAGAGATATATTAAAAGGATTAGTAAAAATGGCTGGAATAGAAAATAATTTATGGAAATATTTTACGACCTCTTTAGATAAATGGAATAAAATTGGAAGAGATTTAGTAAAAAAAGAAATGCTTCATAAAGGAATTTCATCTAAATCATTTGACAAAATTGCATTTTTTTTCGATATGAAAGAAAATTTCTATAATAAAAAAAAGTATTTGACTTTAGCTTTAAAAGATTTTGAAAAAGGTAAAAAAGGAATTAAAGATTTAAGTTTTATTTATGATAATATAAAAAATATTTCTTTACAAAAAACAAAATTAGAATGGAATCTTTCTTTAGCTAGAGGAATGAATTATTATACAGGAACAATATTAGAAATTGTACCATTCAACAATAGGAGTTTTATTTCTATTGGAGGAGGAGGGAGATATGATGGATTAGCTAATTTATTTGGAATGAACAACAATAACAACAATGTTTGTGGAGTCGGAATTTCTTTAGGTTTAGATCGAATTTATTTAGCAATGGAACAAGAAAACTTGTTTCAAACTATCTATAATTATCCTTCAAGAGTTTTATTTATTAATTATGGAAATGAAGAAGTTTTATATGCGTACAAAATCATAAAATTTTTCAGAAAAAAAGGAATTTCTACTCAATTATATCCTCATGCGGATAAAATAGGAAAACAATTTAGATATGCTAATGATAATAATATTCCATTTGCTATTAGTATAGGAAAAAATGAAATCAAAAGAAATAAAATTAGAATGAAAAATATTCAAGAAAGAATAGAAAAAGAATATGATTGCATTAACGATGTTGTGAATCAATTAATGAAAAAATTATAACTCAATTGATCGCTTTTTTTTTCCATATAAAAAATCCAAATATAGCCAATAAAACAAGAATCATAAATAAAATTCCTGTCATGAAGAATCCCTTAAAAAAATAAATAGGAACGGAAATACTATTTCCAACCATCCAAAATATCCAGTTTTCTACTTTTTTTATGGACATTTGATACATCCCAGAAAAATAGATACCCGTTGTCAGTACATCCATCCAATCATAATGATATTGAAGTTTTCCATAAAAATAATAAATCATTATACTGAAAATACAGGTAAGTAAAAACAAAATAAAGGTGTTAAAATAATCTTTTTGATTGCAAAAAGTAATAGGTATTTTTTTATTTTTCTTTTTTTTATACATCCATGTATACCATCCGTAAAAGCTCATCAACGTATAATATACGTTAATCATAAAATCTCCATAAAGAGAAGTCAAAAAAGTTAAATAACTATATATAATAGTGCTAACTATTCCTATTGGATATACCCATATGTTATTTTTTTGAGCAAAAAAAACACTAAATATTGTAAATGTGACAGCAGTCAATTCTAAAATTGTGTGAAAATAACTATTATGATAATAGGGAGATAAAACTATATGGATCCAATCATTCATCATATTCATTGAATTCATTTGTTGTCTATAACATAAACTAAGTAATATTCTTCTATTTTTCTGTAAAAGGCAAAAAACCGTTTACTATAGGAATTTTTTATAATCCAGCATGAGACAAAAGAATCCTTTTTAATACAAAAAGGAGATACCTTATAATGATTTAAAAAACTATAGAAAATTCCTCCTTCTAGTTTATATAAACTTTCTTTAATTCCCCATATAATATGTAAATAATCTTCTTCATAATTTGGATGAATAAAAACAGATTCATCATCTCTAACAAATTTTTTTTTTATTTTCACTATTTTTTTATTTTTTCGTAATTTTTCTATATCAATTCCTATTTGATAAGAACTTATGGCTATAGCTATTCTTTCAAAAGAATGACTTATAGAAATATGTTTTTTTTCTGAAAAAAGGAAAGGCTTGCTTTTTTCATTATAAAAAATATTCATTTTCATACCTATATATTTAAAGGCATAACGTACTCCTAAAAATTCTCTTTTTCGTTTTTTTGATAATGATAAAAAAAATATCTTTTCTTTATCTGAAAGATAAAGTTTTTTTAAAAACATAGTTTCTAAAAAATATTTCCATCTAAAAACTATGATCATCGTATGAAAGATCTTATGAAATTTAGAAGAGTATAAATTCATTTGATATAATCAATAAATCTAGCCATTTTTTTTGTACTATTGTGAATATAATTATTTATGTATGAAAAATAAAATTGAAAAAGCGTTAAAAAATGTTATGATGATTGATAATAAAAATATTGTAGAATCCGGTTTAGTAAAAAAAATAGATTTATTAAATAATGAAATCCAAATCTATTTGATTTTATCCAATCCTACTATGCATATAAAAAATAGACTCATAAAGGATATTACTCATTCTATAAAAAATCAAAATATTTTAAATACAATACGTATAAAAATAGAAATAAAATCCAATATCAAAATTAAACCAAAAAATATAATTGCTATAGCTTCTGGAAAAGGAGGAGTAGGAAAATCTACAATAGCAACAAATATTGCTGTATCTTTAGTTCAAATGGGTTTTCATGTTGGATTATTAGATGCGGATATTTACGGCCCTTCTATTCCATTAATGTTTCACATTGAAAATAATTCTGGAAATTTACAACATGAAAATGGTGTTATCAATCCTATTACTAGTTATGGAGTTAAAATTTTATCCATAGGTTTTTTTTCAAAAGATGGACAGGCTATTGTTTGGAGAGGCCCAATGGTTACTAAAGTTTTGAGACAATTTATACATGAAACTAATTGGGGTGGTTTAGATTTTTTAATTGTAGATTTACCACCAGGAACAGGGGATATTCATTTGTCTCTTTTGCAAGAGATTCCATTAAAAGGAATTGTGATAGTTAGTACGTCTCAAAAAATAGCCTTGTCTGATGTTAATCGTTCTGTAGGTATGTTTCGTATTAGATCGATTTATGTTCCAATACTTGGAATTATAGAAAATATGTCTTATGTTTTTTCAAAAAAAACTAAAGAAAAATATTATTTTTTTGGAAAAGATGGAGTAAGAGATTTTTCCAAAAAAATGAATTTATTTTTTCTTGGAGAAATTCCGATGTTACAAAATATACGAGAATGTTCAGACTTAGGAATTCCTGTTGTTATAGAAAACGAATATGTTAGAAATATATTTATAAAAATTACAAAAAATATTATAAATCAATTGGATAAATAATATTTATATACAAAGTTTGATAAATTCTTTGACTATTAATATGAGCAGAGATATAGATTTTTCTGTTTCTTTATAAAAATTAATTTCGTCAAAATTATGTTGTCCATTATCTTTAAGTTTTTCATATAATCCCATTACAATGGATATAGCAAATACTCGTAAATTCATAGATCTAGCTGTTATGACATCTTGAACGATATTTATACCCACACTATCTCCCCCCATAGATCGTATCATAGCATATTCTGCATAAGTTTTATAATTCGGATAAGGATAAGCAACATATACTCCTTTTTGAATAATGATATTGTGATTCATTGCAATATTTTCTGCAATTTCTATCATTTTTTTATCATATGGTTCTGTAATTTGAAAAAATTTATTTTTTATAAATCCTTTTATATTAGTATTTTCAGGAAAAAAATTAATATGATCTTTAATCAACATAACATCTCCCATTTTATAGTTTGGATTGACTCCACCAGAAATATTAATCAATATTAATTTATCTATTCCTATATTTTTACACAGTAAAATAGGAAAATTGTTAGTTTTCTTTTCTTCATAAGAAGGATAAGGTTCAGGTTCTATTAAAAGAACCACATTTTTATTTTCTATTTTACCGAATAAGAATTTTCCATATAAATTTGAGAAAAGGGGTATTTCTTCATAAGAAATACATATAGGATTTTTCATCTCTTTTATCAGCTGATCAAACTGACTTTCTAATAATAAAATTCCAAAATCAGGTTTTTCTTTGATTTTATTTTGTATGTATTGTTTCGATTTATCTAAACTCATAGTCATTAACATAAATTCAAGTTGTTATCAAATTATACGAACACCCCAAATAACCTAGAAAAAAACAAAGGTAAATTGTTTCATGATTTATTTTTACTTATTGTATGACATTGACTTCTCTTGATAAAGAAATATTGAACTTATTTTTTATGTTTTTCGTTATTTTTTCTGAAAAAGAATAAATTTCCATTCCTGTAGCTTTCCCATAGTTGACTAGAATAATGGGTTTTGTTTCATACATTCCTACATTTCCAATTTTTTTTATTTTCCATCCTATATTTTCAATTAGTGAATTAGCAGATAATTTTATTTTATTATTAGAAATATTATAACCTATAATAGCGGGATATTGATGTTTGATTTTTTGAAAATATAGTAGTTCTACTACAGGATTGATAAAAAAACTACCAGCATTTCCAAGTTTTTTAGGATTTGGAAGTTTTTTTTTTCTAATATTAAAAATTGCCAGACTTAAATCGTGAATAGTAGGTTTTTTTTTAATATTCATATTTTCTAATTCTTTTTGGATTTCCACATAAGATGTATTTAATTGTTGATATTTCTTTTTTAAAAGAAAAAAAACAGACAAAATCAGAAATTTACTTTTATACTGAGGATGTTTAAAAAAAGAATAACGATATTTTAGTTGACATTCTTTACGAGTCAATTCTATTATTTTTCTATTGTCTGTTTCATATGCTTGTACTTTAATTAAAGTATCCTTGATTTCTGATCCATATGCTCCAATATTTTGAATAGGAGCGGCTCCAACTGTACCAGGAATAAATGATAAATTTTCTAAACCACTAAATCCTTTTTTTATTGTCCAACTGACAAATTCATGCCAATTTTCTCCAGCAAAAGCTTGAACCATAACTTGATTATCATTTTCTTTAATTACTTTTTTTCCTTTAATTCCCATTTTCATTACAATACCATCATAATAATTTTTTAAAAAAAGAATATTACTTCCATTTCCCAAAAAAAGTTTTGAAATTGATGGATATATATCGAAAATTTTTTGAATTTCCTCTATACTTTTCACTTCTACAAAATAACGAGCAGAAACATTTATTCCAAATGTATTGAATTTTTTGAGATAAAAATTTTTTTTAATGAACATGTAAAAAATATTTCATAAATATATAAATACAATTTTGTATGTAAATATTGTATGGTTAAATTTATTAGTAAGAGTAAAAATATAAAATTGTTATTTCTTATGAAAAAAGTAGGAAGTTTTTTTTGGGGAGTTATTTTAGGAACCATGGCAGGTTTAATAGTAGGAATGATATTAGCTCCAAAAAAAGAAGAAAAAATCAAAAATATGTTAGGAAAAAAAACAGAAGAATTAAGTGATTCTATACAGGAAATTGGTAAGAAAATTGGAAAAAAAGTGTATCAAATTAAATCAAATCTTGAATCTAAGTGGAAAAAAAATAAAATAGAAAAAATGGATAAAGTAGAAGATGAATTAGGAACTTAAACTTTAATAAGTTTTTTATTTTTTTAAAATGTTCATTTTTATAAAAAATTTTATTCATCAAAAATGGTGTTTTTTTATTAAAAAAGTCATTAAAATATTGATTTCCATTATGACAGAGATTTTTTTGAATTTTTTTTTATTGATATTTTGCATTATTATTTTTTTTTTAGTGAGCCTTTCTTTATGTTTTTTCTTTTCTTTTTATTTTGATAATTATGTAGTAGGATTTGGAATTCTAACTATTTTATATTTTATAATTTTTATAATTATATTTTATTTTGGAAGAAATATTACACGGTTTCTCATCAAAAATTTATTAAATAAATCTTTTATTAAAATTTTTGATGAGAAAAATAATATATTATGAAAAAATTAGAAATTGTTTATGGAATCCATCCATTAATAGAAGCGATTATCGCTAATCAAACTATTAAAAAAATCTTTTCTCAAAGAGGACTCAAACAAGTATCAAATGCTTATAAAAAATTAATCTCTCTTTCCAAAGAGAAATATATTCCAATTGAAATCGTTTCAAAACAAAAATTTTACCAATTTAAAAACAAAAATCATCAAGGAGTTTTTGCTATTCTCTCTCCTATCAAAACTTATCATATCCAAGATTTACTTCCTATATTTTATGAAAAAGGTAAAAATCCACTTTTAATCATTTTAGATAGAATTACAGACGTCAGAAACTTTGGATCTATAATACGAACCGCTGCATGCGCAGGAGCAGATGCTATTATTATTCCAAAAAAAGACACAGCTATGATTGGATCCGATTCTATCAAAACTTCTTCAGGAGCTTTATTTAAAATTCCAATATGTCAAGAAAAAAATATATTAAACACGATAGAGTTTTTGAAAAATTCTGGGTTAAAAATCGTTTCTGCTACAGAGAAATCCAATATATATTGGTACAATATTGATTTTTCAGGTCCAATAGCTTTAATATTAGGAAATGAAGAAAAAGGAATTTCTTCAAAATATTTAAAAAATTCCTATGAAAAAGCAAAAATTCCAGCAAAAAAAGGAATTTCCTCTTTAAACGTATCTGTAGCTTGTGGGGTTATTTTATACGAAATTTTGAGACAAAGAAAATATCAATTTAAAACTCGCTTTTAAATTGTTTTAAAAAACGAATATCATTATCAAAATAAATTCTAATATCTTTCATTTTGTAAATAATTAAAGATAAACGTTCGATTCCCAATCCAAAAGCAAATCCAGAATAAATTTCTGAATCAATATTTACGTTTTTCAAAACTTGTGGATCTATCATTCCACAACCCATAATTTCTATCCATTCATTATTACAATATATATCAACTTCAACACTAGGCTCTGTGAATGGAAAATAAGAAGGACGAAATCTAATTTTTTCTTCTCCAAAAAGAGAGGTAACCAAATAATGAATTGTTTGTTTTAAATCATAAAAAGAAACCTGTTTATCTATATAAAATCCTTCCGCTTGATGAAACATAAAATTGGAACGTGATGAAATAGTTTCATTTCTATATACTTTTCCTATAGACATTACACGAAAAGGGGGCCTATGTTTTTTCATATATCGGATTTGCACAGAGGAAGTATGTGTCCGTAATAAAATATCTGGATTTTTACACAAAAAAAATGTATCCTGCATATCTCTGGATGGATGAGATATAGGAATATTTAAAGCTGTAAAATTATGCCAATCATTCTCTATTTCAGGGCCATCTTCGTAAAGAAATCCAATTTTTGTCAAAATATCTATGATTCTGTTTTTTATAATAGATAGTGGATGTCTGGATCCTATTTCTATAGATTTTCCAGGTATAGTAGGATCAAATTTTGGTATTTTTTCATTTTGAATCTCATTTTTTGATTGAAAAATTTTTATTTTATTTTGAGCTTCTTTTTTTAATTCATTAATAATTTTTCCATAAATCTTTCTTTTATGAATTGAAATTTTTTTCAATTCTTTAATTAAAATTGTTATAATTCCCTTTTTTTTACCTAAAAATTTAATTCTAAATGTTTCTAAATCATTACGTGTTTTAATGCGAAAACATTTAATTTCTTCTTTAATTTTATCTGTTTTTTGATTCATATTGTATAATATTTTCGTCATTCATATAACGAATAATAGCTTTTTTAATTAGAAATAATTGTTCTTCATGATTAAAAGGAATCTTATTTTTCAATATGTAATGGGGCCATCCTTCCTTATCTCTTCCAATAAATAAATAATACCCAAAAGGTTCTAATATTCTACATATTGCAATATGTAGAATATTGATTTTATCTTCTTTATTGAAAAATGGATTCTTTCCTTTTCCTAATTCTTGAATTCCTATTATATAAATAACTCCAATTATATCAATTTTTCCTTCTATTGAAAAATTATCTTGCATATACGACATGACTTTATTCCAATTGAGATAAAATTTGTGCATAAATTTTTTTTCCATTTTATTTAGTATATTAAAAATAGTTATGTTAGATGTAATAATTATAATTCTAGTTTTGTATGGTGTATATCATGGATATCAAAAAGGATTAATTTCTCAACTTTTTATATTTATGATATTTTTTATGTTTATTTTCAAAGGTTTTTATATTTATCATTTTGTAAAAGAAATGTTAAAAGAAATGAATATCGTAAATCAAAAATCTTATGTATTGATAATTTATTCTTTAATAATTTCACTTTTTTCTATTATTTTTATAGCTTTTTTGACTAAAAAAATAATAGAATTCATAATGATGATCACATGGATGAAGCCTATAAATAGATTATGTGGTGGAATATTAGGCATGATTAAATATTTTTTTCTTCTTTCAATATGTCTTTCTTTGTTAAAAGAAGGAAATAAAAAATTAGATCTTTTTCCTAATAATTTTTTTCAAAATTCCTTTGAAAAAGAATTTCAATTTTTCTTGTATCAAAAAGGATCTTTATTGGATAAATTGAAAGAATTATATTTTAAATTTTATGAAATTTGAAAAAAAGATTTTTTCTATATCATCAAAAAAAGAATTTGATAATTTGACATGGGATATATTTCACTATCAAATTAAAAATAATCAAGTTTATCAAACTTATCTTCAATCTTTAAATATTGATCCATTTGAAATAAAAAATATCTCTGAAATTCCTTTTTTACCTATTTCTTTCTTTAAAACACATTGTATTAGTATTAGTCCAACAGATTGTGATTGTTATGATATCATTTTTACTAGCAGTGGAACTACTGGTATAAAAAGTAAACATTATGTAAAAAATTTGAGTATTTATATTGATAGTATTAAAAATAGTTTTGAGTTTTTTTATGGTCCAATAGAAAAATTTCAGTTTTTAGGATTTTTTCCTACAGATCGAGATCGAAAAGATTCTTCTTTGATTTATATGGTTAAATATTTAATACAAAAAACTCATAAAAATGGAAGTCATTTTGTTCCTAATAATAATATCCGTTTTATTCCTAATAAAAATGGTAAAAATATTTTAATTTTTGGACTTAGCTTTTCTTTATTGGATTTTATAGAAAAATATAATCATATGAAACTAAATAAGAATAAAAACAAAGTTATAATTATGGAAACAGGAGGAATGAAGGGGAAAAAAAAAGAAATTATTAGAGAAGAATTGCACAATAAATTAAAAAAATTTTTTTGTGTAAAGGAAATTCATTCGGAATATGGAATGACAGAATTGCTTTCTCAAGCATATGCAAAAAAAAACGGAATATTTCAATGTCCTCCTTGGATGAGAATATATATAAGAGATACTGAAGATCCTTTTATCCATATAGATAAAAATAAAATAGGAGCAATTGATATTATTGATTTATCGAATTATTTATCTTGTCCTTTTATTTCTACTGAAGATTTAGGTAAAAAAATTAATGATAATGAATTCGAAGTATTAGGAAGAATAGATTTTTCAGATATGCGAGGATGTAATTTAATGACCATTTTCTAGAGAGCTAATGTGTCTTTTTTTTTTGATGAAATATGGGATAATGCATTTTTATACAATAAAATAATATCTTTTATGCTTTCTGTTATTTTTTTTGATTGTAAAAGAATATCCAACATCAAGAAAGTGTTTTTTGTTCCATATTTTTTATGAATAATACCCATTACTTGTTCATTCATTTGCCCTTCAATTTTTTTTGAAATCTGATTTCGTATCACACAATAAAATTTAATCTTTTTTATATTTTTATTTTTTGTTATTTTTTTTATGATATGAAAATGTTGAATCATAAGATGTTCGAGTGTTAGTAAATTTTTTTTTTGTTTATATTTTAAAGGTTTGTGGCTATTGATGACATGAAATAAAGTATGATTCGTAATAATATCTGAAGATTCAATAATTTCTTTAATTTTATTATATATATGTAAATATAGTATTCCAGCAATCGGTTCTCTATTTTTTGTTTTTCTAATCACTTTAATTAAAGAGTTATGTATACTTGCAAAATTTTCTTTTTCTTTTAAAAAGTTATTTCTACTCTTTTGAAGAGTTTTTAAATTTTCTTGGGTAATTCCTTCTATACTATTTTTATAAATATTTTCAATATGTTCAAGTATCGGTTTTAAAATATCAAAAGTTTTGTTTAAAGTGGTTTCTAAAGTTAAATTCACTATTCCAAAAAACGGTTTTTCTTCTATTTTTAGATCTTGCATTTTATTATAGTTTTTGTAACTTCTATAAAAAACAAATAAAATAAAAAAAATTAGTAAGGAAAGAGCCCAGACTTTAAAAAAATATAAAAAAGCAGCAGTAATTCCTGCCATAGTAAAAGCTATTAAACCTGTTAAAAACCATCCTCTTATAACTTTTAACACACCTGAAACTCTGTAAACAGCACTTTCTCTATCCCATGCTCGATCTGAAAGAGAAGTCCCCATAGACACCATAAAAGTGACAAAAGTGGTAGATAATGGTAGTTTTTGAACTGTAGCTATAGATATCAATATGCTGGATATAGTTAAGTTTGCAGAAGCTCTAACTAAATCAAAAGCAACGCTTTCTTCTTTTTGTATTTTTTTTGGTTTAAAATTTTTTTCTATTTGAACCAAAAGTCTTTTAGGAAATAATTTAAAAAAACGATTCCCTAAATGTAAAAAGAATCGAACAATTCCTCTAGAAAAAGAATTAGATAAAAATTTTTCTGGTCCTTCATTTTGTCTACTTAAATTAATTTCTGTGCTCGTGATATTTTTGGTTTTTTTTGAAAACCAAAGAGTCAATATCATGATCATTCCTGAAAAAATTAAAAAATAAGATGGAACTTGTACATTTCCAGATAAACTTTTCATATGAAATTTTTCGGCAGGAGGGCTTCCCGATTCTTTCCATATGTTATAAGATTGTATACTAGCTATAGGAATACCGATAAAATTGACTAAATCATTTCCTGCAAAAGCCATAGCCAAAGAAAAAGTTCCATATAATACTACAAATTTTAATATATTATATCCTAAAGAAACAAATATTTTTGCTATAATAATCCACGTTGAAAATAATATCAACAAAAAAATAAAAAAATTATGGTGAATCCATTTTATGAAACCTTGAACTAATAAGGAAAAACCTGTTAAGTTTTCATCAATAAAACCCTGAAAAGTACTATGCAATCCTCTAACAATTAGAAAATAAGTCATACTACTCAATGAAATACCAGTCCATATCACTCCTATATATTTTAATCTATTTTCATATTCAAAACTAAATAAATAACGAATGAAATAATGAATAAAAGCACCAGAAGTAAAAGAAATGATAATAGATAAAAAAATACCTATACTAATAGTAAATGTTTTTTCAGCTTTAATGTATAAAGCTAAATGATGAAAAGGTTCGTTATTCAATGGAGAAGTCATTTTGATCATGGCTATACTGAAAGCTGCACCTAATAAACAAAAAACCATAGATACTGTAGTAGAAGTTGGTAATCCCAAAGTGTTAAAAATATCTAGTAAAATAATATCGGATATCATAACCGATAAAAAGATAAAAATAATATCGGAAAAATAAAAATAGGAAGGATCAAAAACTCCTTTTCTTGCTACTTCCATCATTCCACTAGATAAAAAAGCTCCTAATAAAATACCTAAACTAGCAAAAATCATAATAGTTCTACGAGAAGCAACTTGAGATCCTATAGCAGAATTTAAAAAATTAACGGCATCATTAATTAAACCAACAATCAAATCAAATATTGATAAGAAAAAAAGAACTACTATAATTGAGGGATAAAAAAATTTCATAAATAAGAGGTATTATTGAATTCACAAAAAAAAGTATATTATTAAAAATTAATATTTATTTAATAAATAGTGAATAATTTTTATTATTTGACAATTTTTTTTAAAGATTCTTTAATGAGATTTTCTACAGAAAATTCTGGATTTTTATACAAAATATCATCCAAAACTTTTTTAGATTCTTTAGGAGAAAATCCAAGCACATTCAAAGCACTTAAAGCTTCTTTTTTTATTAAATAAGATGGATCTTTCAATAATTTTATGTTTTTTCCTTTTTTAGGAATAATTTTATCCTTTAGTTCAATAATAATTCTTTGAGCTGTTTTTGTCCCAATTCCTTTAACTTTTTTAAACACTTTGATATCTTCTTTATATATAGATTTTTCTATTTCATATGGAGTGAGAGAAGATAATAACATTATAGCCGAATTTGGACCAATTCCATTCACGGATATCAAATTAGAAAACATTTTTCTTTCTTTTTTATCAAAAAAACCATATAAAACATGTTGATTTTCTTTTATAAACAGATAAGTATATATGCATATATCTATGTCTTCTTTCAAAAGCAAAGAAGAATAGGTATATGAGGATATATGAATATGATATCCGACTCCATGACAATCTATAATTAAATAAGATTGATTTTTTTCTATTAATTTTCCTCTTAAATGTGTGATCACGATATTATCAATCGATAAAAATCCAATACAAATTATTTTTTTCTAAAAAAAATTTGTATTGGGACTCCTATAAAATCAAAATGAAAACGAATTTTATTTTCAACAAATCTTTTATAAGATTCTTTTATGTATTGAGGAAAATTCGAAAAAAAAATAAATTTTGGCGTGCACGAAGGCAACTGAATACAATATTTGATAGTTATGAATTTATTTTTTTTATTAGGAGTAGGAGGATTTTTTTTAAAAATTGGTAACATAATTTTATTTAAAATATTCGTTTTTAATCTTTTTTTACTGTATTTTAAAACCTGATAAGCCATAGGAAGAATGTTGTCTATTCCATATTTATTTTTAGCAGATATAAAAATAATGGGAACATTATCAAATGGATAAATTTTTTTTCTTATAAAAAATTCATAATCTTTTTGTGTATGAGAATTATTTTTATGAAATAAATCCCATTTGTTAATAAGAATTATGATCCCTTTATGATTTTGTTCTACTAATCTAAAAATATTCATATCCTGTTTTTCCCATCCACGATATGCATCTACCATTAAAAGACAAACATCCGCATATTTGATTGTTTGAAATGTTCGAATAGTAGAATAAAATTCAATGTGATCTTTTATTTTTGATTTTTTTCTGACTCCAGGTGTATCTACTAAAATACACTTGTATTCCCATTTCTTGTAAAATACATCTAAACTATCTCTGGTTGTACCAGAGATAGTTGTCACAATATGATGGTTTTTATTTAGAAAAGAGTTAATTAAAGTAGATTTTCCAACGTTAGGACGTCCTATGATTGAAAAACGAGGAATGAATTCGTTTTCCAATATTTTTTCTTTTTTTTTCAGTAATTTATGTTTAAATATTTCTATTAATTGATCTAGCAATTCTCCTGTCCCACTTCCATTGATAGCTGATACATAGTAATATTTTTCAAATCCTAAATGGAAAAAATCTGTATTCTGATATAGATTTTTTCCATTATCTACTTTATTTACAACTAATAAAATTATTTTGTCACATTTTCTTAATATTTTAGCGATTTCTCTATCTGAATCTAAGATTCCGATTTTTATATCGACTAAGAATAAAATAACATCAGATTCTTTGATAGCTATGAAAATTTGGTTTTTTATTTCTTTTTCAAGCATATCATTTTTTGAAAATGAAAAACCACCAGTATCCACTACAGAAAATTTTACTCCATTCCATTCTGAATTTCCATAAATACGATCTCTTGTAACTCCACTTGTGACATGAACAATTGCTTTTCTTCTTCCTACAATACGATTAAAAAAAGTAGATTTTCCGACATTAGGACGTCCTACTATGGATACGATGTAATTCATTTTGAATAAATTATTCACAAAGGTATAATTTTTTCGTTTTTATCAATCAAAGTGTATATTAACAAAAAAATAATGCGTTGCGTATAGACATTATTAGTATAGTACCTGAAATTTTTCATAGCCCTTTTTCCAATTCTATTATTAAAAAAGCGATGAACAAAGGGTTGGTTGATATTCATGTTCATGATTTACGTCAATATGGTTTAGGAAAACGAAAAAATGTGGATGATTATCCTTATGGAGGTGGATCAGGAATGATTCTTAGAATAGAACCTGTATATCAATGTTTTTCCAAACTTTTGTTAGAAAGAGATTATGATGAAAAAATTTTTATGACTCCTGATGGAAAATTATTTTCACAAAAATATGCTCAAGATTTAACTGAAAAGAAAAACATTATCATTCTTTGTGGTCGTTATAAAGGAATTGATCAAAGAATTAGAGATCATTTAATATCAAAAGAAATATCTATTGGAAATTATATTTTATCTGGAGGTGAACTAGCTGCTGCTGTTGTTGTTGAATCTATAGTTAGATTGTTACCTGGAGTCATAAAAAATCAAGATTCCATTTTCACAGATTCTTTTCAAAAAGAATTTTTCATAGCTCCACCCATTTACACTCGTCCAAAAGTTTACAAAGGGTGGGCTGTTCCAAAAACACTTCTATCTGGACATCACAAGAAAATAAAAGATTGGTTTGATAAAAAATCTATGCAATTTAAACAAGATTCGGATTCTTTAGATTAATATAATGGGTGATAAATTAAACGTTTTATCACTTCGTTTATTTTATCAAAATCAAACTCTTTTATCACATCTTGCATTAAATTCCTAATTTTTGTATTACACAAATTTCCTATACTTCCTTCATGAGAATAATAACCCTTAGTAAAGGGTTTAAAACATTTGTTTTGTATATCTAAATCTACTTTTTGATAAGCTTCCCTAAAAGAATATCCCTTTTCAACTACCAATTTTTTCACAACTTCTACACTAAACAGATATTTATACTTATCATCCTGAATAATATCCTTTTTTACTATAATATAATTCAACATATATTGAAACATAGAAAGGCATTTTTTTATCTCATCAAAAAGAGGAATAAATCTTTCTTTAATGATTTGAAAATCTCTATGATAACCGGAACATAAATTAGAAGAAATTAAAGATATTTCGTTAGGTAACGAAGTGATTCTATTACATTTAGCTCGTATCATCTCAAAAACATCCGGATTTTTTTTATGAGGCATAATACTCGATCCAGTGGTCAAGTGATCAGGAAAACTAATAAAGTTAAAATTTTGACTTAAATATAAACAAATATCCTGTGACATTTTACTTAAAGTTCTTGCTAAGGAAGCAATAGATTCCGAAACTATTCTTTCCATTTTTCCACGTCCCATTTGAGCATACACTACATTATAATTTAAATTTTCGAAACCCAATAAATCAGTTGTCATTTTTCGATTTAATGGAAAAGAAGATCCATACCCTGCAGCGGAACCTAAAGGATTTTTGTTTACGATGCGATATGCGGTCCGTATTAATAGTAAATCATCTATCAAACTTTCTGCATATGCGGCAAACCAAAGACCAAAAGAAGAAGGCATTGCTATTTGGTAATGAGTATAACCAGGGATTAATATATTTTTATGCTGTTCACTTAATTTTAATAATAAATCGAAAAAAGAATAAGTCATGTATACGATCTCTTTGATTTCTGTGCGAACAAAAAGTTTTAAATCCACTAAAATTTGATCATTTCTAGATCTACCACTATGTATTTTTTTTCCAACTTCCCCTAAACGATTGGTTAACAAAAATTCTATCTGAGAATGAATATCTTCTATTCCTTCATCTATTTTAAAATTATTATTTAAAATTTCATGAATATAAATATTACGTAATTCTTGAATTATAATTTTGAAATCTTTTTGATTTAATAATCCTACACTTTTCAACATAATAACATGAGCTATAGTTCCTATCACATCATGTGGAGCTAAAAGTAAATCTATTTTTGAATCTTGACTTGAAGTAAAACTTACTATTTTTTTATTGAAACTAAAATTTTTTTTCTTTTCCCAAATTTTCACGTAATAATATTTTTTCTATATTTTTTTTTAAAGCTATAAATTTTATGTAAACTAAAAAAGACTCTAATAAAATTAATGGATTATGAATAAAAATAAAATAAAAGATTATACCGCAGATAGTATTCAGTCTCTTGAAGGAATTGAACATATTCGACTTAGACCTTCTATGTATATTGGAGATGTAGGAGTTAGAGGGTTACATCATTTAGTTTACGAAGTGATAGATAATTCTGTAGATGAAGCTCTAGCTGGTTTTTGCAAAAAAATATGGGTTACAATTCATAAGAATGGATTCATCACTGTACTTGATAACGGTCGTGGGATCCCAATAGAAATTCATAAAAAAGAAGGAAAATCAGCTCTAGAAGTTGTTATGACTAAAATTGGTGCAGGTGGAAAATTTGACAAAAATTCTTATAAAGTCTCTGGAGGATTACACGGAGTAGGGATTTCTTGTGTCAATGCTCTTTCTCAAAAACTTATAGTTACAATTTATCGTAACGGAAAAATTTATCAACAAGAATATTTGAAAGGAAGAGCCCTTTATCCTGTAAAATGTTTAGGAAAAACTAATATGCAAGGAACTAAAATTTATTATCTTGCTGATCACTCTATTTTTAATTCCATTATATATAATTATGAAATTTTAGCTAATCGATTAAAAGAATTATCTTTTTTAAATAAAGGGTTGTATTTATTTTTAAAAGATGAGAGAAAGGATATGAAAGAATATTTTTTTTCTAAAAATGGATTAAAAGAATACCTAAAAATTTTGGATCAAAATCAAGAATCTTTGACTAAAGAAATTCTTTTTATTGAAGAAGAAAAAGATAATACTCTTGTAGAAGTAGCTATGCAATACAACACTTCTTTTAAAGAAAAAATTTATTCTTATGTTAATAATATTAATACTTATGAAGGAGGAACTCATATTTCTGGTTTTCGAAGAGCATTAACAAGAACGTTAAAAAAATATGTTGATGGATATGGTAGTATTTTATCTAATAAAGTAGAATTAACTGGAGATGATTTTAGAGAAGGAATTACGGCTATTATATCTGTTAGAGTTATGGAGCCTCAATTTGAAGGACAAACTAAAACAAAACTAAGTAATCATGAAGTAGGAGGTATTGTGGATAAAATTGTAGGAGAAAAATTTCATAGTTATTTAGAAGAACATCCTAGTGATAGGAAAAAAATTATTGATAAAATTATATTAGCAGCTAAAGCACGTCAAGCAGCTAAAAAAGCTCGTGAATTAATACAAAAGAAGACTTCTATAAGTAGTATTTTACCTGGAAAATTAGCTGATTGTTCTTTCAGTAATCCAGAAAACTGTGAAATTTATTTAGTGGAAGGAGATTCTGCTGGAGGGACAGCTAAACAAGGAAGAGATCGAAATTTTCAAGCTATTTTGCCTTTACGAGGTAAAATACTCAATGTGGAAAAAGCTATGCAATATAAAATATTTGAAAATGAGGAAATAAAAAATATATTTACTTCTTTAGGAGTTTTTATTGGAACAGAAGAAGATCAAAAAATTTTAAACATAAAAAAACTTAGATATAATAAAATTATTATTATGACAGATGCAGATGTAGACGGAAGTCATATTTCTACTTTAATTTTAACATTATTTTTTCGTTATATGAAACCATTAATAGAAAAAGGACACATCTATATTGCTACACCTCCACTTTATTTCATTCGAAAGGGAAAACATTACCAATACGCTTGGAGTGATCAAGAAAGAGAAAACATTATCCATAAATTAGGAGGAAGAAAATATGTGAATGTACAACGATATAAAGGATTAGGAGAGATGAATGCAGAACAACTTTGGGAAACGACTATGAATCCTAAAAAAAGAACTTTACGGAAAGTAAATATAGAGGATTATTCAAAAGCAGATAAAATATTCTCCATTCTAATGGGAGATGAAGTTCCTCCACGAAGAAGTTTTATAGAAAAAAATGCAATACATGCAAACATTGATGTTTAATTTTTTCAATGAATTGATCATACTATGAATTATATTCAATCGATCCTGTTGGGGATTATTGAAGGAATTACAGAATTTTTTCCAATTTCTTCTACAGGTCATATGATTTTTGCGGCTTACATGATGGGAATCATAGAAAATAAAATAACAAATTTATTTCTTATTTCTGTTCAGTTTGGAGCTGTTTTATCTGTCGTATTTTTATATAGAAAAAAGCTTTTTTTTCAAAAATTTGATTTTTATATAAAAATTTGTGTAGCTAGTTTTCCTGTAGGAATTTTTGGTTTTTTTTTGAACAAAATAACCAATTTATTTTTGAATCAACCACTTATAGTCGCTTTATCTCTTTTAATAGGAGGATTAATAATTTTGAAAGCGGAGATTTTTTATGAAAAAAATTTTCTTAATAAGAAAAACAATATTACTTATTTGAAAGCTTTTATTGTTGGATTATTCCAATGTATAGCTTTAGTACCAGGAGTATCCAGAAGCGCAACGACTATCGTTGCTTGTATGTTACAAAATATAAATAGAATAAAAGCTATTGAATTTTCTTTTTTTTTATCTGTTCCTGTTATCATAATTGCGACATGCAAAAAATTATTTGACTATTATTTCCAATTAAATTATTTGACATTTAAAGATATGGAATTGTTATTATTAGGAAATATAGTATCTTTTATCACTGGAATGATATCCATAAAATATTTCATAAAATATTTAAAAAATTTCAAATTTTTTGGATACTATAGAATTATTTTAGGAACTTTTTTTCTGATTATACATTATTTTATTAAACCAATTATAAAATTTTGATTATCAATTTATCAGAATTAAAAAATGGAAAAATATTATTAGTAGATAAACCATGGGGATGGTCTTCTTTTGATATTGTTAAAAAAATAAAAAGTCATATTATCTCTACCATATCTCAAGAAAATCTGAAAATCGGACATACCGGAACCTTAGATCCTTTTGCTACAGGTTTATTAATCGTTTTAACAGGAAAATATACTAAAAAAGTAAATGAAATTCAAAATTATAAAAAAGTTTATACAGGCATTATCAAATTAGGTTGTGAAACTTTATCTTTTGATTCAGAAACAAAAGAGCATAATTTTTCTTCCATTTCGCATATTACTCCTCAGTTAATTGAAAAAATATCTAAAAGATTTTTAGGAGAAATAGATCAATTCCCTCCATCTTTTTCCGCTTTAAAAAAAAAAGGAAAAAGATTATATGAATATGCTAGAAAAGGAATCAAGATACTTGTCAGATCTAGACGCGTAAAAATTTATAAATTTCATATTTTAAAAATAGGAATCCCCTACATAAAATTTTTGATAGAATGTGGAAAAGGGACTTATATTCGATCTATAGCCAGAGATTTTGGACAAGCACTTAGAAGCAGAGCTTATATCCTTTCTTTAAGAAGAGAACAAATAGGAAATTTTTCAATGAATTGTTCTGATACTTATATAAAAAAATTAAATATTTCGAAAAAATTTACATGTTATTTACTAGATTAAATTCTATATTTTTTGTACCATGTGTGAAATCTTTTTTGGGATTCTTCATTAGTGAAGACGCCTTTTTTTACTCCTTCTAACAAATGTTTTTTCAATAGAACACCAGTTTTAGAAAAAATGGATTTAACCGTATTGGTAGGTTGTGCTCCTTTCATCAACCAGGATACAGCATTTTGTATTTTTAATACAGTTGAAGGAGGATCCGTATGAGGATTATATGTTCCCAATTTTTCAATAAATTTTCCATCTCGTGGAGCACGAGAATCAGCTACAACTATATGATAAATAGGTCGATGTTTTTTCCCAATTCTTTTTAAACGAATTTTTACGGACATAATTTGATTAATTTATATTATATATAAAACCTTGTTAACGTTTTTAAAGTCAAGTAGTCCAAATTTAGATATAATTATCATGTTTTTGAAAAAAAATGGTATATATTTACATTTTTCATAGACCCGTTGTGTAACGGTAGCACAGCAGATTTTGGTTCTGTTAGTTGGGGTTCGAGTCCCTACGGGTCTGTTACCTTATACCTTACCATGTAATAATTTTTTGATTGGATTTTTTATATAAAAAAAATGAGTACTGGAATGAAAATAAAAAAAGAAAAAGTTTTATTAGTAGCTTTTTTAAGTGTTTTGGCATATGTATTGATTCATTTATCAAAATCCTTATTAGGATTGGATA
Source organism: Blattabacterium cuenoti (assembly GCF_014251795.1). Taxonomy (NCBI): domain Bacteria; kingdom Pseudomonadati; phylum Bacteroidota; class Flavobacteriia; order Flavobacteriales; family Blattabacteriaceae; genus Blattabacterium; species Blattabacterium cuenoti. The sequence continues at coordinate 291,621 of NZ_CP059201.1, forward strand.
AATTGACTCTTTGCATATTAAGATATTTCGTAATATCTATTTTCATATTGTATTCTTTTATGAAAAAAGACTTAACTACTTGGATATTGTTATCCATTATCATAGGAATAGAAATAGGATTAGATATGCCAAAAATAGCTGTAGAATTAAGATTTTTATCTCAAATATTTTTGAGGTTGATCAAAACGATCATTGCACCAATATTGTTTTCAACTTTGGTAGTTGGAATAGCAAGTCATTCTAATATCAAACAATTAGGCAGCATGGGATGGAAATCCCTACTATATTTTGAAATTGTTACAACTTTAGCTTTATTTATTGGTCTAATTGCTATTAATGTATCCCAGGCAGGAGTAGGCATTGTTATCCCTTCAGGAATAACAAAACAACAATTACCAAAAGTAGAAAGTAGAACTTGGCAAGACACAATCCTTCATGTATTTCCAGAAAATTTTATAAAATCCATATATCATGGAGATGTATTGCCTATAGTCGTATTTTCCGTTATATTCGGTGTATCCATGGTTTTTTTAGAGGAGAAAAAACGAAATCCTATACTACTGTTTGCAGAAAGTCTTTCAGAAATCATGTTCAAATTTACTAAAATTATTATGTATTTTGCTCCTATAGGAGTAGGATCCGCTATTGCCTATACAGTAGGACATATGGGGTTGGATATTTTATATAATTTATTTCAATTGTTATTGACTCTTTATATTGCTTTACTGATTTTTTTGATCGTTGTTTTACTTCCTATTCTTTTTTGGATTAAAGTTCCTTTAAAAGGTTTTGTAAAAGCATTAGCCGAACCTGTTTCACTCGCGTTTGCTACTACAAGTTCCGAATCTGCTTTGCCTTTACTTATGGAAAATTTAGAAAAATTAGGAGTTCCCAGAAAAATTATAGCTTTTGTTATTCCTACAGGTTATAGCTTTAACTTAGATGGGACTACTCTTTATTTATCTTTAGCGACTGTTTTTGTTGCACAAGCGTCTGGTATTCCTTTAAGTTTTAGCCAACAAATATTTATAGGACTGACGTTAATTTTAACTAGTAAAGGAGTTGCTGGAGTACCGAGAGCATCTTTAGTAATTCTTTTAGCTACTGTAGCTTCTTTTGGATTACCGACTTGGCCTATATTAGCTATTATAGGGATAGATGAATTAATGGACATGGCTAGAACTACCGTAAATGTAATAGGAAATGGATTAGCTAGTTGTGTCATTGCTCGTTCTGAAGGAGAATTTGATGATAAAAAAATGTTAGATTACATCAAAAGTAAAAATGATTTGTAATTAAATTTTTAAAAAAAATTGTTTTTTTATAGGAAAAAAAAATATTCTATAGAACCTAACGGAGTAGTTACCTGTAAAAGTCATTCCAATATTGCTTTAATTAAATACTGGGGAAAACATAATAATAAAATTCAAATACCGTTGAATTCATCTATTAGTTATTCTTTAGGAGGAATATATACGGTAACACGACTAATTTATAAAGAAAAGAAAAAAAGTAATTTATCTATAAAAATATTTTTTTCAGGAAAAGAAAAAACGAGTTTTCTTCCAAAGATTTTAGAATTTTTTCATAGAATTTCATTTTATTGTTCCTATTTACAATATTATAATTTCATTATAGAAACTTATAATACTTTTCCACATAGTAGTGGAATAGCTTCTTCTGCTTCTTCCATGAGTGCTTTAGCTTTATGTATTATGAAAATAGAAAAAAAATTAGTCTCTTCCTTAAAAGAAGATTTTTTTTTCAAAAAAGCTTCTTTTTTAGCTAGATTAGGTTCTGGTAGTGCTTGCAGATCTATTTATCCTGGACTGGTTGTTTGGGGGTGTCATAAATCCATAAAAGGAAGTAATAATCTTTATGCTATTCCATATCCATATGAAGTTCATTCCATTTTTACAAAAATAGAAGATACGATTTTAATTATAGATGATGAACCAAAAAAAATATTGAGTACAAAAGGACATCAATTAATGAATAATCATCCTTATGCTAGAGAAAGATTTAAATGTGCAAATCAAAATATGAATCGGCTTATATCTATATTAAAAATAGGAGATTTCCAAGAATTTGGAGAATTAATAGAACATGAAGCTTTGACTCTTCATGCTATGATTATGACTTCTCGTCCCTATTTTTTATGGATGAAACCAAATACTCTGAATGTGATTCAGACAGTATGGAATTTTAGAAAACAGAGCAAAAAAAATATTTATTTTACACTAGATGCAGGCGCTAATGTTCATCTTTTATATCCTATTCAAGAAAAAACATCTATCATCAAATGGATATATAGTGATTTATTTTCTTATTGTAAAAAAATTATAGAAAGTTTTTGTTTACAGAATTAATTATCTTTGTCATTGTTATTGGTGGACGTAGCTCAGTAGGTTTAGAGCATCAGATTGTGGTTCTGAGGGTCGCCGGTTCGAATCCGGTCGTCCACCCAAATCTTTTTTATCTTAATACTTTTTTTATTCTTGTCAAGGCTTCTGTAATTTTTTCGTATGATGTTGCGTAAGAAATTCGTAAACATTCATTATCGCCAAAAGCGCTCCCACTAACGGTAGCAACTTGAGCTTTTTCAAGTAAAAATTCAGAAAATTCATCTGAATTTTGAATCATTTTTCCATGTAATTTTTTTCCAAAAAAATTTGAAATTTTTGGAAAAACATAAAAAGCTCCATTTGGTTTACAAATTTGTAATCCATCAATTTCCTGAATCATATCTAAAACTAAATTTTTTCTTTTTTCAAATTCCTTAATCATATACTCAATTTGATTTGGATGAGCAGATAATGCAGAAATGGCAGCTATCTGCGCGATAGAATTTGCACATGAGGTCATCTGACCTTGTATTTTATCACAAGATTGAGCAACCCATTCTGCAGATCCAATATATCCAATTCTCCAACCTGTCATAGAAAAAGCTTTAGATAAACCATTAACTGTAATAACTTGATGATGAATATCTGGAAATATAGCAATACTAGTATGTTTTTCTGAGTAACAAATATGTTCATAAATCTCATCAGAAAGAATCATGACTTTTGGATGTTTTTTAAAAACTTCGGCTAAATCTTTTAGTTCTTCATAAGAATAAACACTTCCTGTAGGATTACAAGGAGTACTGAATATAAATAATTTTGTTTTAGATGTAATAGCTTTTTCTAATTGATCTGGATGAATCTTAAAATCATTTTTCATAATTGTTGGAACAATAACAGGAGAAGATTCACAAAATTTAACCATTTGTAAATAACTAACCCAATAAGGGGCGGGAATAATAACTTCATCATCTTTATTTAACAAAGATAAAAGAACATTCATTATAGATTGTTTTGCACCGGTAGAAACTACAATTTGAGAAGGGTTGTATTTCAAATGATTATCACGGTAAAATTTTTCGCATATTACTTTTTTAAGTTTTAAGTATCCGGATACAGGAGTATAATAATGATAACCTTCATCTATAGCTTTTTTTGCAGCGGATAAAACAAAATTTGGAGGTAAAAAATCGGGTTCTCCTAAACTTAAATTGATAATATCATAACCTTTATTTTTTAATTCTCTGGCTTTAGATGACATAGCTATAGTTTGTGAATAAGATATATTCTGTAAACGATGAGATAATCTATTTGTCATATCATAAATATTTATTTGGAATGATTACAAATCTAAATAAATTTGATTATAAGTTTATTTATTCATTAATATGGAATTAATTAAAAAATATTTTCCTAATTTATTGGATCAACAATTTTATAAATTGTCTGATTTAAAAAATTTATATGCGTATTGGAATACATATGTGAATTTAGTCTCTAGAAAAACATTTTTCGATTTTTATCAGCAACACGTCCTTTTTTGTTTAGGAATAGCTAAAGTATTTTCTTTTTATCCAGGATCATGTGTCATGGATTTAGGAACAGGAGGAGGATTTCCTGGAATTCCCTTATCCATAATTTTTCCTAATACAAAATTTATATTAGTAGATTCTATTAGAAAAAAAATCAAAATTATAGAAAAAATCATATATAATCTTCATCTAGAAAATGTATGTACTATTTGTATTCGTGCAGAGAAATTAGAAAATAAATTTGATTTTGTGGTCACTCGAGCTGTTAACAAAATAAATATCATTCACAATTGGATAAAAGATAAATTTAAACACAAGTCCAATTATAAAATTAAAAATGGAGCTTTATATCTAAAAGGAGGAAATCTTTATGATGAATTAAAAGAATTTCCTCATGCAATAGAATATCCTTTAAATCATTATTTTGAAGAACCATTTTTTATAACTAAGAAAGTTGTTTGGATTTCCAATATTTAACATTAATAAATAGAAACAGATTTAAAATGAATCCTAAAAAAATTTTTATAGAAAAAGTGAAAAAAAAAGGTGGATGGGTAAATGCTCATGCTCATTTGGACAGAGCTTATACTCTAACAAAAAAAAATTTTCAATATTCTTATTCCCCCCTTCAAAAAAAATGGTATCTAGTTGATGAAATGAAACGTTTAGCTACAGAAGAGGATATTTATATCCGTATGGAAAAAGCTTTAGAATATTTTTTAATGCAAGGAACACAAGCTTTATGTTCTTTTATTGATGTAGATGAAATTATTGAAAATCGTGCTTTGAAAGCCGCTAAAAAATTGAAAAATAATTACGGAAATTTAATTCATATTTGTTTTGCTAATCAAGTTCTGAAAGGTGTTTTGAATACAAAATCAAAATATTGGTTTGATCAATCAATAGAATTTGTAGATATTATTGGTGGATTACCCGCTACAGATTATGGAAAAGAAGATGAACATTTAGATATTTTATTACAAACAGCTAAAAAAAAAGGAAAAATTGTGCATGTACATGTGGATCAGTTGAATACTAGAGAAGAAAAAGAGACTGAAAAATTAGCAAAAAAAACGATTGAACATGGGATGCAAGGAAAAGTAGTAGCTATACATAGCATTTCTTTAGCCGCACATACTAGAGATTATCGTTATAAAATATACCATTTAATGAGAAAAGCAAATTTAATGGTAATATCTTGTCCCATTGCTTGGATTGATCATACCAGAAGTGAGCGTTTAACTCCTAGCCATAATTCTATCACGCCAGTGGATGAAATGGTTCCTGAAGGAATTATAGTAGCTTTTGGAACAGATAATATTTGTGATATATACAAACCTTTTTCTGATGGAAATCTATGGATAGAATTACGAGTAATGTTAGAAGCTTGTCATTATTATGATATCGATCATTTGGTAAAAATTTCTACAATAAATGGATTAAAAGTATTAGGATTGGAAAATAAGTAATTTATTTTTTTTTTACTTTTTCTTTTCTGGACGCATTTGCGGAAAAAGTAAAACTTCTTGAATCGATTTTGTTTCAGTAAGTAACATTACTAAACGATCGATTCCAATTCCAATGCCTGCACTAGGAGGCATGCCAAATTCTAAAGCACGTATAAAATCTTGGTCAATTGATATAGATTCGTCTTTCATGTTCCTTTCAGATAATTTCATTTGTTCTCGTAAACGAGACAATTGATCTATAGGATCATTAAGTTCTGAATAAGCATTCGCTATTTCTTGCCCATTTATAATGAGTTCAAAACGTTCTGATAAATTTTCTTTATCACGGTGTTTTTTAGTTAATGGGCTCATTTCCAAAGGATAATCAATAATAAAAGTTGGGTTTGTGTAATGATTTTTGCATTTTTCTTCAAAAATGTTTTCAATTAATTTAGCTTTACTCATTTTTACATTCTCTTCTATATGCAATTTTTGACAAACTTTTCTTAATTCTTCCTTTTCCATTTTTTTGATATCAAATCCTGTATATTTTTTAATAGAATCCAATATAGGAATACGAGGAAAAGGAGTTTGAAAACTAATATGGTTATTTTCTTGAAATTTATTACAGATCCATTTCATAAATTTTTCTGTAAAATCCATCATCCAGTAATAATCTTTATAAGCTACATAAAGTTCCAATACAGTAAATTCTGGATTATGAAGACGATCCATCCCCTCGTTTCTAAAATTTTTTGAAAATTCATATACACCGTTAAATCCACCAATGATTAATCTTTTCAAATAAAGTTCATTAGCTATACGTAAATATAATGGAATCCCCAGTGTATTGTGAAATGTTTCAAAAGGACGAGCTATAGCTCCTCCAGGTATGGATTGTAAAATTGGAGTATCTACTTCTAGATATTCTTGATCATCCAAAAAATTTCTTATTTTTTTAATGATACGAGTACGTTTTAAAAAAATTTCTTTTACATAATTATTGACAATAAGATCCACATAACGCATACGATAACGTTGTTCTGTATTAGAAAAAGCATCATATATTTTTTTGTTTTTATCCACTTTTACTTGTGGCAAGGGACGTATAGATTTGGATAATAAAGTTAATTTATGAACATGGATGGTCATTTCATTCATTTTTGTTTTAAATAAAAACCCTTTGATTCCAATAATATCTCCTATATCTATAAGTTTTTTTAAAAAAATATTGTAAACATCCTCTTTTTTTATTTGATCAGAAGATAAATGATCCTGATTCAAATATATTTGCATACTGCCTGTATGATCTTTAATCTCTCCAAAAGAAGCTTTTCCTAAAATACGCAAACGCATTAACCGTCCAGCTATACTTATAGTTTCAGTTCTGTTTTCCGTAAAATTTTTTTGTATATTACAAATGGTAGTGGTGACAACATATTCTTCTGAAGGATAAGGATTGATTCCCAATAATTTAAGTTGATCTAGTTTTTTTCTTCGTATAATTTGTTGTTCTGATAAATAAGTCATATACTAATTTGTGTTTGTGTGGATTGTGTGGATGTTGACCATACGAAACGAACGAATTGAATAAAACTAAGGTACATTTGTTTATATAAATTTTTCAAAAACTATGAAAAAAAAAATACTTTTTTTTGAAGATTTAGGAAAAAAAGAGTTCCAAGAAACTTGGATGTATCAAAAAAAATTATTTGATGAAATCATACAAAAAAAAGTAAATAATATATCGGATAAAAAAGCAGGATATTTTCTCTTTGTAGAGCACCCTCATGTATATACTATAGGAAAAAATGGTCACAAAAATCAACATTTGTTGGTTTCGTCTGATTTTTTAAAAAAAATAGATGTTTCTTTTTATCAAACAGATAGAGGGGGCGATATCACCTACCATGGTCCTGGTCAGTTGATTGGGTATCCTATTTTAAATATGGATTATTTTTTTACTGATATTCATAAATACCTTCGTCTTTTAGAAGAAGTAATGATTCACTTTTTATGTAAAAATTATGCAATCAAGGGAGAACGAAAAAAAGGAAGAACGGGAGTTTGGTTTAATAATGGAAAAAACGGAAAATCAAGGAAAATATGTGCAATAGGAATTAGAATGAGTCGCTGGGTCACTATGCATGGATTTGCTTTAAATGTAAATACAGATTTACAGTATTTTAATCATATTATTCCTTGTGGAATTTATAATCAAGAAGTGACTTCTTTAAAAAAAGAATTGAAAAAAGATGATATATCTTTACAAAAAGTAAAATGTATGGTCAAAAAATCTTTTCAAGAAATTTTTGATGTAGAATTTATAAACATGCCGGATTAATTGGATTTTTAACTAAATTTAATGGTTCGGCTACCATTATTCCATCTTGATCTATTTTTGTGATTAATACATCTTGTAATGTATTCTCATATGATGAAGAATTGCATGAATTTAATAACATTTTAGTTCGAATATAATTTTCTGTATATCCATATAAATATTTTTTATTGTGAGAATTTTTTTCGAATAATACGGTTTTTTTAGTATAAATTTGTCTACTGCAAAAAGAACGATATTTTTTGTTTGAAAGAACTCTAAAAATTTGATTTCGTTTACATTGTATCTTTCTCGATACATTTTGATCCATTGTACTGGACTTTGTATTTGGTCTATTAGAATAAGTAAATATGTGTAAAGATGAAATTTCTAATTTGTTCAAAAAATGATAAGTTTCCAAAAAATGTTTATGTGTTTCTCCAGGAAAGCCAACAATAATATCTGAACCTATATAAGCATCTGGCATTAAATATCGAATTTGTTTTACTTTTTCTTGATAAAGTTCTCGTTTGTAACGTCTATGCATTTTTTCCAATGTATCATTGCTTCCGGATTGTAAAGGAATATGAAAATGAGGAACAAAATGTTTGCTTTTAGACAAAAATTTAATACATTCATTTCTCAATAAATTAGGCTCTATAGAGGATAAACGTATTCTTCCTTTTTCTTGTATTTCATCTATAGCTTGTATTAAATCAAAAAATGTATATAATTGTCTATTATATCCGTATATATTTTTTCCATAATCTCCTATGTTAACACCTGTTAACACGATCTCTTTAACTCCTTTATGAAAAAGAAATCTAATATTTTGCAATATATTTTCTATTCTATCAGAACGAGAGGGGCCTCTTGACATAGGAATGACACAATAACTACATTTATAATCACATCCATCTTGTATTTTTAAAAAAGAACGAGTTCTATCTCCAACGGAAAACGATGGAAAATAAGTTTTTTTTGAAATAATCTTTGCATAATATTTTTTATTCAAAAACCATTTTTTTTTATTAATATAATCTATAATTTTAAATTTTTCTTCATAGCCTAAAACGAGATCTACTCCAATAATGGAAGACACTTTTTTAGGATTCAGTTGAGCATAACATCCTATTGCTACAATAATAGCTTTTGAATTTTTATTTATAGCAGAACGTACAATATGTTCAAATTCAATTTCTGCATTTTTTGTTACAGAACAACTATTGATTACATAAATATCTGCATAACTATTAAAAGTAACATGTTTATAATATAAAGGAGAAAACTTTCTTGCTATCGTAGAAGTCTCAGCATAATTGAGTTTACATCCCATGGTATAAAATGCTACTTTTTTTTTGAACATTTTTTATTTTTTTTGAATTGAAAGTCAAGGATATTCTGAATAAATCTAAGATGAAAAATAATCTTCAATTCCACTATGACTAGCTTTTATAGCTCTTTTTCCTTTTTTCCAATTAGCGGGACATACTTCTCCACTTTTTTCATAATATTGAAGTGCATCTATCATACGGATCGCTTCATGCACATTTCTTCCCAAAGGAAAATCGTTAATTAAAAGATGTCTGATTATCCCTTCTTTATCTATTAAAAATAATCCTCTATAAGCTATCAGTTCTCCAGTAGCTTTCAATTCTTCATGATTGCAAATCCAATTCCCAGACAACACTCCATAGTTATGAGATATGGTCTTATTGATATCAGATACAATAGGATAAGTTACTCCATGTATTCCACCTTTTTCTTTTGGCATCTGCAACCAAGCCCAATGAGATTGTTCTGTATCCGTAGATACAGCAATAACTTGTACATTTCTCATTTCAAAATCCTGAATTTTTTCTTGAAATGCATATATTTCTGTGGGACATACAAAAGTAAAATCTTTTGGATAAAAGAAAAGTAAAACATATTTACTTCCTTTAAATTGCTCTAAAGTAAAACTTTGTACAATATCTTTTCCATTTAAAACCGCACTAGACGTAAAATTAGGCGCTTTTTTTGAAATTAATGTATTCATTTTTTCTTTTCGTTTTTATCGTTTTTATATGCACGAATTTACCAAAACTTAAAAAAAGAAAAAAATCATTACACAAATCTATGTAATTTTTTATGAAGTTCATTTTTTATATTTGTTAAATGCATAATTTTTTTGATACAAGATTTTCTATTCTCATCTTTTTCAAGAGAATTTTTATAATGTATAATTTCTTTTTGAATTAATTTATAAATATATAAAGATTTATACCTCAATAAAATATCACTAATATATTGATTCAGATGATCCTCTTTAGAGGAAACCTGTATTCCTTTTCTATCCCATTTGGATAATGAATAAAATTTTGTGTTTTTTTTATCAAAAAATTTTGATAAATCTGTTTTTTTATTTTTTAAACAAATTTGATCAAATATTTCTTGATTTTTATTCAAAGAAAAACGTAAGTTCCAGCACTTAAAAAAGTGCAAGACTTCTTCTAAAACCGTTGTATTTTGTTCTTTTTTTTTTATAATTTGATTTCCATGATTTAAAATCAATTGAATCAATTCTTCTTCAACAACAAGAATAGTATTTTTTTTTTTTGAAAAAAACGTTGGATTTTCTTTTAATTTATGTGCATTTTTTTCGTTTATTCTGTTCAATTCATAAATCAAAATTTGTTGACGAATGTTTAGTACTTTTGAAGCTTCTTGTAAGTATAATTCCTTTTGAATTACATTGGATATTTTTGAAATACTATTCAAAATATTCATTATTAAAAATGATTTTTTTATGGGATCATTTTTATAGAACTTTTCATATATTTTTTGTTTAAATGAAACAAAATTATAACTATTTTTTGATAGAAAATTTCTGAGTTCAGAAAAAGAATATTTTCTTGATAGAAAATCTGGATCTTCTCCATTAGAAATCAATAATATGCGGACATTTACTTCTTGTTCCAGCATCATATTAATTCCTCTTAAAGAAGCTTTAATTCCAGAACGATCTCCATCATAAAAAAGAACAACATTTTTTGTAAATTTTTTGATCAATAAAATTTGATCTACGGTGAGTGAAATACCAGAAGAAGAAACTACATTTTTAATACCAGATTGATGTAAAGAAATAACATCTGTATATCCTTCCACTAAATAACAAAAATTTTCTTGAATCATGTTTTTTTTAGCTTGAAACAAGCCATATAAAATTTTACTTTTTATAAAAATATTACTTTCTGATGAATTGATATATTTAGCGGAATATTTAGAATCAATATTTCTTCCCCCAAAACCTATCACTTTTCCTGATAAATTATGTATTGGAAACATCACACGTTTACGAAAACAATCAAAAAAATAATTAGATTTTTTAACAACAGTAAATCCAGATTTTTTGATATCCTGTATTTTAAATCCTTTTTTTAATGCTGTATACGTGAGTCTATTCAAATAAATAGGTGCATATCCTAATTCAAATTTTTGAATGATTTCTATATCAAAACCTCTTTTTTTAATTAAATAATTTAATCCGTTTTCTTGTCCTTCTTTGGTTTCATGTAATTGATTAATAAAAAAACGTTTTGCATAATCTTGTATTAAATACAATTTTTCATATTCTTCTTTTTCTTGATTTTTATGTTTATTATAATCGTTATCTTGATCTATATGATCAATATTGATATCATATTTCTTGGCAAGAAAACGCAATGATTCCTCATAAGTTAAATGTTCATGTTCCATAATAAAAGTGATAATATTTCCTCCTTTTCCAGAACTAAAATCTTTCCATATTTTTTTTGTAGGAGAAACGATAAAAGAAGGTGTTTTTTCATTAGAAAAAGGACTTAGCCCTCTGTAATTCGATCCACTTTTTTTTAATTTGATAAAATCACCAATCACATCTTCAATGCAAGAAAGAGAAAGTATTTTTTTTATAGTTTGTTTAGAAATCATAATAATGTTTCATTTTCTAATTTCATTCTATGAATAATTTCTTTTGGGTTAGAATTAGAAAAAATAGTAGTTCCTGATACTAATATATCTGCTCCATTTTTGAACAATAAAGAAGAATTTTCTAAATTAATTCCTCCATCTACTTCTATTAAAGCAGAAGAATCTTTTTTTAAAATTAAATCTTTAGTATCTTCTAATTTTTGATATGTTTGATGAATAAATTTTTGTCCACTGTAACCAGGATTAACACTCATCAATAAAACAAAATCTATATCATTAATGATGTCTTGTAAAAGAAAAACTGGAGTATGTGGATTCACAGCTACACCTACCTTCATTCCATTTTCTTTAACATAAGAAATTGTTCTGTTTAAATGAATGCAAGCTTCATAATGAATATGTAAATGGTTGGCTCCACAAGCTTTCAACTGTTCAATATATCGTTCTGGTTGTAATATCATTAAATGTACATCCATTGGCTTATGTGTATATTTTTTTATATATTTAGTGAACAAAAATCCAAAAGAAATATTAGAAACAAAAGAAGAATCCATTATGTCAATATGAAACCAATCTGCTTCACTTTGATTCAGCATTTCTATATCACGATATAAGAAAGCTAAATTTGCGGAAAATAAAGATGGAGCTATAATTCTTTTCATATTATATAAGTTAGTTATGTAGGTATTATTTTTATGAAATCATAGCTTCAATAATTCCAGTATGAGAAAAACCTCCATCATGATATAAATTTTGCATGGTTACTTTTCTTGTTAAATCTGAAAAAAGTGTAATTATATAATTAGCGCAATCTTGTGTAGAAGCGTTTCCTAACGGAGATATTTTTTCAGAAAATGTTAAAAGTTGATCAAATCCTTTGATAGCTTTTGCAGCTCGTGTGATACTAGGAGATTGTGATACCGTATTCACCCTTACCTTTTCTTTGATTCCCCAATGGTATCCAAAATTACGTGTAATACTTTCTAAATAGGATTTGTAATCCGACATATCTACATAATCTGGAAAACTTCGTCGAGAAGCAATATATGTTATAGCTACAATAGAACCCCATTTATTCATCGCTTTTTTATTCCAAGCTGTCTGCATAATTTTATGATAAGATACAGCAGATATTTCCCATCCTTTTCTTAAAAATTCATAATTTATAGAGGGATAAGTTAAACCCTTTCGGATATTCATAGACATAGCTATGGAATGCAATAAAAAATCTATTTTTCCTCCAAAATGATTTAATGTTTTTTCAAATAAAATATTAAGATCTGATATGGAAGTGGCATCGGCTGAAACCACCATAGATTCCGTTTTATGAGATAATTCATAAATTTTACCTATTCTTAAAGAGGCTGGTGTATTGGTTAATACAAAAGATGCTTTTTCTTCATAAGCACGTTCAGCTACCTTCCAAGCAATAGAATTTTCGTCAAAGGCTCCAAATATAATTCCTTTTTTTCCTTTCAATAGATTGTAAGACATAGTCAAAATATTTAACTAAAAATACCTATTTTTTTAAATATTAAATATTTCCTTTATAACGGATAAATAGTCCAATTTTTCCCATGTGAAAAGTTCTACTTCTTGTTCTTTTTGATATCCTTCTATATCTAAGAAAGACTTATAGACTTTTTTTGGAGTTCTTCCCATATGTCCATATACAGAAGTTTCTTCATACATTGGTTGACGTAATTTTAATCTTTTTTCTATAGCATAAGGACGTAAATCAAAAATTTTATTTATATTAGATGCAATATTTTCATTATCTATTTTTGATTTACCATAGGTGTTTACAAAAATTCCTATGGGTTCTGCAATACCTGCCGCGTAAGATATTTGTATTAATAACTCATCAGAAATTCCTGCTGCTACTAAATTTTTAGCTATATGTCTAGCAGCGTAGGCTCCAGATCTGTCCATTTTAGATGGATCTTTTCCAGAAAAAGCCCCTCCTCCATGAGCCCCTCTTCCTCCATAAGTATCGACTATAATCTTTCTTCCGGTCAGACCAGTATCCCCATGAGGTCCTCCAGTGACAAATTTACCTGTTGAATTTATGTAATATTTTGTTCTATCCGTAAATAATTTTTTTGCATTTTTATTGTTCATGACTCTTGGTATAAGAATATTTTTAACATCATGAACTATGCGTTGATGCATTTTTTCTTTCGTATCAAATTCATCATGTTGAGTTGATATGATAATAGCGTGAATATGCACCGGAACATTTGTATCAGAATATTCTAAAGTAACTTGAGATTTTGCATCTGGACGTAAATATGTCATTCTTTCTCCTTCATTTCGAATATAAGAGAGTTCTCTTAATATAAGATGTGAAATTTCTAATGACATAGGCATATAATTTTCCGTTTCTTTTACAGCATAACCAAAAACAAGGCATTGGTCTCCAGAACCTTGTTCTTCTTTTTTTGATCGTTGAATTCCCTCTAACAAATCTAAAGATTGTTCTTGAATCGAAGAAATAACTCCACAAGAATCTGCATTGAATCTATATTCATTTTTAGTGTACCCTATCTTTCTAAGAATATCACGAGCTATTTTTTGAACATTTACCCAGGTATTAGACCTGACTTCTCCAGCTAATATAATTTGTCCCGTAGTAACCAAAGTTTCTATAGCTACTTTTGCATCTGAATCAGATGCTAAAAAATGATCTAATATAGAATCAGATATTTGATCTGAAATTTTATCAGGATGACCTTCTGAAACAGATTCACTGGTAAATAAATAAGCCATTTTGAGGACTACGAAGTATTTTATAATAAATTACCTGATTTGATTCTGAATTTTAATAGATTCTTGATGCAAAAGTTCAAAAATTCCTTCAAGGAATTCTTCAGTAAGACCTAAACTTTTCCCAAAAAAAAGAGATTTTTTCATAATTTTTTCCCATCTGCTAGGTTGAATAACAGCAATGTCTGAAGATTTTTTCAAAGATCCTAATTTTTTTGAAATATTCATTCTTTCTGCTAAAAGTGTAATAATATTTTCATCCAATTCATCAATTAAAATCCTAAAAGAATCTAAATATCTTTTACTTTTTTGATCAAATTTTTCGATAGATGTTAATTTTTTTAACATCTTCAAAAGATTTTCTGGTGTGATTTGTTGTTGAGCATCGCTCAAAGCATGAGATGGATCACAATGACTTTCTATCATTAATCCTTCATATTGAAAATGATAAGCAGCTTTTGCTATATCAAAAATCCCTTCTTTATTTCCACAAATATGTGATGGATCACATATAATCGGTATTCTAGGAAGAAGGCTTCTAAAATTTAATAAAAGATTCCAATTCGGCTGGTTCCGATATTTTGAATTCTTGTAGGTATAAAAACCACGATGTATGACTCCTAATTTTTGAATCCCTTTCCCCAACAAACGTTCTAAAGCTCCTATCCATAATTCTATATCAGGATGAATAGGGTTTTTGACTAAAACAATTTTATTATTTTCTCCTTCCAGAGCATCCGCTATTTCTTGAATCGTAAAAGGACTAGCCGTGCTTCTAGCTCCTATCCAAAGAACATCTATTCCAAAAGAAATGGCCAATCTCACATGTTCTGCATTCGCTATTTCTGTAGCTACCATTAATCCCGTATTTTTTTTAACCTTATGAAGCCATTCAAGTCCTTTTTTTCCAACTCCCTCAAAATTATTGGGTTTTGTTCTAGGTTTCCAAATACCAGCTCTAAATACTTGAACACTAGAAGAATTCAATCTATTTGCTGTTTCTAATATTTGTTTCTCACTTTCTGCACTACAAGGACCAGATATAATAAAAGGTTGATCCCACTTATCAATCCAAGATCTATCTATACTATTATTCAATTTTTCCATCACAATACATTTAATTTACACATATTTTTTATTTTTAATATCATTTGCTTTTTTCATATACTGATTTATATCATGAAATTCTTTGTTTATTAAATGATTACGAAATTTATTTAAATCATCAATATAAAAATCTATAGCTTGAATTAAATTTTTTTTATTAGAAATAAAAATAGGTAACCATGTTTCTGGCTGACTTTTTGCCAATCGTGTAGTTGAATTTAATCCACTTCCCATCATATTATTGAAAATTTTTTCTTTATTTTTAAATTTTTTTAAAACTGTACTAGCTAAAGTAAAAGAAATCACATGAGGTAAATGAGAAATGTAAGCAATATCTAAATCATGTTCTTTAGAGGTCATATAAATTATACGCATTTTCAGAATAGAATAGATTTTTGTAACGACATCCATAGCATCTGGAGCACTCAATTCAGAATCACAAATAATACATTTTTTTTTATGAAATAAATTAGAATAAGCTGAAACAGGTCCAGAATTTTCAATTCCTGCAATCGGATGTGTCGCTACGAAACGATTTCTTTTAGGATGAGAATGTATTTGATTACAAATATCATATTTTGTAGATCCCGTATCTAAAATTACGGTATTTGTATTAATTTGATTCAGAATAATTGGAAGTATTTTTTTTATTCCATCTACGGGAATAGATAAAACAATTACGGAAGATTGCATCACGAGATCTTGCAAAGGAATTATCTCGTCTACAATTCCAAGTCTTACAGCATATGAAGCATTTTCTTGATTTGAATCTGTCCCTATAAATTTATCTCCAAAATTTGATTTTCTCAATCTTAAACCAATGGATCCTCCAATTAATCCTAATCCTATTATTCCAATATTCATGAAAAGATTCGATTTTTTGCCTGTTCTAAAATTTTTATTGGACAGCACATAGAAAACCTGACATATCCTTTTCCATTATTACCAAATACTCTACCAGGTGTCACAAATATGTGATAAGTTTTGAGAAACTTATCGGACCATATATGATCATTTTTGTTTGTATCTGTAATTTTTGCCCAAACAAATATTCCAGAACTTTTGATTGTATACTTTAAATTTAAATAATCACATATTTCCCATATAATTTTTCTTCGTTTAATATATTCTATATTCAGTTTTTCAAACCATTTTGAATCATGATTCAAGGCTTCTATAGCTCCAATTTGTATGGGGTAATACATACCAGAATCCATTTGACTTTTTATTTTCAAAATATTATGAATAAACTCCTTTTTTCCTATTATCATTCCAACACGCCATCCAGGCATATTGTAACTTTTACTTAAAGAATTTAATTCCAAAGCTACATCTTTAGCTCCTTTCACATTAAAAATACTTAAAGGACGTTCTTCATTCAAGATAAAACTATAAGGATTATCATGAACGAGCAACACATGATTTTTTTTAGAAAAAAAAACAATTTCTTCTAATTTTTCAAAAGGAATTGTTGCACCAGTAGGCATGTGAGGATAATTAATCCACATTATTTTTGCCTTAGATAAATTTTTCAATACAGGAATCCAGTTTTCATTTTCACAAAGATTATAATAAACAATTTTTGCATCTAAAAGTTTTGATACAGAAGAATAAGGAGGATATCCAGGATCGGGAATTAATACCTCATCCCCTTTATCTAAATAAGACATACTTATAAGCATAATTCCTTCCTTAGAACCCATTAATGGTAAAATTTCATTTTTAGGATCCACATTTACTCGATATACTTTTTTATACCAATTAGAAATAGCATTTCGTAGTGCTTCTATTCCAATATACTTTTGATAAGTATTCGCATGCTTTAATTCTGATGCTTTTTTCATTTTATGTATAACCCCAGATGGAGGAATCAGATCAGGATTTCCAATTCCTAAATTAATGATTTTGATCCCATTTTTTTCAAAATGATAAATTTCCTTCATTTTTTCTGAAAAAAAATATTCCGATATTTGATTCGTTCTTTTTGCTGCTACAATCATTAGGTTCTTATTCTATTCTCCCATTTTGATATTCTCCCATAATATATAACTGATGAAGACAGGGAATTTTTTGTATTTGTTGTTTCATATTTTCATAATCTTTTATATTGTTGAATATGATATCCACATAAAATGAATATTCCCAAGGTATTTGTATAATAGGAATGGATTGTATTTTCGTCATGTTAATTCCAAGACTAGATATCAGACTCAATATCTGAGATAAACTACCAGTAGTATGCAATATTTTGAATATTAATGAAGCTTTGTCAAAATAATTATTTTCTTTTTGTCCTTTTTTGCAACAATTTTTAATAATAAAAAATCTAGTAAAATTACTTGTAATAGTTTGTATATTTTTGTAAATGATTTCCAAACCATATTCTCTAGCCGCATTTTCGGACGCTATTGCAGCTAAGCCTTTTTTTTTGCATATAGAAATATATTTAGCAGCAGCGGCCGTATCAGAATATTCTGATATCTTGATGTTAGGATGAGCATCTATGAATAATTCACATTGTAAAATAGCCATAGGGTGAGAATATATTTCCTTAATATCTTCTATATTTTGTCCGGGATAAGCCATAAGATTATGCTTTATAGGCATATATATTTCTCCCACTA
Organism: Blattabacterium cuenoti; assembly: GCF_014251795.1. Taxonomy (NCBI): domain Bacteria; kingdom Pseudomonadati; phylum Bacteroidota; class Flavobacteriia; order Flavobacteriales; family Blattabacteriaceae; genus Blattabacterium; species Blattabacterium cuenoti. The sequence continues at coordinate 309,714 of NZ_CP059201.1, forward strand.
TTTTTAAATTATATTCAGATAAAAGACTATAATTGGTCAGTATTGTTCCTGCTATGCTATTTTCTATAGCCATAACCCCTATATCTACATTTGATTTTGCTACGGAAATAGCCAATTCTCTAAAAGAAGAACACTCCATCAATTTATAATTACATCCTTCAAAATATCTAGAAACAGCTGCATGATGAAAACATCCCTTAACTCCTTGTATCGCTATTTTTTTCATGAAAACAAAAAAAAGGCGGATAAATTTGATGCAAATATAAAAAATTATTATAATTTATTTATACAATATAGATCAATTATTCACAATTGAAATGATCAAAAAAGATTAAAACGGTTAACTTTATAACTTTGTGTTTTCGGATTCTACTATTTCATTATGCAAAAGAAAAAATCTTCTATAGGATGGAGGAATGAAAACAAGCACCCTTCTCTTTCGGAAGTTTTTTCTTCCGTTTCTGTTCCAAAACAGAAAGGGATATGGAAAAAACTTTTTGCTTTTACTGGTCCAGGATTATTAATTTCTGTAGGATATATGGATCCAGGAAATTGGGCGACAGATATTGCTGGAGGGGCTCAATTTGGTTATATGCTTCTATCTGTGATTTTTATATCCAATTTTTTTGCCATGATTTTGCAACATTTAGCTTTAAAATTAGGAATTGTTTGTGAGAGAGACTTAGCACAAGCTTGTAGAGATCATTACCCACCCTTTATTAGTTTCATTTTATGGATATTATGCGAAATAGCTATTTCAGCTTGTGATTTAGCGGAAATTATCGGTTCAGTACTAGCCTTAAAATTGCTTTTTGGCATTCCCATGACATGGGGAGTATTAATTACAGTTATAGATGTTTTAATTATTTTGTTTTTTCAACATAAAGGTTTTAGATACATTGAAAGTGTAGTAGCAACTTTAATTTTTACAATTTTAATTTGTTTTAGTTTTGAAATTATTAATTCAAAACCTGAATTTTTTTCCATATTAAAAGGAATTATCCCTAGTACTGAGATTATGAAAAATTCGCATTCTTTTTATATATCTATCGGAATACTAGGAGCTACGGTAATGCCTCATAATCTGTATCTTCACTCAAGCATCATACAAACTAGAGATTATCCACGTACTATTGAAGGGAAGAAAATGGCGATCAAATATGCCACCATAGACAGTACCTTATCTCTATCTTTAGCATTTTTTATCAATGCAGCGATATTAATTATATCTGCAGCCACTTTTCATAAATTTGGACATACAAAAGTTTCAGATATTATGGATGCACACAAACTTCTAACTCCTATATTAGGTTCTAGCCTAGCTGGAGTTTTTTTTGCATTAGCTTTACTAGCATCAGGACAAAATTCTACATTAACTGGAACTTTAGCTGGACAAATAGTTATGGAAGGATTTCTGAATATAAAACTCAAACCTTGGATTAGAAGATTAATAACGAGATTGATTGCTATTGTTCCAGCCATGATTGTATCTATTGTTTATGGAGAAAAAGGCACAACTGAATTATTAATAATAAGTCAAATCATTTTATCGGCACAACTAAGTTTTGCAATAGTTCCATTAGTTCATTTTACAGGAGATTCAGAAAAAATGGGACCATTTGTTAATGGAACTTTTTTAAAAATATCAGCCTGGTTCATTACAATTATCATTGTGATGCTAAATCTATTTTTATTATATAATAGCTTCTTGTGAAGATGAAGAAGATAATACTTCAAAATTGAATGTAAATTCGAAATTTTTATGTAATCGTATAGTTGCCTTATGTTTTCCTATTGTTTTAATTACTTTATTTCCAGGTATCCTAATGAGTTTCTTATCTATGGAAACTCCTTCTTGATTCAAAACATTCATAAGGTATTGATTATTAATTGAACCAAAAAGTTTTCCTCCTTTCCCTGTTTTAACTGGTATTTTAATAGTTAATTTTTTTAATTTATCTTCTATTTCTTTATGTTTTTCAATTAAAAAATTTTCTTTTTTAGAACGTTGTTTCAATATTTCATGAGTATTTTTTATAGTTCCAGGCAATGCTAAAATTGCATATCCTTTAGGAATGAGATAGTTTCTAGCATAACCAGGTTTAACATCTAATTCATCATATTGAAATCCTAAATTTTCTATGTCTTTTTTTAGAATAATCTTCATTTTATCTTAAATCATCTGTAACAAAAGGTAAAAGTCCAATCTGTCTACATCTTTTGATAGCTGAATTTAATTTATTTTGATTTTTTTGTAAAGTCCCTGTGATACGACGTGGTAAAATTTTACCTTGTGCATTCAGAAATTTGATTAAAAATGTAGGATCTTTATAATCTATATATTTAATATTTCTTTTTTCAAAAAAACAATATTTTTTTTCTACTTTTGTTTCTATTTTAATAGGAGATAAATATCTTAATTCATTATCTACTACTTGTTTTGTATTTATCTTTTTATGTGATTCCTCTAAATTATTCATCTTTTTTCAATAATTTTTTTCTTCTTTTTTCAGCATATTCTATTCCATATTTATTTAATTTAACAGTTATAAAACGTAAAATACGCTCATCTTGTTTTAATTTTAATTCTAAATCAGAAATGGAATCAGAATTCAATAAAAATTCAAATAAGTGATAACAACCGCTTTGTTTTTTTCGAATAGAATAAGCTAGTTTTTTTAATCCCCAATGTTCCTGATGAATGATTTTTCCTTTTTTTTGTATGATATAATTTTCATATTCATTTGTAGTATCTTTTGCTTGATCATCAGATAATATAGGAGTTATTATGATAATATTTTCATAATGTTTTAGCATTGAATTTTTTTAAATGTAAATCTATATTTTTATATTCTTTTTTCAAAAACATTCTAAATTTTTTCTTTTATTCTGTTGATTAATTTCTCTATACGTAGTAAACTTTCTTCTTTTCCTAGCATTTCAAAAATTATAAAAATATCAATTCCTTTTAGAGAACCCACTAAAGCTAAACGAAATAATTGCATAATTTTATGTTTGTTTTTTTTTTTTTGAAAAAAACATGTCAAATTAACCGAACTAAATGAATTTATATTATATAACAATATTTTTGCATTTTCTAATTCAATAATTGTATTTTCATGACAAATTTTATTGAAAAAATTATCTTCATAAGAATTAGGAGAAACAAAAAAATAAGAAGAATGTTCCCATATTTCATGAATAAAATGAATTCTATCCATTGTTAAATAAATGACTTTCCATAAATAATCTTTTTTTTTGTATAAAATAGAACGTTTTTTTACTTCTCTAAAAAGAAATGCAAATATATCTTCTTTTTTTAAATGTTTTTTATTAAACCAATTCGTCTTTTTGATATCAAAATAAACACCAGATTTTTTTATTTTTTCTAAAGAGAATAAATGTATTAATTCTTGTAAAGAAAAAATTTCTTTTTTAACTCCAGGATTCCATCCTAATAAAGCTAACATATTCACAAATGCTTCAGGCAAATAACCTAATTCCCTATATCCTGGTATAAGAATTTGAGTT